>JBGYPP010000097.1:0-3961 GCA_041838515.1 Acetatifactor sp. | reverse complement strand
GGATATGTACAAAGAGGGTACCATCGAGGCCGATATCGCTCTGACCAAGCTGCAGACCGCATACGATAAGTTCCTGACCGGACAGTCCGCAGCTATTCTGGCCGCCGGCACGGTGCAGGGCCAGTATCACCGTCTGGGCAAGTTCTGGGCCGAGGCGCATGACGGCAAGGACATCTGGGAGGACATCAAGGTGTTGACCCTGCTGCCCGGCAAGGACGGCAAGACCACGTATCCCGTTTTCCGCTCCTCTTGGTCTGAGAGCTATATCTCCTCCAAGGTGGACGATGCCAAGCTGCAGAGGATTTTGGCTCTGTATGACTTCCTGGTATCCGATGAGGGCCGTCTGCTGGTAAACATGGGTCTGGAGGGCGATTACACCGAGGAGAACGGCGTGTACAAGTCCACTCTGGATGTGAGCATATCCGAGAAGTATCCTTTCAAGGCCCTGTCTGAGATGGTAGAGTGGAATCTTGCCAGCTGGAATGTAAATTATCCCAGCGTAGCTCCCTCTGATGCCTATAGGCAGGAGGATCTGGCCAGGGTGGCATTGGCGGAGAAGGCCTTTATGCCCGAGTTCGATATGCGCCTGACCTATATGTCCACTCCTCTCAAGGACAAGTTCATCATCAAGCCCTCCGAGGATCTGCTGAAGGTGATGATGGGTGATGAGCCTGTGGAGAAGATGGTAGAGGATCTGAAGGCCCAGTACGATGCCAACGGTTTGCAGGAGATGATAGAGGAAGTAAACCAAAAGACCAAGGAGCTGGGTTACTAAAAATCGCATAGACGGGGAATTGTTTGTACAGTAGCTAGGCACGGCTGGGGTTTGTTTTGGGGATAAGCCCACAAGGCCAAAGGCCCGCAGAATCCAGTTCTGCGGGCCTTTTCCTTGGAGAAAGGAGGGAGGAAATGTCCGTTCACAGTGAAAAAGCGCCCATCATCCATTGCTCTCTGCTGCCGGAGGAGCTACAGGCCGGAGCCAGAGCCATGCTGGAGGCCAGGGAATATGCCCATGGAGGAGGAGAGGCCTTTTTGGCCCTGGAGGCCCGGAAGTGGGAGCGCCCCTGTCTGAGGATAGAGTCGGCCGGGGGGAGGGCCTGTATATGCTATAGCCAAAAAGTCCACTTCTTCCGGGGCCTGTCCCTCTTATTGCAATATGGTATGGAGGGGGATTGGGAGAGAGAGGAGGAGGCGGCCTTTGCCAGCAATGGCTGTATGGCCGACTGCGCCCGCAATGGCGTGCCCAGGCCGGCCATGCTGCGCGCCCAGATGGATGCTATGGCGCATCTGGGCATGAACCGCTTATACCTATATCTGGAGGATGTGCTGGAGCTGCCCGGATACCCCTATTTTGGCTATGGCAGGGGCAGGTATACCCAGGAGGAGATAGGGGATCTGGTGGAGTATGGCCAGATGTGGGGCATAGAATTGGTACCCTGTATACAGACATTGGCCCACCTGCCCTCCCTGCTCAAGCAGCCGGCCTGCGCGAGTTGGAAAGATATAGACGATATATTGCTGGTGGAGGAGGAGCCGGTGCGGGAGCTGCTCCGCGCCCTGCTTCTCCGTTGCAAGCAGCTGTTCCCCTCCGGCCTGGTGCATCTGGGCATGGATGAGGCCGCCCACCTGGGCAGGGGAGCAAGGCTGGATGCCAGGGGGTATGAAAAGGGGGCGGTCATTATGGCCAGGCATATGGAGTGGCTGGCCCGGGAGTGTCAGAGTCTGGGGCTGGAGCCGGCCATATGGTCGGATATGTATCTGCGCTTTGCCTATGGGGTGGAGGATTATTACGGCATAGAGCCTGGAGCCAAGCCTAGGGAGGATCTGGATCTGCCCCAGGGGCTGACCCTGTGCTACTGGGATTATTACCACGATACGCCCTCCTTTTATGAGGAGTATATCAGCCTGCACCAGAATATCACCCCCCATCTCTGGTTTGCCGGGGGAGCCTGGACCTGGAACGGTATCAGCCCCAATCTGGGGCGGGCGCTGGCCCAGAGCCGGCAGGCCTTGGAGGCCTGCAAACAAAAGTCTGTGGAACACGTATTTTGTACGCTGTGGATGGACAATGGGGCGGAAACGCCCATATCCTGCGCCGCGCCGGTCCTGGCCCTTTATGGGGAGATGGGCTTCGGCTCTCCCCAAACCAGGCTGCTGGAGGAGCGCTTTGCCTTTATCTATGGGGAGGAGATGGATGTATACGGGCAGTGGGATTTCCTGGACAATGTGGCAGGGGGCAGGCAATGGCTGGAGGAGGGCTTGGAGATAGGCCGCTGTGCCGCCAACCTCCGCTCGGCCAATCCCTCCAAGGTGCTGCTCTATGAGGATGTCCTCCTGGGGCAGTACAGCCGGGATCTGGCCGGATATCTGTCCGGCCGTCCGGGTGGGGAGGAGGCGGATATGGAGGCCCTGGCCCGGGCCATGGAGGAGCTGGCCGGCTACTACCAGAGGCTGTCTGGGCGCATGACCAAGGAGGGCCGCCTGGCTTCGTATTACAAGGCGCTGGCCTCCCTTCTGGCCGCCAAAGCCCCTTTGGCTCTGGATATACGGCTGGCCTATGGCCGAAGGCAAGCCAGGCCGGAGGATGTGGAGGCCCGGAACGCCCTGGAAAAGGCGCTGGAGGAGCTGGAGAGGGTGGCCTCCCTGGCGGAGAAGTGCCGCCGTATGCGGCAGGCCATCTGGATGCAGGAGTATAAGGCCTTTGGATATGAGGCTCTGGATATACGCTGGGCCGGAGTGGCCGTCAGGGCGCGCAGCGCCATGGGCCGGCTGCAGGCATATCTCTCCGGTGAAACGGACAGGCTGGAGGAGCTGGAGGAGGAGATACTTCCTGTGCGGCGCTTTGCCGATGTGGAGCCTCAGTGGCAATGGGGATATTATCTATGGGAGCGCATAATCAGCCGGGCCAATATAGAGGGGATTTGAGTATGATGGATGACAGAATCAAAAAATGGCGGGATCCTTTGCGTTTTCGGGAGGGGGTGCAAAGCCCCCGCTCCTCCCATATTCTCTACGCCTCCCGGCAGGAGATGGAGGAGGGGGCCAGCAGCCTGCGGATGAGCCTGGACGGACTGTGGTATTTTCATTATGCAAAAAATCCCTCTCAGGCTGTGGAGGGATTTTGGGAGGAGGGATTTGATGCCGGCTCTTGGGATACCATACAGGTGCCGGGGCATGTCCAGCTCCAGGGATATGGCAGACCCCAGTACACCAACACCCAATATCCCTGGGAGGGCAGGGAGGCGGTGGAGCCGGGGCAGATTCCGCAGAGGGAGAATGGCATCTGCGCCTATGTTCGGTATTTTCGCCTGCCGGAGCATTTTGCCGGCCATAGGCTGCTGCTGGTGCTGGCCGGGGCGGAGAGCGGCGCCTCGCTGTGGTGCAATGGCCATTATGTAGGGTATGGCGAGGACAGCTTTACCCCCAGCGAATTTGATATCAGCGCCTATGTCCGCCCCGGGGAGAACAAATTGGCCATAGAGCTATGCCAATGGACGGCCGGGAGCTGGTGCGAGGATCAGGATTTTTGGCGCTTTTCCGGACTGTTCCGCTCGGTTTACCTGGAGGCCCTGCCCGGTACGGCGCTCTGGGATATACGGCTGGAGCAGGATTACGATTGTCAGGCCTCCCAGGGCAGGCTGGGTCTGGGCCTGCAATTGGAGGGCAGGGGGCGGCTGGAGGCGGCGTTGTACGGCCCCTACCTATACCCCGGACTGGAGGAGCAGCAGGGGGAGGATGTCCTGGTCTGGCAGACGGGGGTGGAATTTGACTCTCTGTCCAAGGAGGGGGAGGACTGGTCAAAGAGGTGCCGGCATCTGGCATTATCCGCCTCCCTGGAGGGTGTGCGGCCCTGGAGCAGCGAGCATCCCTACCTCTACCGTCTGGAGCTGCGCATAGATGGGGAGTCCGGGCTGTGGAGCCAGATTTTTGTGGGATTTAGGCATTTTGCGCTGGAGGGAGG
>JBGYPP010000096.1:0-56334 GCA_041838515.1 Acetatifactor sp. | reverse complement strand
CTGCAAAGGACATGCTCTGCAAAGGACATGCTCTGCAAAGGACATGCTCTGCAAAGGACATGCTCTGCAAAGGACATGCTCTGCAAAGGACATGCTCTGCAAAGGACATGCTCTGCAAAGGACATGCTCTGCAAAGGACATGCTCTGGGAAGGAGATGCTCTGGGAAGGAGATGCTCTGCGAAGGACAAGCTCTGGGAAGGACATGCTCTGGGAAGGACATGCTCTGCAAAGGATATGCTCTGGGAAGGGCATGCTCTGGGAAGGACATGCTCTGCAAAGGACATGCTCTGCAAAGGACATGCTGTACAGAGAGTATAGTTCGGCGGGGCAGTTTAAGGGCGGGGCTCAGGGCAGGAATAGGCGGAAAAAAGCTGCACAGAGCTGGCGCAGAGTTATCCCCAAAGAGGGAGAAAGGGGTGGAGATATGAAGATTATCATGTTGGGGGCTCCGGGAGCGGGCAAGGGTACTCAGGCCAAGAAGATAGCGGCCAAATACGAACTGCCTCATATATCCACGGGGGATATATTCCGGGCAAATATCAAGCAGGGCACCAAGCTGGGACTGGAGGCCAAGTCCTATATGGACAAGGGCGCTCTGGTTCCGGATGAGCTGACGGTGAAGATCCTGCTGGACCGGGTGTCCCAGGAGGATTGCCGTAAGGGATATGTACTGGACGGGTTTCCCCGCACCATACCCCAGGCCCAGGTTTTGGAGGAAGCCCTAAGGGACAGGGGCGAGGAGGTGGACATGGCCATAGATGTGCATGTGCCGGACGAGGTGATCATCGCCCGCATGGGAGGCCGTCGTGCCTGCCTGCAATGCGGAGCCACCTACCATGTGGATCACATACCCCCAGCCAAGGAGGGCGTCTGTGATGTCTGTGCCTCATCCTTGGTTCTGAGGGATGACGATGCGCCGGCCACAGTGTCCAAGAGGCTAGAGGTTTACCATGCGCAGACACAGCCTCTGATCGATTTTTATACTGAGAGGGAGAAGCTGGAAAGGGTGGATGGCACCCTGTCCACGGAGGAGGTATTCACCTCCATCACCCAATTGTTGGAGAGGGAGTAGAAAGCTTGGAGCAGGTACGCTAATGGGCATATCCATCAAGAGCCAAAGAGAGATAGACCTGATGCGGGAGGCGGGGAAGAAGCTGTCCCAGGTACATAGGGAGCTGGCTGCCGCACTCGCGCCGGGCATGAGCACCAGGGATATAGACATTCTGGGAGAGAACTGCATACGCAGGCTGGGAGGCATACCCAGCTTTAAGAATTACCATGGATATCCGGCCAGCGTATGCGTGTCTATCAATGAGGAAGTGGTACATGGCATACCCTCCAAAAAGCGTATATTGGAGGAGGGGGATGTAGTCAGCCTGGATGTGGGCCTCTGCTGGAAGGGCTACCATGCAGATGCGGCCCGCACCCATGGCATAGGCTGCCTGCCCCAGGCCAAGAGGGATTTGGTGGAGAGAACCCGGCAGAGCTTCTTTGAGGGTGTCAAAAAGGCAGTGGCTGGGGGGCGGCTTTTTGATATCTCCCAGGCTATAGAGGAGTACATACGGCCCTGGGGCTATGGCATAGTTCGGGATCTGGTGGGCCACGGCATAGGCCGGGAGCTGCACGAAGATCCCCAGGTGCCTAATTTTGCCCAGGCCAGGCGGGGGCCTCTGCTGCGTCCGGGCATGACTCTGGCCATAGAGCCCATGATCAACCTGGGCAGGGCGGATGTGGACTGGCTGGAGGATGGCTGGACCGTGGTCAGCAGCGATAGGAGCGTGTCTGCGCACTATGAGAATACCATATTGATCACCGAGGCGGAGCCAGAGATACTCACCTGGGAGGGAGACTGATATGCTGGGGGATTTTGCCCTATCCCTGGCCGGCCATGACAAGGGTGAGGTCTACGTGGTCATAGGCCGGGAGGGGGATAGGCTCTTGCTGAGCGATGGCCGCCATCACGGCTTGGACAATCCCAAGAAAAAAAACCCCCGCCATGTGCAGGCTATGGCCAACACGCTGGAGGACAATCCTCTCTCGGACGGCCAAGGAGGATTGCGGGAGGGATGGAAACGGGATTGCCATGTGTGGATGGCGCTGAAACGCCGGTCCAAGAGCGGGAACAAGCTATAGAATGTGGAGGAGAGAATGTCAAAAAGCGATGTGATTGAGATTGAAGGCGTGGTGGTGGAGAAGCTGCCCAATACCATGTTTCAAGTGGAGCTGCAAAATGGCCATAAGGTATTGGCGCATATCAGCGGCAAGCTCCGGCAGAATTTTATACGCATACTGCCCGGGGATAAGGTGACCCTGGAGCTTTCTCCCTATGACTTGACCAAAGGGCGCATCATTTGGCGGGACAAATAATCCGCGATATTCGGGATAGTATCCACAGGAATGGGCCTGGAATGACAGAAAAAAAGCTTGAAATGGACATTTCCCTGTGTTACTATATAAATTGGTCTGTTTTGAAAGGAGGTTTGAAATGAAGGTCAGGTCCTCAGTAAAACCGATTTGCGACAAGTGCAAAATCATTAAGAGAAAGGGCAGAATTCGCGTTATTTGCGAGAATCCCAAGCACAAGCAGCGTCAAGGATAATCAAATACCCAACGTGAGTTCGGATATGGATATATAGATGTAGGCACTGGGTTACCCACCGGTAGGGCGCATCGAAATTTCCTATATAGAAGAGCTTGCCTAGATTACTTCTTGATACCAGAGCCTGGCTCTGGAAAGGTCGGAAAACATCCGATTGGGCCCAAGGGCCTCAATCAATTAGTAACTGCGCCTAGGGCGCAAGAGGGCCGCAGGCGAAACAGCCGTAGCGGCCAAGGCTTTGCCCCCTGGCATGGGGGGAGGCCGGATACCAAAGGAAGGAGATGCAGATGGCTCGTATTGCAGGTGTGGATCTACCCAGGGAGAAGCGGATTGAGATTGGTTTGACCTATATCTATGGGGTGGGCAGGGTTACCTCCAACAAGATATTGGCCGCCAGCGGAGTCAATCCCGACACCCGTGTGAGGGATATCACGGATGCCGAGGTAAAGAAGATTGCCGAAACCATGGAGGAGATGAATCTGATGGTGGAGGGCGATCTGCGCAGGGAAATCGCTTTGAACATCAAGCGGTTGCAGGAGATAGGCTGCTATAGGGGCATACGCCACCGCAAGGGCCTGCCTGTACGCGGACAGAGGACGAAGACCAATGCCCGCACCAGAAAGGGTCCTAAGCGCACTGTGGCCAACAAGAAGAAGTAATACCGATAACATAGGTTGAAAAGAAAGTAGGTTAGTTGGAAAATGGCGAAAAAAGTTACAAAAAAAGTGACAAAAAAGCGCGTTAAGAAAAACGTTGAACGGGGTCAGGCGCACATCCAGTCGTCCTTTAACAATACCATAGTGACGATCACCGATGCGCAGGGCAATGCCCTCAGCTGGGCATCTGCCGGCGGGCTTGGCTTTAGAGGTTCAAGGAAATCTACTCCCTATGCGGCACAGATGGCATCTGAGACGGCTACCAAGGCCGCTCTTGTCCATGGTTTGAAGACGGTGGAGGTCTTTGTAAAGGGTCCCGGTTCCGGACGTGAGGCGGCCATACGCGCATTGGCAGCCTGCGGCTTGGAGGTGACCAGCATACGGGACGTGACCCCCGTTCCTCACAACGGCTGCCGCCCTCCCAAGAGGCGCAGGGTGTAATAGGGCTTTTTGCCTATAGTCACATAGACCGCCATAGGCGGGTTGGATGAAAATACGCTCAGTCGTATTGTAAACAATAGAGACCTGGAAACAGGGCAGAAATGAGGAAAATATGGCTATCAATAAGGTACCGGTACTAAAGCGCTGCAGATCCCTGGGGCTGGAGCCCAGCTTCTTGGGTTATGACAAAAAGTCCAACCGCACTCTGGCCAGGGCCGGCAAGAAGGTCAGCGAGTATGGCCTGCAGCTGCGGGAAAAGCAGAAGGCAAAATTCATTTACGGCGTATTGGAGAAGCCTTTCCGCAACTACTATGAGAAGGCTGACCGCATGAAGGGCATGACCGGTGAAAATCTGATGGTAATGTTGGAGCGCAGGCTGGACAATGTGGTATTCCGCATGGGGCTTGCCCGCACCCGCAGGGAGGCCAGGCAGATTGTTGGCCACAAGCACGTTATGGTCAACGGCAGGAAGGTCAGCATAGCTTCCTACCTGATTAAGGCCGGAGATGTGATAGAGCTGACGGAAAAAGCCAAGGGCATGCAGAGGTACAAGGAGATTTTGGAGGTTACCGGCGGCCGGCTCTTCCCGGAATGGATAGATGTGGATCAGGAGAATCTCAAAGGTCAGATTAAGAGCCTGCCCACCAGGGCCATGATAGATGTTCCTGTGGATGAGATGCTTATCGTTGAGTTGTATTCCAAATAATCATAAGCTTGGCCCGAAGCCTGGCTTTATTGCCAGGCTTTGGTCTATTTGCTGAGAATACCACAACGAATAGGAGGCGGTGTATATGTTTGATTTTGAGAGGCCCAATATAGAGGTGGCTTCCATCTCCGATAACAAAAAAGTCGGCAAGTTCGTAGTGGAACCCCTGGAGAGGGGTTATGGCATTACCTTGGGCAACTCCCTGCGCCGTATCATGCTCTCCTCTCTGCCCGGAGCGGCTGTCAGCCGTGTCAAAATCGATGGGGTGTTGCATGAGTTTACCTCCATACCTGGCGTAAAAGAGGATGTGTCCGAGATCATTATGAATATCAAAAATCTGGCCATTCGCTATGACAGCGAGGAGCTGGAGGAAAAGACAGCCTATATAGAGTATAGGGGAGAGGGACAGGTCAAAGCCTCCCATATCGCTTGCGGGCCGGATATAGAGATACTCAACCCCGAATTGGTCATAGCCAATCTCAGCGGCAAGGATACCCAGCTCAATATAGAGCTGACCATCAAAAAAGGCCGAGGATATGAGAGCGCGGACAAGAACAAGGAAGGGGATTTGCCCATAGGCGTGATAGCCATAGACTCCATATATACACCGGTGGAGAGGGTGAATATCACCGTGGAAAATACCCGTGTGGGCCAGATTACCGATTATGACAAGCTGACCCTGGACGTACACACCAACGGCACGCTGGCTGCCGATGAGGCAGTGAGCCTGGCCGCCAAGGTGCTCAGCGAGCATTTGAGCCTGTTTATCAATCTGTCGGAAAATGCCCGCTCTGCCGAGGTCATGGTGGAGAAGGATAGCGAGGATAGGGAGAGGGCTCTGGAGATGAATATTGAGGAGCTGGAGCTTTCTGTCCGCTCCTTCAACTGCCTAAAGCGGGCCGGCATCAATACGCTGGAGGAATTGGTTAACAAGACTCCGGAGGATATGATGAAGGTGCGCAATCTGGGCCGGAAATCCCTGGAAGAGGTGCTGGCCAAGCTCAAGGAGCTGGGCTTGCAGCTGAACACTTCCGAAGAAGCATAGGATACCTGGCTGCGCCACGGCGCAGCTCTAGTATAGGCGGGAGATATCAGACCGCAGGCATTCATCCCGTCAGCCTGCAGCGGGCACACGCCCTGCCGGATAAGTCCAAAGGGCCCCGGCAAGCGCGCCGCTGTCAAATACCGCAGTAGCCGGTGACGGCATTAAAGGAGGAAGAAATGGCAAAGTATAGTATGCACAGGAAGCTGGGCAGGACCACAGACCAGAGGAAGGCGTTGCTGCGCAACCAAGTGACGGCCCTGCTGTATTACGGAAAGATTAAGACCACCGAGGCCAGGGCCAAGGAAGTGCGCAAGCTGGCTGAGAGCGTTATCGCTTGGGGTGTAAAGGAATGTGACAATTTCGATATGGTAAAGGTACAGGGCAAGGTGCCAGTAAAGGACAAGGACGGCCGCCGTGTCAAGGAAGTGGTGGATGGCAAGAGGCTGACCAAGTACGAAACCGTGGAGAAAGAGATCAAGAAAGACAGGCCATCCAGGCTGCACGCCAGGAGCCGCATTATGAGCGTACTCTATCCCGTAGTGGACGTGCCCCAGGAAAAGGCCGGCCGCAAGCGCAATACCAAGGTGATCAATATGGGCAACAAGCTGTTGGACGAGATCGCCCCTAAGTATAAGGGCCGCAACGGCGGTTTCACCCGTATGACCCGCATAGGCCTGCGGAAAGGCGATGCAGCCATGATGGTGCTGCTGGAGCTGGTATAAGCTAGATAAAGAGCAGAAAAGACGGTCGTGATTGGCCGTCTTTTTTTTGTAGAAAAAAATGGAGAGAAAGCATATTGGTATAGACAAATATAAGTCTGAAAATAAAAAAAAAAAAAACGAAAAATATACAAAATTTATAAATAATTATTATATTTTTAAAAATATAATAATTTACGAAAAATAATAGACTTTTTGATAAAAATGAAATAGAATAGAATTTAAGATATTTTAAGACAGGGCAGGTTTATCTTGGGTGTGAAATCCTGGCATGAGGGCGTGGATATGCGTTACGAGGGCTATGCGTGGTCGGATGTGGGAAATATAAAGGAGGTCAACCAGGACAGTGTTTTGCTGATCACTGGGGAGAGTCCGGGGGGGAGCGCGCTATGCCTGGCCTTAGTCTGTGATGGCATGGGTGGCCTGTCCAAAGGAGAACTGGTCAGCTCCGTCCTGGTGCGGGAGATGGAGGCCTGGTTCCAATATACCTTGCCTGATCTGGTGGATGGGCAAAGCCTGGAGGTACTGGCATCCGGCTGGGTGGATCGCCTGGAGTCCGTAAATAGCAGGACACTGGCCTATGCCTCCGGCCACGGCTGTCAGATGGGCAGCACCTTTAGCGGCATCTTTCTGCGGAATAGGGAGTATTTCTTTCTACACATAGGGGACTCCAGAATATACATATTGGACAAAAACATAAGGCAGCTCACCAGGGATCATACCTTGGTGGCCCGGGAGGTGGAGCAGGGCAGGCTAAGCCCAGAGGATGCAGCAACAGATAGCCGAAGAAATGTGCTCATACAATGTGTGGGAGCGGTGGAAAAGATGGATTGGCAGCTGGAATATGGTTGCCTGCAAGGTGGGGAGAGCCTGCTGCTCTGTTCCGATGGTTTCCGGCATGAGCAGACCCTAGAGGAAATATGGAGGAATTTCTGCCCCTCATCCCTGGAGGCATGGCCGGATATGGGCAGCATTTGCCGGGAAACGGTGGAGAGGGTCAAGCAAAGGGGCGAGAGGGATAACATTTCCGTCATTGTTCTGCGGTCGCTGGACATCGGTCCAGGGGGAGGTGCGGCATGAGCATGGGCAAAATTATTGACGGAAAATACGAAATACTCAAGCAAATAGGCAAGGGAGGCATGTCCACTGTATTTCTGGCCATGGATCTGAGACTGAACAAGCAGTGGGCTATAAAGGAGATACGCCGCAGCGGCAGCGATGAGAAAGACCAGGTGGTGGTCAGCAGCCTCTTAGCGGAGGCGGGCTTGATGAAGAAGCTGGACCATCCGGCCTTGCCCCGAATAGTGGATATCATTGAAACGGATCAGACCATCTTTGTAGTCATGGATTACATAGAGGGGGAATCCCTGGACAGAGTGCTGTACGAAATGGGTCCCCAGCCCCAAGAAATGGTCCTGGATTGGGCAAAGCAGCTCTGTGATGCGTTATGGTACCTGCACAGGCAAAAGCCGCCCATCATCTACCGGGATATGAAACCGGCCAATATTATGGTGAAGCCCGAGGGCAATATCAAGCTGATAGACTTTGGCATAGCCCGCGAGTACAAGGAGGCCAATCTGGCGGATACCACCATATTGGGTACCAAGGGATATGCGCCGCCGGAGCAGCATGGAAAAAGGCAAACAGATGCACGGTCAGACATATATGCGCTGGGCATGACCATGCACCATTTGTTGACGGGAGCAGACCCCCGCTCCCCGGATTATATGTACCTGCCCATCAGGCATTGGAATCCCCAGCTCTCCAGCGGTTTGGAGAGGGTGATAGACAAGGCCACGGCGCTGGATCCGGAGCAGAGATACCAGAACTGCGGAGAATTGCTCTATGGCCTGGAGCATTATGAGCAGGAGGATGAGAGCTATAGGCGCAGGCAGAGGGCAAAGGTCCATGTATTCGCCGCCTGTCTGACAGCGGGTCTGCTCAGCCTGGGTGTAAGCGGCTTGGGTTATGGCCTGGGAGCGGCGGCCCAGGAAAAGGATTATGAGAATAAGATAGGCATATCTGCAGCCACACCCTATGAGGCCCGTATTTCCTCCTATCTGGAAGCCATAGACCTGGACGGCACTGATCCCAGGGCGTATCTGCGGTTGATAGAGGCTTATAAGGAAAATGAAAAATTTGGTGATGTCCAGAGCCAAGAGTTTGTCCAAAAATTCAACTCTTACAAGGAAGAAATGGATTTCTCCCAGCCGGAGAACCAGAAGCTGCTCTATGAAACTGGACTTCTGTATTTTTACCTGTATTCAGGAGGGGATAACAGCTTCCGCAGCCGTTTACTCAAATCCCATACATACTTTTCCCTCTTGGTGGATCAGGGAGAGCAGGCGCTGGAGGCGTATCCCATAGCGGAGAGCTATAAGCTGCTGGGGGAGTTTTATAAGGGTTATGTCATAGACACCACCAGTGTCAAGGAACCCACCAAGGAGACCTATGATGTGTTGCTGGCCGCATTGGAAGTATGTATGGACAACTTGGAGGAATACAAAAAAGAGGATGCGGCTTATATACGCCTGTCTATGTACAAGGAGATAGCCAATCTTCTCAATGCGCACAGAAAGGGCTTGGCGGCCTGTCAGGTGGAGCAGGCAAAGGTGGAGTCCGTCTATGCCCAGTTGTCCAAAGATGCCGAGGCCCTGTCCGTCACCCAGCAGATATCCCTAGACCTGCAGGAAGATGTGCTGGAGGGAGTGGAAATGTATATGGACAATCTGCGCAGGACATATAGCAATACAGAGCAGAGAAGCGGGGAATAATAGGATGAATATATATCAGATGGTATCTCAGATTTCCCTGCTGATCGGTTTGGCTTTTTTGGCAGTGGCTGCCGTGCTGTGGTTTATCCTGCGTATACCCGCCGTTTTGGACGATTTGAGCGGTAAGACCACCAGAAAGCAGATTGACAAGCTGCGCAGGGAGAATGAAAGACAGGGGAGGAAACGCTTCTACGGCGCCATATCCCCCCTGCCCAGAGAGGCGATAACGGAGAGCATAGAGCTGGATGGGGGAGCTGGGGCAACGGTTCTGCTGTGGCAGGATGAGGGTACCAGCCTTTTGACAGAAGCGGAGTTGGCTCAAAGGGGAATAAGGGTTTTTCAACATATGTGTTTTGTGGCTACGGAGGAGAATGTGTAGATGGAGGCGAGAAAGATGGGATGGAGAGCTAGGGTAAAAAAGTACCTGGCATTTGCTCTGGCCGGGTTGTTGATGGCGGATGTGGTGGGCAGCCAGATGATCAAGGTATCCGCCAGCGGCATGGTGATGCTGGAGGGCCAGGTGGTTGATCAGGATACGGGTGAGGGCGTGGATACTGCCAATATTTCTGTAGATATGGACGCCGGCTCGAGTTATAACGGCGAGACAAATCCGGACGGAAGTATGGAAGTAGAGGTGGTGGCAGGGACGGGATCTCTGTCCATAAGCAAGGAAAATTATGGTAGCCACACCCAGCCTGTAACGATTCCGGCAGATGGTTTGGATGTGGGTCCCATCTATTTGTCCAGAAACCAGTATATGCTACAGTGGCAGACTGTACCTGTGGGAGGAGAATTTGTAGTGGAAGCACCTGGGCACGGAGCTTCGACTGTAGCCCGAGGAGCTGATGTGGCCTTCCGCTACAATTGGCCCATAGATATGTCCATTCCCTCAGGATTTGAAACTAGGGTAAGCGCCAATGGAGCCGGGATCTCTCCGGATGGCACGGGATTGTATACGGTGACGGCTGTAGACAAGGATTACACTTTTCAGGCGGATATGGTGGATGTAGAGCCTCCTGCCCTGGCGGATGTAGAGCTGTTGCCGGATACCTCTGGCGGCAGTTACGCACAGAAGAAGACCCTGACCTATACTGTGTCGGACAATAGTCAGTCTGCTGCCTGGCTGCCTGGCGCTGCAGTGGAGGTATATCTTGCCACAGAGGATGTGGCGGACTCCGCTGCCCTGGATGCATTGATATCGGCTGATAAGGCCAGGCTGGCTTCCAGTCCTATGGATATCACGGAGAATGGAACATTTTACCTTGTCGCCCGGGACAGCGCCCGCTGGATTAGCAAGCAAGAAATTTCCGTGGCCAATATAGACACCCAGGCTCCCAAGATATCGACACCTGTCCGTCAGGAAACGGGTTACCAACAATCCGCAAGGTATACCTTTGCTGTGTCCGATCTGGGCAGCGCAGTGGAACGTGTGGGTTGGAGCCGCACCCAGGATCAGGAAGAAAATAATCTGCCTTTGGTGGCCTCGTACACACTCACTGTGGACTCTAATTCTCCGTACTATATCTATGCCATAGACAAGGCTGGCAATAAAACGCAGATCAGTCTGACGGATCCCCAAATTGATTTGAATCCGCCCCAGATTGGGTCTGTCAACACCCAGCCAACCTGGGATCAGAGCAGCAATACTGTGGAAATTCAGGTGAGGGACGATAAGGCTCTGTCCGGACTGTATTACAGCAGCTCCGACATATTGGATCTGGCCCAAGCAACGGCAATACCGGTGGTTTCCGGGCGGGAGAAATACGCATTTTCCGTGAGCCAGAATGGAAATTATTGGATTCACGCAATGGACGAGGCCGGCAATGTGTCTACTTCCGGTCCTGCGAACGTGGCAAAAATTGATGAGGCTGCACCCTCCATACGGCCTGTTCATGATTTCTTAGATGAGGCAAGCGGGGAGGCCAGGTGGACAGCGGGCAATGTCCAGGTACGCATTGCCGCAAGCGATAAGCAGAATGATGGGGTGACAGAGGGTTCCGGCGTGGCTGTCGTCCTGGTAAGCAATTCGGCAGGGGAGGAGCATAGCGCCACTGTAGATGCCTCGTCCGCCGGTTTCTATGTCTATACGGTTGAGAAAGAGGGCGTGACCAATCTGGCAATCAAGGCAAGGGATGCGGTGGGCAGGGAGAGCGCAGTGTCCTCCATTAACTTTAAGATAGACAAATCCAAACCGATGGTGGATAGCCTGAAGTATGTACAGGAGAGGGAGAAAGGATTTCTTTTCGCGTGGACTCGCAATGCGATAAAGGGTTTGCTCTTCCATGACATCCTACATATAGAGGCTTCGTTTCGTGATTCGCTGAGTGGCGTAAAAGCTCTGGAGTACAAGGTAGTCAATAAGGACGAGAATGCAGATGAGATACCCTGGATCCGCAAAGAGCTGGATGCGCCCTTGTCCTCCGGCACCTTCAAATTCCAGGTGGAGGTACCTGGAGCCAAAAATTTTGATGGTTCTGTCTATCTTCGCGCCCTGGACTCCGTAGGCAATGCTTCGGATGTCAAAATAGGGGATGGGGAAGGAAATACGCTGATATGGGAACAGGTGGGCGGGGAGAATGCGCCTCAGTGGCAGTTGTTGCTGGAGGGCGGAGAGGCCTATATGCCCGGCCAGTGGACCAAGGAGAGTGTAGATATACGCCTTTCCGGCGGAGAGTCCGTGTCTGGCGTACACCACTATGAGTACCAGGAACTGGATGGGGATAGGGAAGGGCAGTGGAAGATACTGCCGGAGAGCAGCGGCGCCTTGGAGGTCAAGGCTTATGACAGCGTAACGCCCGAAGATGCTGTGTCCCGGACAGGTTTGCATGGAGACAGGCTGCACATAACGAAAGATTACAACAAAAAAATACGGTTTAAGGCTATTAGTTATGCGGGCGAAACCAGTGAAATCAGCGACTATGTAGAGATCAAGGTACAAAAAACGCCGCCAGCCAATGCTACAGTGGAGATGCAGTCGCCCAATGGCAAGAATGGGTGGTATGTGGGCGCATATCCGGAGATAGGACTGGAACGGCCGGTGCAAGGTGAGAGGCAGGCGAAGATCACAACCTATTATCAGCTGTGGAACAAGGATAAGGGACAGAAGAGGGAGGCTGTGGATCCTGTTGCCTTCGACGGAACAAATCCTCCCCAGATACTGGCAGAGGGTCGGCATGGGCTTCGGGTGTGGACAGAGGATGAGGCGGACAATATCTGCGAGCAGATCTATGAGGAGGAGATCCTGGTGGATATCACGGATCCTACCGGCTTGGATCTGTCTGTTGCGGGACAGTCCATTTTGACCCCCACTGCCGGAGTGGCCGTATTTGACAGATTTTATCCTAAAGCCATACTGGTGGAGGCAAAGGCGGAGTACTCTGTCAGCGGAATGGCAAAGCTGGAATACCAAAAGGTGCGTTCCCTGACTCAGTACAATGAACAGACAGGGGATTGGAAGCCCTTCCCCCAAGATACCGGACTGCACTTAGAACCCAATGATAAGTGTGTGCTGTTTCTGCGGGCGGAAGATATGGCAGGCAATGTGAGCATAAGCTCCTCCAGGGGGTTGATTTTAGATGAAAAGCCTCCGGTGGGCCATGAAGCCCATGCGCCGGAGATATCTATACGCGCCTCTGGCGGGGATGTGTTTTACACTGGCAATGTATCTGTAGGCATAGAGGTGGTAGACCCCGGATATGAGCAACAAGGGGCCACTCCCGGCAAGGGCGTGTTCTCGGGATTGTCGGAAATCCGGTATAGGATTTATGCGCAGGATATCTCTGTCGAGGAATCTGGTGTACTGCTGGATGTGGATGAGGGGAATTTTGGAGGAAGCCAGCTGGGAGAGGACGGTTTGATGCAGGCCTGGAAAGGTTCCATCACTGTGAATGCCTCCAAATTTAACAGCAACCAGGTAATGGTGGAAGTAAAGGCTGTGGACAATGCCGGAAATGAGAGGGTGAGCCGCATCAGCCATTCTCTGCGCATAGATACAACGGCTCCAAAGATTTCTATTAGTTACAACAACAACAATCCGGATTCAGACAGGTATTATAAAGAGGATCGCACGGCTACCATTGTGGTGACAGAGAGGAATTTCCGTGCGGCAGATGTGAAGTGGACCATCACCAGTACAGATGGAGTCATCCCTGCGGCTTCTGCTTGGACCAGTGCCAACGGAGGCGGCAATGGGGATGGAAACACCCATACGGCGACTGTAGTTTTTGCCGCAGATGGGGATTATACTCTGGGCGTGAGTTATACAGATATGGCCGGATTGGCCGCCGGTGCAGTTACATATGCCAGTGGCACGGTGAATCCGACGGAATTTACCATAGACAAGACCTTGCCAGAGGTTTCGGTGGCCTATGACAACAACCAGGTGTCCCAGGATAGGTATTTCCGGGAGGCCCGCACGGCCACAGTGACCATACGGGAGCACAATTTTGATGTGAACAGGGTGCAGTTTGTCCATGCAGCAGCGCGGGGCGGTCAGATACCCGGAATCAGCTGGTCCTCCGCCGGAGATGTGCATACGGCCACCATGCGGTATGCTGCAGATGGGGATTATACTTTCTCCATGGAGATGCAGGATATGGCCGGCAATGGGGCATCCAACATTCAGTATGGCGGTGCGGCCGCTCAGGATTTCGTTATTGATACATCCATAGAAAAGCCGGTGTTCTCCGGTGTGGAAAATGGTTTCTCCTACAAGGATGAGGTAGTGCCTGGGCTGCAATTTTCAGATCCGAATTTCCAGGAATATACCTTGACTGTCAGCAGGACCAGAATGTCCGAGATAGAAAAGGATGTTAGCAGCCAATTCGCCAAGGGTATTTCCACCCACAGCCAGGGAGGCGGGGGCGAACTGGAAACCTTTGCCAAGATACAGGAGAATGACGGCATATACAAGTTGGAGGCGACGGTTCAGGATAAGGCAGGGAATATAGATACAGAGTCGGTGATTTTTTCTGTCAACCGTTATGGCTCCGTCTATGTCTTTGGGGACTACCTGATAGGCCTGCAGGACCAGTATGTACAGGCTGTGGACAAGGATATAGAGATTGTGGAGTACAACCCGGACAAGCTGGTGGAGGGATCTGTCCAGCTGCTGCTGACCAGGGATGGAGAAACCTTGGAAAGCGTAGATATGCAGGTGCGGGAGGAAGAAAATGCCTTGGCGGACTCTTTGGAGAGGGGATGGAATGCATATACCTACACTATACCCAGAGAGGCCTTTGCCCAGGATGGGGTGTACAAGTTGGCTATGGCCTCCGAGGATGCGGCGGGCAATAGGCCGGAAACCTCCAACTATCAGGATCTGGACACGGTTTTTTACGTAGATACTACACCGGTGGAGATTGCCTCTATCACCGGCATGGAAAACAGCATAGTCAATGCCGTGGAAAAGCAAGTCGATTTTGAGGTTTTTGATGCCATAGGTTTGGAAGAGGTACAGGTATATGTCAATGGTGAGGTACTGGTACGGTACCAGGAATTTGACAATCCTTTTCACTTTTCCAGCTCGTTCCGGCTGGCAGAAGGCGCTGGACAGACTGTACGTCTGGTGGCTAGAGATAAGGCGGGCAATGTAACTGACACAGATGCCAAGGACGATAAGGGGAAATACACCTTTGCTCCCAGCTTTGGTTTTTCCAGGGAGATGACCATATCCACCAATGCCTTTGTGCGTTTTTATGCCAATAAGCCCCTGTTTTGGGGGACTGTAGGCGGCACATCTGCCAGCGTGGCTCTGGGGTTGTGGTTTCTGCGTTTCCGTCTGCGTTAAGTATAAGCCATAGGAGGCGGTATGCGTATCAGGTTGGCTATTTTGGAAAAAAATCCTCTGTTGTCAAAGCGCTTGAACGAGGTGCTCAGCCAAAAGTATTTAGAGGATTTTGAGGTCAGCTCCTTTACGGAGCTGGACAAGGCTCTTCAGGCTCTGGAGAACCGCAAGCTGGATGTATTTCTCTGTGGAGAGGAATTTGAGGTGGATGTGCGGGATATTCCACCGGGATGCTCCTTTGCCTACTTTGTTTCCACGGCAGGCATAGACAAGTGGAAGCAGCAGAAAGCCATATGCAAGTTCCAGAAAGCCGAGTTGATGGTTAAAGAAATACAGAGCCTGTTTTCTGAAAATGCGGGTTCACATATTTCCATAAGAGGAGATGGGCGGGGCGGGGAGTTGCTGATCTTCGCCAGTCCTGCCGGAGGTTGCGGCAGCTCATCATTGGCTGCCGCCCTGGCTATGCGCCGGGCAAGGCAGGGGAGTAAGACGCTGTATTTGAACCTGGAACAGGTGGGGGCAGCGGAGTTGTACTTCCAGGGTCCGGGACAGAGTGATTTAGGAGATGTTATCTTTGCCCTCAAGAGCCAAAAGGCCAATCTTCCCTTAAAGCTGGAGAGCAGCATACGCCAGAGCGGGGAGGGGGTATATTTCCTGGCTCCCGCCCAGTTGGCGGCCCATATGGCAGAGCTGCAGATCCAGGAAGTGGCGGTATTGCTGGAGGCAGTGCTGGGTCTGGGCAGATACGACACTGTAGTGGCGGATATGGATTTTTCCCTGGGAGAGGAGTTTCGACGGATTTTTGCCCTGGCGCAGAAGGTCATATGGACCAGCGATGGCTCGGAGTCAGCAAACAAGAAAATCGCCAGCGCTTATCATTCCCTGGGGCTGTTGGAGGAGGGGGCGCAGGATCGGGTGGCGCCCAAGCTCCGCTTGGCCTATAACAAGTTTTCCAGCAAGACGGGCCAGGTTCTGGAGGGACTGGAGCTGCAAACATTGCCGGGCATGCCCAGGGTAGAGCATGGCCAGGCCAGGCCGGTGCTGGAGGCCTTGTCCCAGATGAACCAGCTTGATTCCATCGGATAGGGGGCAGGCATGCGGGAAGAGCAATTGCAGGATTGGGCGGCGCGGATACGCAAGCGGGTGATAGAGGAGCTGCCCCTGCACAGTCTGGACAATGAGCAGCTTCGCTTGCAGGTGGAGGATATGGTGCGGGCTCAGGCCGGCAACCTGTACCTGCGCATAGAAGAGAGAGTCTGGCTGGTGGACCAGGTTTGCAACTCCATCAGAGGCTTTGGGCTGTTGGACAGTATTATTACCGATGACATGATTACCGAGGTAATGATCAATGGGCCGGACAATATTTTTATTGAAAAAGATGGGCGGCTGACCCGCCTGGAGAAGCGCTTTGAAAATGAGAAGAGGCTGGAGGATGTGATACAGCGCATAGTGGGATTGGCGGGTCGTGAGGTCAATCAGTCCAATCCCATTTGTGACACCCGGCTGCCGGATGGGTCCAGGGTCAATGTGGTGCTGCCTCCGGTGGCACTTTGCGGTCCCACCATTACCATACGAAAATTTTCGAAAACCCCCATGAGCGTGGAGAAGCTGATAGCCTATGGGTCTATCTCCAGGGAGATAGCCAGAAAGCTGCAGCTGCTGGTGGAGGCCAAATACAATATTTTTATCAGCGGAGGCACAGGTTCCGGAAAGACCACCTTTCTCAACGCCCTGTCCAATTACATACCTAAGGATGAACGGGTGATTACCATAGAGGATTCAGCAGAATTACAAATACATGGCATAGAAAATCTGGTCAGTCTGGAAACCAGAAATGCCAATGCCTCCGGGGCAGGCGCCATTACCATCAGGGATTTGATCAAATCCTCTCTGCGTATGCGGCCGGAGAGGATAGTGGTGGGGGAGGTGCGGGGCGGCGAGGCCTTGGATATGCTGCAGGCCATGAACACCGGCCATGACGGCTCCCTCTCTACCGGCCATGCCAACTCCACGGAGGATATGCTCAGCCGCTTGGAAACCATGGTATTGCAGGGGGCGGAGGGCCTGCCCCTGGAGGCCATACGGCAGCAGATAGGCTCGGCCCTGGATATCATCATTCACCTGTCCCGAATGAGCGACAAGACCAGAAAGACCTTGGAAATCACCGAGGTGGTGGGATATAGGGAGGGGAGGATATGTCTAAACCCCCTGTACAAATTTGTCTTGGATGAGAAGAGCAGCAAGGACAAGGTGATAGGGGAATTGCGGCGTACGGAAAATCCTATGCAAAAGACCTTCAAACTGGAAATGGCCGGCATTAAAGAACGGATTTGAGGGATGGATGATGGCGAAAAAAGAGAGAGAATTGGAATTTTTTCCAACTGCGGCCGGCACTCTGGGCCGGAATTACCGGGTGTATGTATTCAAGCCCTGGGAGCGGATTTTGTATTTTTTGCTGGGATCTGCGGCCGGGGCCTTTGTGGGATATCTCTTCTACGGGGGCATAGGCAAGGATGATTTTGGCAATCCCACTTTTTTGACCAGGGTACTGGATCTGGCCATACCGGCAGCCACGGGATTGTACTTTGGCTGTATGGCCCTGCCTTTGGCAAGACAGGCCCTTTTGGAGAGAAGAACCAGGGAATTGGCCAGGCAATTTCGGGATATGCTGGATGCCTTTACCACATCCCTGGGCGCAGGAAAGAATGTCATGGATGCCTGTGTGGCCGTATACCAGGATTTGAAGGTGCAATATGCGGCGGATGCGTATATTTTGCAAGAAATGGAAATATTGCTTGCCGGCATACAAAACAATGTGGAAATAGAATCCCTGCTGGAGGATTTTGGACAGCGCAGCGGCATAGGGGATATACAGAGTTTTGCCTCGGTATTCCGCATTGCCTATAGGAAAGGCGGCAATCTCAAGGAGATTATGCGCAATACCCATGGGATATTGACAGACAAGATGGAGATACGGGAAGAGATAGAAACTGTGGTAACCTCCAATAAGACGGAGCAAAATATTATGATAGTCATGCCGGTGCTGCTGATTGCGGTGATCAAGGGCATGAGTCCGGAGTTTGGAGCCAATTATGCCAAGCCCTCAGGCCTGATCGCCACAACGGTGGCCCTGGTCATCTTTGCTGTGGCCCATAAGGTGGGAAAAATCTTGCTGGATATCAAGGTGTAGGAGGTGTGTATGCAGGATTGGATTTGGTTAACCATAGGCAGTATCTTCCTGCTTCTGTGGCTGATTTTTTACCTTAAGGGCCTGTCCTACGGAGGAATGTTTGGAGCGCTGGAGGAGAAGGAGTACCCCCTGTGCCAGGCCTATGGTCTGGGCTACGGAATTTTGGAAACCATACAGTATGGGTACAAAAGCGAAAGGGATAGAAAGCTGCGCCACAGCCTGGAGATATTGTATGGAAATATGTATGCTGAATATTATCTGCGGGTGGTGCGGGCCCAGCAGATTACCCTGTCCTTTACCGTTTTTGTCCTCTCCTTTGTTCTCTATGGCTTATCCCAGGAGTTAGGCGTACTGGCTATTTTTTGGATGTTTTCCGCCTTGGCTTTTTATTATTTCGGGGAGGAACCCAAGAAAAAGATAGACCGCAGAGCCCAGGAAATACTGGGGGATTTTTCTGAGGTGGTGTCGAAGCTGGCCTTGCTGACCAATGCGGGCATGATACTCAAGGAGGCCTGGATAGAGGCGGCCAAGGGAGAGGGGCTGATATATAAGGAGATGCAGGCTTCTATTATCGAGATGGAAAATGGCACTTCGGAGGCGGATGCCATTTACAATTTTGGCATGCGCAGCGCCAATCAAGAGGTGAAAAAATTTTGCTCCACGCTCATCCAGGGCATGACGAAAGGCAATAGGGATCTTGGCATAGCCTTGCAAAATCAGAGCAAAGAGGTGTGGATGCTGAAAAAACATATGGTGCGCCGTCTGGGGGAACAGGCAGCCAGCAAGCTGCTGATACCCATATCTATCATGTTTATAGGCGTATTGATCATGATTATTGTGCCGGTGTTTGCCAACTTGGGAGGGTAACACTTGTGGATGCCGAAAGGGATTTCGGCAGCCATTGTCTATAAAAAAAGGAGGAAGAATATGAACAGGATACTATGGAAAATGCAGTGGTATGCAGGCAGGTTGATTAGGGATGAGAGAGGGGAGGTCAATATTGTCGCCATAGTAGTATTGATGGGCATAGCCGTATCCCTGGCCCTGATTTTCAAGGATGAGATTACCAAATTGCTAAAGGACTTGTTTGTAATCATCAATGGTAAATCGAGTAGTGCTGTAGGTGCAAATTAATCCGTTTTGTATATAGAATGATGGACAAGGCCAGCCCCTATTTGTGGCTGGCCTTGTCAAAAAAAGGGGTTCTGCATCATGGAAAAAGGGAAGAACTGTCTGTGGAAAACATTGGGCAGCTCCATGGAAGAAGAAAGGGGCGTGGTATTGGTGGAGGCCTCCTTTGTGCTTCCTATCGTTTTCTTTGTGCTGATTTTTTTGATTTACCTGGGGAATATTTTTTATATCCAAAGCCGAATTGAAGGTATAGCCGCCAGGGCGGCCTTGCGGGGAGCTGCTGCCTGCGGAGATCCCCTGTTGGCTAAGGCGCAGGGGGGCGGCAATATCGCAGGGCTTTCTCCCGGAGAGATAGATATAGATCCGTATAGATATCTTTTTGGCAATTCCGGAAGCCATATTGCCGGAGTCAAGCAGAGGATATCACAGGAAATCCAAGGGGAACTGAACAGCGGAAATAAGAGCTTTTTTTCCAAAATGGGAGCAAAAGTTTATATCAATAAAGTACAGTACAATAATTTTTTGGTATATTCCACTTTTTCGGTAGAGTTGGGATACAGTATAGATTTTCCTATACGATTTATTTTTGTCGGCAATACCTGGTCTTTGCAAAAGAGTGTATATGCTGAAGTGGCCTTGCAGGATACCACGGAGTTTATTCGGAATACGGATATGGTCATCGATATGTTTGCCGGCACAGAGATGGGAAAAAAGGTGAAGAATGTATTTGGGAAGGTAAATACCTTTATCAAAACTTTCTCTGGAAAATAGAGGGGATGCTTATGGAATTTTTTCAAAAAACCAAGGGAGTTGTGTCCATTTTTTTGGTAATAGTCTTGGTGCCTATGATGACAGTTGCCTCTCTGTTTATAGATGCGGGCAGGGTGTATCTGGGTCGGGAAATGATGGATGCCGCAGGGGATCTGGCTCTGAATACGGCTTTGACAGGCTACGATACGGATCTGAAGGAATTGTATGGTTTATTTGCCACTGCCCAGGATGTGGATACGCTGCTGGGTGATTTGGAGGAGTATTACACCAGAAGCCTTACCTCCAGGGGATTGACCCCCAGGGAGGCTGGCGATTTGACGGATGCCATTATGCCCTTATTGGAGGAAACGGCAGCCGCATCTGCCGGCAATACCCTATATGAAGCGGATATTTTGCAACTAAATCTGGTGGAGGGTTCATTTATTGCTGCACCTGTGAAGGGGGCAAACCTGACGAATAGCGCCCTGTTAAAGCGGCAGATAGTGGATTTTATGAAATATAGATCCCCCATCAATACGGGCCTTTCTCTGGTATCGGCTTTTAAACATTTATCCGCACTGGATAAGCAGACAGAGCTGGTGGCAAAGAAGCAGGAATACTATAAAAAGCAATCGGAGATTATGAAAAAGCTCTCTGAAGCCTGGGATGAAATATGCAAGTATCATCAGACGAATACGGTAAAGAATAGAAATTTTTTTCAGGAATTAAAGGAGAATTTGGACAAAAAATATCCGGAAAAATATAAAGCAATGCACGACAAGATGTCCCGGGTGGAGTATGATCTGGGAGATGGACGGATGGAGTATGCCTGGTATTCTTATAAAATAGAAGGGGATACTGAGGCTTTTTCCAAAGGGGAAGGTGAGATGAAATGGGAGGAAAAACCGGTTAATTATCAGGTTTATTCCAAGGATAATCTCCCAAATGTGGAAACTATGAAACGGTGGGCAAAGGATATACAGTCATGCAGGATAGTGATGCGGGAGGAGAGAAAAAAAACCCATACAGCCCTGCTGATCGAGGAGAGAGAGAAGTATGTGACTGAGGGCATATTTGCCTGGCAGGAATTGGTACAGGAATTGCGGGGGGGGACACTTAGATAATTACACAGAAAATGCCGTAAAACTGTATAAGGCTTTTCAAGAATTAAAAAGCGCAAAACAGGCCATAGAGGAGGCCAATAAGGGGGCTGTACAGAAGAAAGAAAATATAGATGAAGCCACCTTTAATCAGGCTCTGGCCACATATGGGGAGGCCATGGGCAAGGCGAAAAAGGTCTTTGATTATTATACCGGGATTTCAAAGGGCGGCCTGGAGCTTCGAGGGAGAGATCCGAATATTGATGTGGAGGTGGCATCCATATCCTCCTATCTGTCAGCCAGGGAGAAAGAAATACTGGATGCGAAGAAAAACATGGAAACAGCCGCTGCCAAGCTGGGAGAGGTTGTAGGCGAATTGTCCAAGCTGGAACAGAGCCGCCAGGCCTGGAAATCCACGGCAAACCAGATTTCCGACACAGAAATGGGGGAGCAGGATCTGGCGGAGATCAAAGGGCTGGAAAAATTTTTGGATGGAGGGGAAATAGGCAAGTTAAAGAGCCGTTGCGAGAAGGTGGCCCAGGGATTGGAAAAGGCCAAAAACCAGATGATAACGTATGCGTATTGCGGCCAGTATATAGGGGATATCAAGTCGTTTGACGATCTCTCCCAGGCTTTGGAGGACAAGGCGGGGAAAGAAGCTTTACACAGCTTGCCCATCAAGCTGTCGGAATTGCATAGGGTTACAGATGGATATTTTTCCTATGAGGTGGGGCAGCGCCTGGAGATAGAGTGGACGAAACAAAGCGGCAGCCAGTTGGTTTTGTATGAAAGAGATAAGCTGCGTTTTTATGATTTCTTGTTCCAGAAATTTGGGACTGGAACCTTGCAAAATCCCGAAAATACATTGACCAAGAGTGAGTCCGTTACGGCCAAGACCAATGCGGAAAAAAAGAATAAGGACATATCCGCTGCTGTCACGAATAACACATCCTCTGCCAGGACAAAGGCGGGACAAGCCGCTACCGGGCCGGTTTTTTCTCCTGCTCCCCAGTGGTTTCATACGGGAAGTTCTTCGGGTTCAGGCACAAAGAGCGTAGAAACGGACAAGGATAAGGCGGCCGATTCTGCGAAAAACAGCCTTTCCGGCATGGGTTTTGCGCAATTGGCTGGGCTGGGGGAACAGCTGAGGGACAATTTGTTTGTCAGTGATTACATCATCAGTATGTTCAGTTATTCTACCATGGAGAACGAGGCCGCACAGGCAAAGGCGAATTCCCGCACCCATCTGGATATAGGCAATACACTGACCAAGATGCCAATCAATCAGGACAATAATAGCGCCTATTTGCGGGAGGTGGAGTACATACTTTTTGGCGATGAATTAAATGCGGTGGGCAAAGCGTATGCAAGTATTTTTGCCATCCGCTTGGGATCAAATTTGCTCTTTGCTTTTACGGATACGGAGGTGAGCAATGCTGCCATGGTCGTTTCTGTGCCTATCTCTGTGGCCACTGGGGGAATATTGCCTGAACCCTTTGTGCGGGCGGGCATATTGGTGGCCATCTCCTGTATCGAATCGGCTTGGGACCTGCAGGAACTGGCTGATGGAAAGCGTGTCCCCCTGCTCAAGAACAAAAAAACTTTCCGCTGTTCGCCTTCTGGCCTGATGGGAGCCCTGTCGGAAGAGGCAAAGGAGGTGGCAAAAGAGGCGGGCAGTATAGCCATAGACACCGGCACCCAGGCGATGATGGATCTATTGGATCAAACAGATGCAGAATTGATGAAGATGTATGGGGAGAAAAAGACGGAGATAGAAAGCAAGCTTGATTCCACGATGGATGATATGGCTGCCCAAGCAACGGAATCCGCAGTGGGCGCATACCAGAGCATTCTGAGCCAGGCGTATAGCAATGCTGTGCTTGCCCTTGGAGCAGAGGCCTCTCCTGCCAGCATGAAAACACATATTGTGGAACAGATACACAGCCAGATGGATGGATGGAAATCCTCTTATCAGGGAACGGCTCTGAGCCGGCAATTGGTGGGAGGAGTCGTGGATTATATCAAATCCAAGGCCTCATTCCATGTGGAGTCTATGTATACGGTCTGGGAAAAAGGAACTGGGGCTGGGGAGGATGCTATCAAACAGGCAATAAACTCTATCAATGAGGACATCAAGACGGGATGCAAACAACAGCTGGGAAAGGTTGACAGCCTTTTGTACAAGAGCAAGGAGAAGCTGAAGAAACAGGTGGAAAATGCGGTCAAAAAAGGTGCAGGAGAACTCAGGGAAACTCTAAACAGCAGTTTGGATGGAGCATTTGCTTCCTCCGGCAGTGGTGGCGGGGGGGAAAAAGGAGGACAAGGGTCTGGAATGGCTTCTCTTCTGGCCTTTAGTTATAGCGATTATCTGCGGCTGTTTTTGTTGCTGGGCATGCATACCAACCAGGAGGCCTTGTTGCAGAGGACGGCGCATGTAATCCAGGTCAATATGGCAAAAAAGAAAACGGGTTATTCTATGGAGAAGGCTGCAGTGTATGTGCAATTAGAGGCTGAAATCCAAGTCAAACCTCTGCTGCTCCCTTTGCCCTTGTTTGCCGACGTGGAGAACAATCCGGCGAGCGACAGTCAGTGGTATACGCTGACATACAATATGACCAGGGGGTACTAGATGCCTTGGGGAGGAGAGATGGAAAAAAGGGATAAGGGATCTATTACGGTGGAGACTACTTTGACGCTGACCGCCTTTGTATTCCTCATAGCCACTATGTATACCATACTCAATATTGCCCTGGCGCAGGCCAGGATAGGTTATGCCATACACCAGACGGCCAAGGAGTTATCCCAGTACAGTTATTTGTATTCCCTGACGGGCTTCAAAGACAGCCAAGCCCAGTTGCATCAAGCCGGTGTGCAGAATACGGCCTCAGCACAGACTGTGGTCAATAGTTTGGGAGAGATATATCAAGCCCTGGGCAACCTGGGAGGTGTGGCGGGAAATGCCCCATCTATCAGCAGTGGGGAGGATGTGGGCAAGGCCTGGGAGGGAGTGCGGCAAAATCTCGGCGCTGCAGGTTCTGCCGCCTCTGCCATGCAGGGAGCCTTAAAGAGTATCGCGGATAACCCCACCAGTGTGATATGGGGCATGGCGCAATTGGCCGGAAGCAAAATAGGCAACGGGATAACATCTTTTCTGGCCCAGTCCTTGATCCATCCTTTGATCAAAAAAAATCTCAAGGACTCCAGGAATGGCAGCGTGGAGAGTTATCTGGCCTTTGTCGGCGTTGTGCCCCAAGGGGGCAGCTACTATGGAGGCTTGGATTTTGGCGATTCCTATCTCTTTCCGGACGGATCGGATGATATATGTGTGGACGTCCGGTACAAACTCCGTGTGCTGCCCTTATTGCCCATACGTATAGAGCTGGCCTTTCACCAACAAGCCCTTACCCGGGGCTGGCTGGCGGGAGGGGCTAAAAGGCCGGAGATGGCGCGTACGGACAGCCTGTGGGTGAACGCCTTGCCCCAGGAGCGGGGGAGGACGATACGCAAGACCATACTGGAAGAGTATAAGAAAAAGGGATACAATGCCGTTTCCGGGCTTACGGATGTGCAATTATACAGCGAAACGGACAATACCTATCTGTCTGTAATCAGCATGAATCCCTTGTATTCAGAGGAAAATGCGCCAGTGAAGAAAGTGGAGGACTTGTCCGAGCAGGAGATTATGGACAATATTACCAATCAATGTAAGAAGATGCTGGCCAGTACCCAGGGAAACCAGGCGAGGACTAAGATACCGGATGGAAAAGGCGGATCCGTAATCAAAACCCATGAAATGAAGGATGTCAAAAGAAAGATTATATTGGTCATACCCCAAGATGAGGGATTGGATACAAAGATGCAGGAGATATTGAATAAGGCCAGCACCCATGGAGTGACTGTGGAGCTGCGGCCGGGTTTTGGTAATGGCGCCAGCTACCAGGAAAAGAAATAATGGGATTTTGGGCATGTCGGCATAGGGAGGAAGTGGGGGACAGAAAGGAGAGCGCATGGCGTGGATGTCCGTTGCGGCCGTGATAGTGCTGTGGATGGGTGGATTTTGGCTGTGGAAGATGGAAATGGGGGAGGCCGGAGGGTCTATCCCGGCATCCATTTATGGAGGCATTTCTCTTTTGGCCTTGGGGGTCATGGCAGGCATCCGTCCATGGGGCTTGCCCCAGGCGCAGGAACTGGTTTTGATGGCCTTTTTGCTTCCGCTGGCAGCTGTAGATTGGAGATGGAAGCGAGTGCCAAATCGTATTTTGGGGCTGGCTCTGCTCTGCCGCATGTTGTTGGCCGGTGTGGAGCTTTGGTATTGGAAAGGTCAGGCTTTGGAGCGCTGGGCCGGGGATTTGGCGGCGGCTGTGGCGGTTATGGGCTTCTTTTTATTGGCCTTGTTGCTGTCTAAGAATGGCATAGGCATGGGGGATATCAAGCTCTTTGGCGTGATGGGCATATTCCTGGGGATGGAGCGCACGCTGGGCGCATTGTTTATGGGTATGCTGGCGGCCTTTGCGCTTTCTGTTGTTTTATTGGTCAGCAGACGAAAGGGGAGAAAGGACACGATTGCCTTTGTGCCCAGCATATGCCTGGGTGCATATGTATATTTCGTCTTGCGTGTGGCCTAGGGAGCTCTATGCGGTGGCGCGGCATTTGGGAGGGTGTATGCAGAGATGAAAAACTATCGAATGATTTTGCCTCTGGTTATGGTGGCGGCCATGGCCTTGTCCTGGTATGTTCTGTTAGAAGGAAAGTTGTCAGGGAATAAAGAATATCATGCGCTTTTGGAGGAGGCCAGGGCCAAAGGCGAATTGGGCATATTGGGCAGGGCCACAGAGGCGTATTTGCAGGCCTTGGAGATACGCAAAAGCCCGGAATTGTATAATGAGGTAGCTGCCTTATATAGCAAGCATGAGGCTTGGAGGGAGGCGGAGCGCTGGGGGGAGATTTTTTTGGAGGAGTATCCGGAGGAAGTTTTGGCTTATGAAAATATGCTGAAATTGTATTTGGAGGCCCAGGATTTGGAGGCCGGATTTGATATTATTCAACTGGCAGAGGGCATGTCCTTGGAATCTGCATACATCCGGAAGATTAAGGAGGATTTGGAATATAGGTTTTTCTTGGATTACAACACATATGATCAGGTGTCTATCTTTTCCGGAGGCATGTGCGCTGTTGGTCATGAAGGATTATGGACCTATGTGGATGTGTTTGGAAAGAGCGTAGACTATGGCGGGTATGGCCAGGCAGGGGTACATTCCTTTGGAGGTCTGGCTCCGGTATTCATAGAGGAGGAGGGCGCATATTATATAGACCTGCAGGGGCAAAAAACAGTTGCCGCCCTGGAAAGGTATGCCCGATTTGGGCTGTACACGGAGGAGGGGGTGGCGGCCGAACGTACCAATGGCCAGTATGTGTATTTGGATCAGAATATGGAAGTGCAGGCCGGCCCCTATGATTATGCCGGCAGTCTAAACCTGGGCATAGGCGCCATTCGCACGGGGGATACCTGGCGGGTGGTGGACTCCAAGGGGATGCTGCGCTGGGATGTGAAATACAGCGATATCAAATTGGATGGAAAGGAGATCTGTTACCGGCATGACCGTCTGTTTGCCAGGGAGGGAGAGGGTAAATATCGACTGCTGGATGGCAAAGGCAACAGGGTGGGCAATCTGGAATTTGAGGATGCCAAGGTATTTGTGGATGCCGATTTGACCGCAGTCAAGATGGATGGGAAGTGGTGCTTTATCAATAGAGAGGGAGAGAGAATTTCCGATAAGAATTATGAGGAAGCCGGAGCTTTCTCCCAGGGTTTGGCGGCTGTCCGCATACATGGGAAATGGGGATATGTGGATGCGCAGGAAAAGGTTTGCATAGAGGCAGAATTTGATGGAGCGGGAGATTTTAATGATAAGGGCAGTGCCTTTGTAAAGCTGGGTGAGGGATGGCAGCTGCTGCGTTTGTATAGGTTAAATAGGTAATGGAGAGGAGGGAAAAAGATGATGTATGTGGACAATCAAGGAATAGATGCATATCTGGTATTTGAAACAGACAGGGAGGAAGAGCTGGATCCCATCAGTCTGGGCATGCTCGTCAATAATAATATACCTGGCTTGTGTAAGGTCATTTACACCTGTATCAATGATCGTTTTCAAATAAAATACCATATTGCTTCCAAAATTCCCGTATCAGATCTCTTTGGCAATGTGGTTGGAAAAAAACATTTGTTCGGACTTTTTCGGGGGGTAATTAAGGCTGTGCTGGCCGCTGAGGAGTATATGATAGATCCGGCTATGCTGCAGTTGGAAAAGGAGTATATGTACTGGGATCCAGCGCAGGGAGAGGCTGTTCTGGTCTGCCTGCCGCTGTTGGGCAGGGAGATAGATCCCGGGCGGTACTGGAATTTCTTTAAGCAGACCATGGTACAAACCCGTTTTGATCCAATGGAAAATTGCGATTATGTGGGGAAAATCCTCACCTTTCTCAACCATGGCCAGGAATTTTCTCTGCAAGATTTTGGGCGTTTGTTACAGGAAATAGATGGTCAAAGCCAGTCTGGAGCTGGTTCCGGCGAAGGCCGGATGGTCAGCGGGGGCATTCCGGCATGGACGGGGCCGGCCCAGGGAGGGGGTATGGCAATGGACAGACCCAGTTTGGCAAACGAGCCGGCGGCTATGCCATACCGAAGCATACCCCACCCGGCTCCGTCTCAAGCGGGTCCCTCTTATCCGGCTCCACCTCCTATGCAGGCAGGGGGCAGAGGGGGATTTGGCCAGCCTCCTGCGCCTATGGGTATGTCAAACCCACCTATGGGTATGCCAAACCCGCCTATGGGGAGGGGTATGCAGCCGCCGGGGATGATGTCTGTGCCTCCGCAGTCTGCACCCTTGCCCTCAGTAGGCAAGAAAATGGGTTTGATGGAATTGCTGACCCATTATAACCGGGAGAATTTGCAGGCCTATAAGCAGCAAAAAGCAGAGGAAAAGCATAGAAAGACAGTGGCAAAACAGAGAAAAAATGATCGGATGCCGCCCTCCCCATCTGTCATCCCCCCCACGGGATTTGCCATACCCGGACAGCCCAAGCTCATGGCCGGACCGGCACCGGGTATGCCGCTGGGCAGGGAGGCCCAGCCGCCCTATCCCGGATCTGCCGGAGGGCCGCCCGGGGGATATGGGCCTGGGGCAGGCAGATTCCCTCAGCCTATGGGCCGGCCTCCCGCTCCTGTGGGGGCAGGGGGCTTTCCGCCCCAGGCCGGCTCCGGATTATCCGTTCAGCCGCCGCCAGTATACTCCAAGCCTGCGAATTTTGGAGAAACGACTTTCCTGTCCACCCCAGATGAGGGAACCACATTGCTGGCTCCGGAGCAGCCCTCTCCCGGAGGCCGCCTCCTGCGGGTGCGCACCGGGGAGGAGATACGCCTGACCAAGGCGCATTTTTGCATAGGCAAGGATGGGAGCAAGGCAGATTACTGTATTGGCGAAAATCCTACTATCAGCCGCAGCCACCTGGTGGTGGTGGAGAGGCTGGGTGCCTATTATGCCGTGGATCAGAATTCCAAGAATTTTTCCTATTTGAACAACTCCCGTCTGCAAGCCGGCCAGGAGGCCATTCTGCGACATGGTGACAAGCTGCGCCTGTCCAATGAGGAGTTTACATTTTTGCTTTAGGGTAAAGGGGAGGGCCTGCTGAGAGGCATTTGGTGTATATGAACCTGTGCTGTGCTGGTTGTGGTCGCTTGTGATTTGCCGTTTTATAGGATGATGAGCAAAAAAGCTATACTGTTTGGGTGAGAGGCAAGTATTAGAATGGAAAAAATGCTATGGGTATTTTTTTGAAAAGGGTATTGCGCTAAAATAAAAGAAAAAGGCTTTCTCCCTGCCTGCCATGCTGCCGGACCACGGTTCAGAAAGGAGTACCCCATGCAGACAGATTTTACGCTATCTTCCCTGCCCCAGGCCATGGCCGCCCGCAGGAGCCACTATGTCCTAGGCAGGGATATACAAAAAAGCCCCGAGGAATTGGTATCCCTGGCGGAGGCTGTGTCCGCCCTGGTGCCAGATGCCTTTGATATGCGCAGCCAAAGGCTGGTGCTGGCGCTGGGCCAGAAGCAGGAGGCTCTGTGGGATATGGTATTCCAGGCCTTTGGCGGTCAGGTGGCCAGGGAGAAGACAGACGGATTCCGCGCGGCCTATGGCACTGCGCTGTTCTTCACCGATATGGAGGTGGTCCTATCCCTTCAGGAACAATACCCGCTTTATGCCGCCAATTTTCCCGTCTGGGCCGGCCATGCCAATGGCATGCTGCAATATGCGCTGTGGACGGCTCTGGCCGCAGAGGGTCTGGGCGCCAATCTGCAGCATTACAATCCCGTCATAGACCAGGGGGTGCGGGAGCTTTTTGAGCTGCCGGAGTCCTGGCAGCTGGTGGCCCAGATGCCCTTTGGCAGCATAGGCCAGCCGGCCCGGGAGAAGGGCCCGGAGCAGGGGAGGGTTTGGCTTAGACAGTAGGACTATCCCATGTAGACCAATACAAATGGGCTGCCCTCCCCCGTCATCCCCGGGGGAGAGCAGCCCGTTTTTTGCATACAGATGTGTTGTTTTGCTTCCGCCGGCCGGATAGGGCGGCGGGCATCCCTCTTACTGGGGAGAGATGGCTCCGGTGGGACAGACGCCTGCGCAGGAGCCGCAGTCTATGCAGCTGTCTGCATCGATATTGAACTGGGTGTCGCCGGCGCTGATGGCGCTGACAGGGCACTGGGGCTCACAGGCGCCGCAGGACACACATACATCAGAGATTTCATATGCCATGGCATTATCCTCCTTATTATATGGAAACAGTTTTTACAAGTTGATTGTAAACGAGCAGGGGATAATCTGCAAGATAAAGCTAATACTAACCAAAATAATCTTTCAAAATCATATAAAATCAGACGAATATTCCATATTATCCTTGCCTGCCCCTGGAGATTTCGGGAGTATTGGCAAAGATTGCATTCCATCCGCTATTTTCATTGACAATCTAAGCTTGGGGATATATACTTTTGGGGTATGCCTGCGTATACGTTTTTTTTGTTGTGTAAAATCTGCGCAGGAAAGCATCTCCGCGCCCCGGCTGGCCAGAGGCCAAAACAGGGCGGCCTCCGCCTTTACAGGGAGGGCGGCGGCCCGGCAGTGTTTTCGGCAGGCATGAACCATTCCACAAATTGCACAAGAGAGGTGAAACAAAATGCCAACATTTAACCAATTGGTAAGAAAGGGCAGGGAAAAGGTGAGCTACAAGTCCACCGCGCCCGCATTGCAAAAGGGATACAACTCTTTGCACAAAAAAGCCACCAACCAAAGCTCGCCCCAAAAGCGCGGCGTTTGCACGGCTGTAAAAACCGCTACGCCCAAGAAGCCGAACTCGGCTCTGCGTAAGATAGCCAGGGTACGCCTGTCCAACGGCATAGAGGTTACCAGCTATATACCCGGCGAGGGCCACAACCTGCAGGAGCACAGCGTGGTGCTGATCCGCGGCGGCAGGGTAAAGGACTTGCCCGGTACCCGTTATCACATCATCCGTGGTACTCTGGACACAGCCGGCGTTGCCAACCGCAAGCAGGCCCGTTCCAAGTACGGCGCCAAGAGGCCTAAGGACGCAAAGAAGAAATAAGCTGCGGCCGTCTGCCCTATGCGGCATAACGGCGGCAACAGATATGGCAGCAGACAGTTGGAAAATCCCAGATAGTAAAATTGCAGCAGTCGGATTTTGCCAAGCCCTGAAAGCATTTGTTGGAAAATTGCGGTTCCCTGTAAACCGGCGGAATTTTTTGGCAGGCGCACTGGGTCATAGCAGGTGAGTACCGATGAATTATTTTGGGTAAATAAGGAGGGAAGCGACGTGCCACGTAGAGGACATGTGCAAAAGAGAGATGTTTTGGCCGACCCTTTGTACAACAACAAGGTGGTTACCAAGTTGATCAATACCATAATGCTGGACGGCAAGAAGGGCATAGCCCAGAAGATCGTCTACGGCGCCTTCGCCAAGGTGGAGGACAAGGCCCAAAAGCCCGCTTTGGAGGTTTTTGAGGATGCCATGAAGAATATCATGCCTGTGCTGGAGGTAAAGGCCAGGCGTATAGGCGGCGCTACCTATCAGGTGCCCATAGAGGTGCGCGCGGAAAGGCGCCAGGCCCTGGCGCTGCGCTGGCTGACCACCTATGCCCGCAAGAGGGGTGAAAAGACCATGATAGACCGTCTGGCCAATGAGCTGTTGGACGCTTCCAACAACACGGGCGCGGCCGTGAAGAAGAAAGAGGATGTTCACAAGATGGCGGATGCCAACAAGGCTTTTGCCCACTACCGTTTCTAATCGGGCCAAATAGCAGGAGGAAATTGTTTTGGCAGGAAGAAGTTATCCCTTAGATAGAACGAGAAATATCGGTATTATGGCGCATATCGATGCGGGCAAGACCACCTTGACCGAGCGTATCCTCTATTATACCGGCGTGAATTACAAATTGGGCGATACCCACGAGGGTACGGCCACTATGGACTGGATGGAGCAGGAGCAGGAGAGGGGCATTACCATCACCTCCGCCGCCACCACCTGTCACTGGACTCTGGAGCAGGAGGCCAAGCCCAAGGAGGGTGCTCTGGAGCACAGGATCAATATCATAGACACGCCCGGCCACGTGGACTTTACCGTGGAGGTGGAGCGTTCCCTCCGTGTGCTGGACGGCGCCGTGGGCGTGTTCTGCGCCAAGGGCGGCGTAGAGCCTCAGTCGGAGAATGTGTGGAGGCAGGCGGATACCTACAATGTTCCCCGCATGGCCTTTATCAACAAGATGGACATACTGGGCGCCAATTTCTTCGGCGCTGTGGAGCAGATCCGCACCCGCCTGGGCAAGAACGCCATTATGCTGCAGCTGCCCATAGGCAAGGAGGACGAGTTCAAGGGTATAGTGGACTTGTTTGAGCAAAAGGCCTATATCTACCACGATGACAAGGGCGACAATATAGAGGTCACCTCTGTTCCGGAATTTATGGCTGATGATGTGGAGCTGTTCCGGGGCGAGTTGGTGGAGAAGGTTTGCGAGCTGGATGATGAGCTGATGATGCTCTATCTGGAGGGCGAGGAACCCAGCGTGGAGCAGATGAAAGCCGTGCTGCGCAAGGCCACCTGCGAGTGCCGGGCCATACCTGTTTGCTGCGGTTCCGCCTATAGGAACAGGGGCGTGCAGAAGCTGTTGGATGCGGTTTTGGAGTTTATGCCCGCTCCCACAGACATACCCTCCATACAGGGCCAGGATATGGATGGCAATCCCATAGAGCGCCACTCCTCTGATGATGAGCCTTTCTCCGCCCTGGCATTCAAGATTATGGCGGATCCCTTTGTTGGCAAGCTGGCTTTCTTCCGTGTGTACTCCGGCACCATCAACTCCGGTTCCTATGTGCTCAATGCCACCAAGAACAAAAAGGAGAGGGTGGGCCGCATATTGCAGATGCACGCCAACAAGCGCGCCGAGCTGGAGAAGGTGTATTCCGGCGATATAGCCGCCGCAGTGGGCTTCAAGTTCACCACTACCGGCGACACCATCTGCGATGAGAAATCCCCGGTAATCCTGGAGTCCATGGAGTTCCCGGAGCCGGTTATAGAGCTGGCAATAGAGCCCAAGACCAAGGCCGGCCAGGGCAAGATGGGCGAGGCCTTGGCCAAGCTGTCCGAGGAGGATCCCACCTTCCGCGCCCACACCAATGCGGAAACCGGCCAGACCATTATCGCCGGCATGGGCGAGCTGCATCTGGAGATCATCGTGGACCGTCTGTTGCGTGAGTTCAAGGTGGAGGCCAACGTGGGCGCGCCCCAGGTGGCCTACAAGGAGGCCATCACCAAGGCGGTGGAGGTGGATTCCAAGTACGCAAAGCAATCAGGCGGCCGTGGTCAGTACGGACATTGCAAGGTCAAATTCGAGCCCATGGATCCCAACGGCGAGGAGCTGTTCAAGTTCGAGTCCACGGTTGTGGGCGGCGCCATACCCAAGGAGTATATACCTGCGGTGGGCGAGGGTATAGAAGAGGCCACCAAGACCGGTGTGCTGGGCGGATTTCCTGTGGTGGGCGTATATGCCAATGTGTATGACGGATCCTACCATGAGGTGGACTCCTCCGAGATGGCCTTTAAGATTGCCGGTAGCATGGCCTGCAAGGATGCTATGCGCAAGGCAGATCCCGTGCTGATGGAGCCTATAATGAAGGTGGAGGTCACCATGCCCGAGGATTATATGGGCGATGTTATAGGCGATATCAACTCCCGCCGTGGCCGCATAGAGGGCATGGACGATATAGGCGGAGGCAAGATGGTAAAGGCTTTCGTACCCCTGTCCGAGATGTTCGGTTATGCGACGGATCTGCGTTCCAGGACCCAGGGCCGAGGCAACTACTCCATGTTCTTCGAGCGCTATGAGCAGGTGCCTAAGAGCGTGCAGGAAAAGGTTCTGGCGGCCAAAGCCAAGTAAGAAAGGGCTTGAAAAGCCCAAGGACTTTTACTATAATATAATTTAGCAGTTCATTCGTTGCCCTACCCTGCCCTTTGCGCAATCATGGGGCAAAGCGGCGAGTGTAAGGCGAAAAGATAGAGAAAACACAGACCATGTCTAAGGAGGAGTTTCAAAAATGGCAAAAGCAAAGTTTGAGCGCACTAAGCCCCATTGCAACATCGGCACCATTGGCCACGTTGACCATGGTAAGACCACTCTGACCGCAGCTATCACCAAGACCCTGCACGAGAGGCTGGGCACCGGCCAGGCCGTGGCATTTGAGAACATCGACAAGGCTCCCGAAGAGAGGGAGAGGGGTATCACCATCTCTACCTCCCACGTTGAGTATGAGACTGAGAACAGGCACTATGCCCACGTTGACTGCCCTGGCCACGCCGACTATGTAAAGAACATGATCACCGGCGCAGCCCAGATGGACGGCGCCATACTGGTAGTGGCTGCCACCGACGGCGTTATGGCCCAGACCAAGGAGCACATCCTGCTGTCCCGTCAGGTGGGCGTTCCCTATATCGTGGTATTCATGAACAAGTGCGATATGGTAGACGATGCCGAGCTGCTGGAGCTGGTTGAGATGGAGATCACCGAGCAGTTGGAGGAATATGGATTCAACGACAGCCCTATTATCCAGGGTTCCGCTTTGAAGGCGCTGGAAGATCCCTCCGGCGAGTGGGGCGACAAGATCCTGGAGCTGATGAAGAATGTAGACGAGTACATTCCCAACCCTCAGAGGGAAACCGACAAGCCTTTCCTGATGCCTGTCGAGGACGTATTCACCATCACCGGCCGTGGTACTGTTGCCACCGGCAGGGTGGAGCGCGGTACCTTGCATATCTCTGACGAGGTAGAGATCCTGGGTATCAAGGAAGAGAAGATGAAGAGCGTGGTAACCGGTATCGAGATGTTCCGCAAGATGCTGGATGAGGCCCAGGCCGGCGACAATATCGGCGCCCTGCTGCGCGGCGTGCAGAGGACGGACATCGAGCGCGGCCAGGTATTGGCAAAGCCCAACACCGTTACCTGCCATAGGAAGTTCACCGCCCAGGTATACGTTCTGACCAAGGACGAGGGCGGCCGTCACACCCCTTTCTTCAACAACTATAGGCCTCAGTTCTACTTCCGCACCACCGATATCACCGGCGTGTGCAACCTGCCTGCCGGCACCGAGATGTGCATGCCTGGCGACAACGTGGAGATGACCATAGAGCTGATCCATCCCATCGCCATGGAGCAGGGCTTGACTTTCGCTATCCGTGAGGGTGGCAGGACCGTAGGTTCCGGTCGTGTGGCCTCCATTATAGAATAAGCTTCCGGAAGCAAATCCAAAAAAATAACGAAAAAAGACCTGTCTTGGTTGTCCAAGGCAGGTTTTTTTTGTATGATAAGGATTAAGCGCAAGGAGGAGATTATGAAGAGAGAAAAATACGGAAAAATGTACTTTTTGCCCGCCGAGATAAGCTATGACTGGGTGAAAAAGGATAGGATAGAAAAGGCTCCATTGTGGTGCAGCGTGGATCTGCGGGATGGCAACCAGGCCCTGGTAGAGCCTATGGGTCTGGAGGAGAAGCTGGAATACTTCCAGATGCTGGTGGATATAGGCTTTAAGGAGATAGAGGTGGGATTTCCCGCCTCCTCAGAAACGGAATATCGCTTTGTGCGTGCATTGATAGAAAGGCAGATGATACCCGGAGATGTGAGCATACAGGTGCTGACCCAGGCCAGAGAGCATATCATTCGCCGCACCTTTGAGGCTCTGGAGGGGGCGCCAAGCGCCATAGTCCACTTGTACAATTCTACCTCCGTAGCGCAGAGAGAACAGGTGTTTGGCAAATCCAAGGAGGAGGTGCGGCAATTGGCTGTGGAGGGGGCGCAGCTGCTTCTGGATCTCTCCCGCCAGACCAAGGGGAACTTCCGCTTTGAATACTCTCCGGAGAGCTTTCCCGGCACGGAGGTGGAGTATGCGCTGGAGGTCTGCAACAGCGTGCTGGAGGTGTGGAAACCCGTGACGGAGCGCCGCGCCATTATCAATCTCCCCACCACTGTACAGATAGCCATGCCCCATGTCTTTGCCTCCCAGGTGGAGTTTTTTCATAAAAATTTGGCCTACAGGCAGGCTGTGTATCTCTGTGTGCATCCCCACAATGACCGGGGCTGCGGCATCTCAGACGGAGAGCTGGGGCTGCTGGCCGGTGCGGACAGGGTGGAGGGCACACTGTTTGGCAATGGGGAGAGGACGGGCAATGTGGACATAGTCACCATGGCGCTAAACCTCCTCTGCCACGGTGTGGATCCGGGCCTGGACTTCCATGCGCTGAGCCAGATCAAGGCGGATTACGAGAGGCTGACGGGCATGCGGGTGGGAGAACGCTCCCCCTACGCCGGGGAGCTGGTGTTTACGGCTTTTTCCGGCTCCCACCAGGACGCCATATCCAAGGGCATGGCCTGGCACCAGGCCGGCAAGAGCCATGGCCGCTGGGACGTGCCTTATCTGCCCATAGACCCGGCGGATGTGGGCAGGGCCTATGAGTCAGATGTCATACGTATCAACAGCCAGTCCGGCAAGGGCGGCATATCCTATGTGCTGAAAAATTACTTTGGCTTCCAGCTGCCCCTGGCTATGCGCTCTCAGGTGGGATATCTGATCAAGGGTATCTCCGATCAAAGGCATCAGGAGCTTAGCCCGGAGCAAATATTCGAAATATTTGAAAAAGAGTATATACAACCATCCCCTCAATTTCATATTTGCCATATGGCCTTTGAGGAGATCAGCAAGAAAACCTCCAAGGATCCCATGGTGGAGGCTAGGGTGGTCTTTGCACCCGGAGGTGAGGCCTGTCCCATAGACTGGGAGGAAAATCCGCTGGCCGAGCCGGGATTCCGCTCCAAGAGGCTGGATGCCCCCGTCCAAGGGGGTGGGGCCAGACTGCAGCTGGGGGAGAAGTCCATCACAGCCCTGGGCAATGGACGCCTCAATGCGCTGAACAATGCTATCAAGGCCTACATAGGCCTGCCTTATAGGCTGGAGTCCTATGAGGAGCACGCCATCACCCAGGGATCGGATGCCAAGGCGGCCTCCTATGTATGTCTGGCCTATGAGGGGCAGATGATCTGGGGCGTGGGCATACATGAGGATATATTGATCAGCTCCCTGGCTGCTCTGGAGGTGGCGGCCAACAAGCTGGCGGCCATTAAGGCGCAGAGGGAGGCAGAGGCCCTCGGAGAGGACTAAGCAAAAGGAGGTGGCCTCATGTCTGGAATGATTATGTTCGTGGCCATTATCATATTGATGTGCGTGATGGCCAATCGCTTCGCCGGCAAGGTGGGTATGCCTGTGCTGGTCACCTTTATTGCGCTGGGTATGTTCTTTGGCGGCGGCGGGCCTCTAGGCCTTCACTATCACAACTTCCAGTTTACAGAGCATGCCTGCAGCGCCGCCCTGATCTTTATCATGTTTTATGGCGGTTTTGGCACGAAGTGGGAAACGGCCCGTCCCGTGGCTTTTCGCGCCATCATACTCTCCTCCGTGGGAGTGCTGTTGACGGCGCTGGGCGTGATGGTTTTCTGTCATTATGTTCTGGGTTTTCAGCTCAAGGAGAGCTTTCTGGTGGGCGCAGTCCTCAGTTCCACGGATGCCGCCTCGGTGTTCTCCATACTGCGTTTCAAGAACCTCTCTTTGCGGGGCGGCACGGACTCCCTGTTGGAGATAGAGAGCGGCTCCAATGACCCCATGTCCTATATGCTGACGGTCATAGCCATAGCATTGCTGACCGGTGAGCAGATATCCATAGGCGTTATGCTTTTCACCCAGATTGCCCTGGGTCTGGTCTGCGGAGCCGGCATAGCCCTCTTTGCCCGCTGGGCGCTGTGCAGGAGCCGTTTGGTTTCTGACGGTATGCAGAGCGTATTTGTCATCGCCGTGGCTCTGGTCAGTTATGCCATGCCCCAGCTTCTGGGGGGCAATGGGTATCTGAGCGTGTATATCACAGGCATTATCCTGGGTAACAGTACCATCAGGCACAAGGATGTGCTGGTTCCCTTTTTTGACGGCATTACCATGCTGGCACAGATGCTGATATTCTTTCTGCTGGGCCTGCTCTCGGATGCCTCCACTCTGGGAAATACGCTGCTGCCGGCGTTGGCCATCACCCTCTTTCTGCTGGTGCTGGGCCGGCCCCTGGTGATCCTTTTGTTGATGTTGCCCTTTGGACGGGGACTGCGGGAGAATGCGCTGGTATCCTGGGCCGGGCTGCGGGGCGCGGCCTCCATCGTTTTTGCCATTATGGCAGTGGGCGCGCTGGAGGGGCTGAGTATAGATCTCTTTCATATTGTGTTTACTGTGGCTCTGGTGTCCGTCACTCTGCAGGGAACCTTGCTGCCCAGGGTGGCAAAGCTCCTGGACATGATAGACGGCAATGCGGATGTGCGCAAGACCTTTACGGATTACCAGGAGGAGTCCGTGCTGAATATGATGCGTATGCATGTGCATCATGGCCATCCCTGGGCCGGCAAAGCCATGGGGGAGATACCCATGGCGCCGGATGTGCTGGCGCTGATGATCAAGCGGGAGGGCGAAACCGTTATACCCCGGGGGGATACCCATATACTGGAGGGGGATGATGTCATACTCAGCGTGCCGGCTTATGAGGATGTGGAGATGGACATAGAACTGCGGGAGATAGTCATGGTCAAGGGCCATGCCTGGGTGGGCCTGACCATAGCCGAGCTGGATCTGCCGGAGAGCCTCCGCATAGCAGTGATCAAGCGCGCCCAGGAGAATATCATACCCCGGGGCAAGACCCGCATACACGAGGGGGATGTGGTGGTGGTGTATAACGAATAAGTCCAAAAGAAACTGCCCTCGGGAGGAGAAGTCCCGGGGGCAGTTTTTGTCTGCAACCATGTATTTCTGCCCAGATTTGGTCCGGATCCCTGATTCCTGCGCAGCTCAGCGTATAGGCCTGCCGCTGGCCTGCTTTTGCGCTAGCTTGCACTGGTACATGGCCTCATCGGCCCTTTTGATGGCCTTGTATATGCCCTCACCCTGATGGGGCTGCCAATGTGCTGAGCCTGCGGCTGCGGAAAAGGGAAATTGGAAGTTGGCAGCCTTATCCCCCATTAGCACAAAGAAGCGGCGCAGGCATTTTTCCACCTTGGCCTCCTCCGTATCCGTCAATATGGCGGCAAATTCATCCCCGCCCAGGCGGTAGCACACATGGCTGCCGCCAAAGGCATAGGTCATGGCCAGGTAGGTTTCCTTGATAGCCAGATCCCCACACTCATGGCCGAACTGGTCATTGATCAATTTGAGATCGTTTAGATCCACCATCACCACGTGTATGTCCAGATTGCGGTGTGTACTGCCCTGTATGGCCAGCAGCTCCTGCTCATAGGTCCTGCGGTTATTGCCGCCGGTCAGGGGATCGAGGAGAGCTAGGTCTTTATAGAAGCTGTATTCCTTTTTCAAGACCACGCTCTGCATATAATTGAAAAAGGCGGAGCGGCCCATAAAAAAAACAAACATGGGCATACCTATATTCAGAGCCTCCATCACCTCCCCGGCGTAGCCGTGATAGTGGCTGGCCGTTTCTATGACCACGCTGACAGAGAGCGCGGATACGGCGATCAGCTGGTGCCTGGCCTCCAGATTTTTGAATTTTGCATATTCCAGCGCCAGCACATAGGGTGTATACAGTATGTTGAACAGGAGAAAAAGATGGAGAAAGGGGGTCAGCTGCAGCAAATCCACCAGTCCAAAAATGTCCAAAAGCAAAAAGGTGAAGTACAGTATAAAGCCGCCGGCGATAATCTCCCGGAAATATTGTCTGGAGCGCAGGGATATGCTCTCGGATATCTGTAAAGGCACCAGTATGGGCAGCAGCATAACGCAGACCAGCCGCAGCCGGGTGATCAGATAATAATTGCCTGTGAGCAGCTGCAGCAGATGGCTCTTGCCCAGGAGGAAGAAGCCCATATTCAGAGAGAGCAGGGCCAGATACAGCAGACGGCGGTCATGTCTGTGTATGCGGGGTACAGAGTAGTGCATGGACAGCAGTCCCAGCCCCACCATCAGCATCAGTGCGGAGAGAAGGAAGCGCCATAAGTTTTCCTGTATGATGTACAATATGGCCGTGGATTGGGGGGCCAGCAATATCTCTCCCATGTGGCCGTTGAAAGGCGGGTACAGGGAATCCACCTTGAGTATCACTTTTTGGCCGGCATAATTGGGGGAAATGTAGACAAAATTCCAATAATTCCCGGGTATCTGGCCGTGTATGCTGGGCGTAGTATGACCCCTCTGGTAGATAAGGTCATCCCCTATATAGAGTTCCACCTTTTGCTGATAGGTATAAAAAGCCAATACCAGGGGGAAATCCAGATTGTGGGGCAGGTAGCGGCTCAGCGTCAGGCCCTGGCCTGGGGGCAGGGGGATCTGTACCGGCAGGTCCATGGCCTGCGCCTGGGCCTTCCCGGCCTGAACGCTCCAGCCCTGCAGCGGTTCCCGGCTGGGTATGGATATGCGTATATCAGACAGGCCATTGACCCGGGGTACTAGGAGAAAGCCTGCAATTGCCAGCAGAAAGGCAGCCAGCAGCCATTTTTGAAAGTGTTTTTCCATATTCTCTTACCTAGTAATAATAATAGTAATTCATCCTATCATGTTTTTGCCCTCTTGAAAATAGAAAATTGTGATTTTATGTTGTTTTTTTTTTTTTTTTGTGGGTTTTTATGGTTTTTAGTGTAATCGTGCAGTAAAATTGTGTATATTTGTGCAATATGCTAAGGATGTCCCGGCAGGACACGGAGGTTGGCAGGGAGGGATAGGCAGGGTCTGTCCTCATATATTTTAGGGATTTGCGGCCTTTTGGCCAAAAAGGGCTGGCAATGTGCTGGAAAAAGCGCTAAACTTGCACTAGCTGTAGGTGTATAAGGATTTTTTGGGAAATCTTGTAGCATCTACGTATTTTCGTGTTCATAAGTATGTGTTATGCAGAACAACCAGGAAAAAGGAGATGGCATGGCCCGTATAGGTATTTTTTTGGCAGAGGGTTGTGAAGAGATAGAGGCCCTGGCTCCGGCGGATCTGTGCCGCCGTGCCGGCTTGGAGGTATTGCTGCTGTCCGTAAACGGCAGCCTGCAGGTCATGGGATCTCATGGGCTGGCCCTGACGGCGGATGGCCTGATGGAGGATGTGGACTTGGGGGGGCTGGATATGCTGGTGCTGCCCGGCGGCATGCCGGGAACGGCCAATCTGGAGGCCTGTCAGCCGCTGATGGAGCAGGTGGACTCCTTTTGCCGGGAGGGCAAGCCTGTGGGAGCTATTTGCGCAGCTCCCGGCATACTGGGCCGCAGAGGCTGGTTGGCTGGCCGCCGCAGCCTGTGCTATCCCGGCCTGGAGGAGCATTTGGCCATGGCCCTGCCCGGCAGCGGCAAGGCATTGTGGGACGGCCATATACTGACCAGCCGGGGCATGGGTACGGCCATGGAGTTCGGCTTGGCCATAGTGGAACGCTTTTGCGGCTCCCAAGCCGCCAATGCGCTAGGGCGCAGCATATGCTTATGGGAGAGGGAATAATGGCTTTGGTGGACATACACAACCATCTGCTGCCCGGCGTGGATGACGGCGCAGGGGATATGGAGGAGAGTCTGGCCATGCTGGAGATGGCCCATGGCCAGGGTGTGGAAGCTATGATACTCACGCCCCATAATAAGGCGGGCATGCGCTGTGTTTCCCCGGAGGGTATAGGGCGGCGGCTGGGCGAATTGCAGAATGCGGCCGCAGAGCGGGGCCTGGGGCTGCGCTTGTATGGGGGCATGGAGATCTATTACAGGGAGGGAGTGGCCGAAGAGCTGGAGGAGGGCAGGCTTTGCACTTTGGCCGGCAGCCGCTATGCCCTGGTGGAATTTCATCCTATGGAAGAGTTTGACTATATCCAGAGGGCGGTGTACAGCCTCTCCGGAGCCGGCCTCGTGCCTGTGCTGGCCCATGTGGAGAGGTATCAGCACCTGGCGCCTCATTGCGACAGAGTGGAGCTGCTGGTGGCCAGGGGGGCCAAGTTGCAGGTCAATGCCTCCAGCCTGGCCAAGGCCCTGGGCCTTTGGGGCAAGGGAAAGTCCTTGCTCAAGCCCTTGTTCGCCCGCCGGTTGGTGCATTGCATATCCACGGATGCCCATGATCTGCGCCACAGGCCGCCGGATTGGCAGGGAGCCATACAGTATTTGCATAAGATGGACAAGGGTTATGCCCAAGCTCTATTGGGCGGCAATGCCCGCAGGATTTTGGAGGATCTGCCCATGGATTGAGCGGGCAGAGCAGAGGAATAGAGGACACAGAAAGGAAGCCTAGATGGATACCGCAGGATACCGTTCCAATGAGATGGAGGAGGAGATAGACCTCAGCCAGATTGCTATGATACTATGGCACAAAGCCTGGATTATTGCGCTGGCCGCCCTGCTGGCCGGAGCCGTGGGATTTCTGGTCAGCCGTTTCGCCCTGACCCCCATGTATGAGAGCACTACCAAGGTCTATATTTTGAACAAAAAGGACGGAAACAGCTCCTTGACCTATAGCGATTTGCAATTGGGCAGCCAGCTGACCAAGGATTATGCAGAGCTGATCAAAAGCCGCAATGTGTTGGAAAAGGTCATAGAAAACCTGGGTTTGGTGGAGAGTCCGGAGGAGCTGGCGGCCCGCATCCGGGTTAGCACACCTTCGGACACCCGCATTTTGGGCATAGTGGTCAGCGATCCCAGCCCGGAATGGGCCCAGACCACGGCGGATGAGATACGCAATGTGGCCAGCACCCATATCACCCAGGTCATGGATATAGAGGCGGTCAATGTGGTGGATACGGCCAATTTGCCGGAGAGGCCCTCTGAGCCCAGCGTGAAGAAGTGGACGGCTGTGGCGGCCCTGTTGGGCGCCGGCCTGGCCATGAGCATCATTGTTATAGGCTTCCTGTTGGATGACACGGTCAAGACCAGCGAGGATGTGGAGAAGCATCTGGGGTTGAGCACGCTGGCGCTGATACCCCTCAAGGATGCCGGCGAGGCCCAAAAGGAGAAGAACCGGCAGGAGAGGATCATGCGGGGTATGGAGCAGGTCCGGCCCAAGGAAGAAGAGCAGATAGAGGAGTAAAGCTGTGCAAAATATCACATTACAGGAAGAAACCCTGGATTTTCGTACCAAGGAGGCGTTTAAGACCCTGCGCACCAATATAGAGTTCAGTTCCAGTGATATCAAATTTGTCGCCATCACCAGCTGTACGCCCTCGGAGGGCAAGAGCGAGGTCAGCTACAACCTGGCCAAATCCTTTGCGGAGAATGGGAAAAAGGTACTTCTGGTGGATGCGGATCTGCGCAAATCCATGATGCGCCGCAATCACAAAAGCGGCAAGGTGCGCCTGGGCTTATCCCACTACCTCATAGGCCGCAACAGTCTGGAGGAGGTCACCTGCCAGACCGATGTACCCAATTTTTATATGGTTTTTGCCGGGCCGGTGCCGCCCAACCCCAGTGAGCTGCTGAGCGGCAAATATTTAAAGCGCCTGTTGGACAGGGAAAAGACGGAGTATGATTATATCATCGTGGATACGCCGCCTCTGGGCAGCGTAATAGACAGCGCCATCGTGGCCAGGCAGTGTGACGGCGTGGCCCTGGTGATGGAGAGCGGCCGCATCAGCTATCGCTTTGCCCAGAAGGTCATAGGCCAGCTCAAGGTGGCGGAGTGCAAGATTTTGGGCTGCATACTCAACAAGGTCAGCCTGAAGCAGAAGGGGTACTACGGGAAGTATTACGGAAAATACTATGGCAAATACTACGGTTCGGATGAGGAGTGATGCCAGGGGGGCATGGCAGAGGGCTAGAATATGGATAGACTGCACGGCCTGTGGGGCAAGAGTAAAATATTCGCCATAGGCGATCTGGCGGCGGCAGAGCTGGCGCTGGTTTTGGGATATGGCCTGCGCCACGGGCTGGAGAGCGTGGGCCGGGGAGAGCTGTTTTGGAGAATGGCCGGGCTGCTGGGTTTGTTCCACTTGGTTGTGGCTGTGCTGGGCCGCAGCTATCTGGGCATATGGCAGCGGGGCTGGTTTGAGGAATGGAAAGCTGTATGCCGCCATGTGGCCATGGTGGTTTTTTCTTATCTGGTTTTGGTTTTTTTGCTCAAGGAGAGCGATATGCTCTCCCGTATTGCCGTGGTGATGACTGCCATAGGTTTTGCCTTTTTCTCCTATGTGTTCCGAAGTCTGGTCAAGAAATATATGCGGCGACAAAAAGGCGGCGCCCGGGCCCTGCTGTTGGTGGCGGAGCCGGACCGCATCCGGGAAACACTGGAGAGGATGGGCAGATACAGGGATAAGGAATTTTTTATCTCCGGAGTGGCCCTGTGGGGACAGGGTAGCGCGGATATAGGCGGCTTGGAATTGGTGGATGCCGGACGTATAGAGGAGTGGGTGCAGACCAAATGGGTGGATGGCATTTGGGTGGATGTGGCCTCTCCGGAACCGGATCTTGCCCGCCGCATGGAGGAGTGGGTGGGCATGGGTGTGGTGGTCCACCAGGCGCTGATGCCTCTGGTGGGGCCGGTGCAGGCTGGGCAGAGGATAGAAGCTCTGGCCGGCTATGCCGTCCTCTCCAAGAGCATACGCATAGTCAGCGCCAGGCAAAAGCTGGTCAAGCGGGCCATGGATCTGGCCGGGGGTCTGGTGGGCTGCCTGCTCTGCTTGGTGGCTTTGGTTTTGGTAGGGCCTGCGCTCTACGCCGCCTCACCCGGGCCGCTGATTTTTTCCCAGGAGCGCATAGGCCGTCGGGGCAAGCCTTTCCGTATGTACAAGATACGCTCCATGGTCCCGGACGCCGAGGCGCAAAAGGAGGATCTGCTGCGCCGGGGAGAGGGCGGGGACGGGCTGCTGTTCAAGATGGAGGACGATCCCCGGATTATAGGCGGCGCCAAGGGTATAGGCGCCTTTATCCGAAGGACCAGCATAGACGAGCTGCCCCAGTTTTTCAATGTTCTCAAGGGGGATATGAGCCTGGTGGGCACCAGGCCGCCCACCAGGGATGAGTGGGAGAGGTATGAAAAGCACCACAGAGCCAGGCTGGCCATCAAGCCGGGCATTACCGGCCTCTGGCAGACCTCCGGCCGCAGTGAGATCAAGGATTTTGAGCAGGTGGTGGCTCTGGATCTGCAATATATAGAGAATTGGAATTTTGCCATGGATTGCCGGATTTTATTCAAGACTGTGCAGGTGGTCCTGCAAGGCCGGGGGGCCATGTAGGCTGAGAAGGGATGGAATGTGGGTGTCATACAGCTGTGGCAAAAATTTGCCTCTTATGCGGGCAGGAACGGACTGGGAGCCGCGCTTTGCGCCGCAGTGGAGGAGCTATTGCATGGCGGCCGGGGGCCGGATGGCCACAAATACCTTTATACGCCCCTGGATCGGGGTCTGTGGGAGGCCCAGAGGCGCAACACCGCCAGGGAACACATAGGCTTTAGCCTGCTGGTGCCGCTGTACAACACGCCTCCGGCCTATCTGCGGGCCTTGATCGATTCGGTTACAGGCCAGAGCCATGGGAATTGGGAGCTGCTGTTGGGGGATGCATCCCCCGCCGGCGCATCCGGGGATGATGCCGATGCGGGAGAGTCTGGGGATTTGGCTGCCCTGGCCGCATCCTATGGGGATGCGCGCATACGATATGTGCGGTTGGAGGGCAATGGGGGCATATCTGCCAATACCAACGCTCTGCTGCCCCTGGCTGCCAAAGAATTTGTGGGGCTGCTGGACCATGACGACTGGCTGGAACCCCATGCGCTCTATGCTATGGCGGCAGCCATAGAGGGGTACAGACAGCAATATTGCGGGGAGAATCCGGCCATGCTCTACAGCGATGAGGACAAGTGTGACGGGGAGGGCAGCGCCTTTTTTGCCCCCCATTTCAAGCCGGATTTTGATCTGGAGCTGCTGCTGTCCAACAATTATATCTGCCATTTTCTGGTGATGGAGAGAGGGCTGATGGCCTCTCTGGGCTTTCGCCCTGCCTTTGACGGCGCCCAGGACTACGATCTGCTACTGCGCGCCGTGGCCGCTCTGGGCCGGGAGGGTGGGGGCTTTACTGGCAATGGGCGCTGGCGCCGCCGCATACTGCACATACCCCAGATACTCTATCACTGGCGTTGCCATGCCTCCTCCACCGCTGCAAACCCGGCCAGCAAGGCTTATGCCTATGAGGCTGGGGCTAGAGCCTTGGGGGACTTTTTGGACGCTGTGGGCTGGCGGGGGAAGGTGCGGCCACTGGCCCATCTGGGCTTTTATCGGGTGGAGTATATTCCCGACATATGGAGCGCCAGGCCGGAGGTGGCCGCCGTGGGCGGGCCGGTCTATGGCTGGGGTCGGATTTGCGGCGGCGGCTGGGATGCCCGGTGGCGTATACTGCACAAGGGCCTGCCCCGGGGATTTAGCGGGTATATGCACAGGGCGGCGCTGGGGCAGGAGGCGCTGGCGCTGGATCTGCGCAATCTGCGGCTGCGGCCTGAAGATGGGGCTGTGGCGGCGCTGTGGGAGCAGACCCTGGGCCGGCCTCCCGTCTGGAGGGAGGACGGCGGCATGGAACTGCCGCCGGGCTTGGATCCGGAGGAGGCCGCCAAGGCCCTGGGTCTGGCCCTGGCCAAGGCCGGGTATGTTTTATTGTGGAGGCCAAGGCATATATGGAGATAAGGAAACAGCTGGGGCTGGGCCGTCCCCGGGCAGAGGATCTGGCTGGGATTTTGGAAAGGGAGGCCGCTTCCGAGGGGGCGGAGCAAAAGGCGGGGGATGGAGAGTCCGTCCCTTGGCTGACCGTGGTCATACCCAATTACAATGGGGAGGATTGCCTGGAGGGCTGCTTGGAGAGCATATATCATGGCGGTCAGGAGAGCGTGTCCGTCATAGTGGTGGATAACGGCTCGGCAGATGGAAGCGCCTCCCGGGCCAAGGCCCGTTTTCCCCAGGCGGAATACATATTCCTGCCGGTGAATACCGGTTTTGCCAAGGCGGCCAATGTGGGCGTGGAGGCGGCCAAGACCCCTTATGTGTTTTTGCTGAACAATGATACGGCACTGGAGCCGGGCGCTATCGCCGCCCTGGGGCGGGCGCTGGCCAGGCAGCCCAGGGCCTTTGCTATACAGGCGCTGATGCTGGACTGGTCTGACGGGCGGCTGGTGGACGGCGGCGGGGATGCCTACACGCCGCTGGGCCATGCCTATGCCCTGGGCAAGGGAGGGCCGGCTGCCCGGTTTGCGCAGATGGAGGAGATTTTTAGCTGCTGTGCCGGAGCAGCCGTATACCACAGGCAGGCCTTTGCTGCTCTGGGCGGTTTTGATGAGAGCCATTTCGCCTATCTGGAGGATGTGGATCTGGGGTATAGGGCCAGGCTGTGCGGAGGGCGCAGTTATTTGGCGCCGGAGGCTGGGGTGCGGCACAAGGGATCGGCCACCAGCGGATCCCGCCACAACGCTTTCAAAGTGGGCCTTAGCGGAGCCAACAACATCTATCTCCTGTGGAAAAATATGCCCTACTGGCAGCTGCTGTGGAATCTGCCTTTTCTGGCATTTGGGCTGGCCTTGAAATGGGCCTTTTTTGCCTCCAAGGGCCTGGGCGGTGATTACGGACGGGCGCTGAGGCGGGGTGTGGAGATATGCCGCCAGTCGGGGGCATCCTCCAGGGCCGGGGCTCTTCTGTCCTATCTTGGCAGGCGGCAGAGATGCCGCCGTCACTGGCATGCCCAGGGTTGGCTGTACCGGGGGCTGGCGGATTTGCTCAGGGGCCGGGCGTAGGCGGTGAATTTGTCTATTTTGTTTTATTACTTGTGCTTTTTAATGGACATCTTGTCAGAAAAACACAATCGATACTATAATGGGGCAAACAGCCTAAACAAAATATGGGCGGATAAAGGAGGACACTATGGGCATTTTTGGCATTAGCCGGGAGCAGATGGAGCAGACGGCCTCTGTCTTTACCCTGGAGGAGATCCGGCAGCAGCCGGCTACTTGGAAAAAGACCGTGGAGCAGGTGCTGGGTCTGCGCCCGGCCTTGGAAGCCTTTTTGCACAAGGTTCTGGGGCAGCAGGATTTTGATATTGTTTTGACAGGAGCCGGCACCAGTGAATTTGTGGGCAATTCCCTGTTTCAGGCGCTGGCCTCCCGCTATAGCTACAAGATCAAGTCCGTGGCTACCACGGACATAGTTCCCTCCCCGGAGCATTTTCTCTCCAGGGAAAAGGCCACGCTGCTGGTCAGCTTTGGCCGTTCCGGCAATTCCCCCGAGTCCATAGGCGCGGTGGAGGAGGTCGAGGTGGTGTGCAAAAACCTCTATCATCTGTTTATCACCTGCAACCCCGAGGGAGCCTTGGCCCGCATGGGCCGTGAGCGGGAGAATTGCTTTAGCATCAATCTCACCCCGGAAACCCATGACCGCTCCTTTGCCATGACTTCCAGCTTTAGCAATATGTATTTGGCCTGCTATATGGCCCTCAGCCTGGATATGGCCCAGGACATAGCCGCTGCTATGGATCGGGTGTGCGCCGGCGTGGAGAAACTGTTGGAGGAGGATTTCGCGCTAGCAGCCCGCCTGGTGGAGGAGTTTGCCTTTGACCGCATTATCTATCTGGGCAATCTGGCCCTTAAGGGCGTGGCCCAGGAATCCGCCCTCAAGATGCTGGAGCTGAGCGCGGGCAAGGTGGCCACCATGTATGATTCCCCTCTGGGATTCCGCCATGGCCCCAAGTCCGTGATCCAGCCGGGCGCGCTGACGGTGGTGTATCTGAGCGACGACGCCTATCGCAGGGGATATGAGATGGATCTGCTGCGGGAGATGGCTCCCCAGCGCAAGGGCAACCGCATAGTGGCTGTCTGCAACCGGCCGGCTCCGGAGCTGGAGGGACTGGCGGATTATGTATTGCAGGTGGATCTGGGGCAAGAGATGGACAATATCTACCTGGGCCTGGCCTTTGTACCCTTTGCGCAGATGCTGGCCGCTCTCAAATCCCTGGCTCTGGGCATATCACCGGACAATCCCTGCCCTACGGGCGAGGTGAACAGGGTGGTGCAGGGCGTGACCCTATATCCCTATACTTTGGCATAATGATAGACAGCATTAGGAGGGAGAGAGTATGATAGGATTTTTGCTGACCGGCCATGGCCACTTTGGCACGGGCATGTTTTCCGCCCTGCAGCTGGTGACAGGCGCCAGGGACTTTGTTCAGGCCGTGGATTTTGAGGAGGGGCATTCCATAGAAACCCTGGCCGCCAACCTGGACAAGGCCATGGATGCGCTGGCTGACTGTGATGGCATACTGGTGTTTTCCGACCTGCCTGGGGGTTCCCCGTTCAAAACGGCTGTGGAATGCGCGCAGAGCCGTCCGGAAGGCTTTGTGGAAGTGTTGGCGGGTTCCAATCTGCCCATGATGGTGGAGGGCTTCACCATGATGGAGGATTATGACAGTGCGCTGGAACTGGCCAAGGAACTCTTGGAAACCGGCCGGGATGCCGTGCTGCGTTTTGCGCTGGTGGAACGTGCGCCCCAGGAGGAGGCGGAGGATGGCATTTAACGTGAATTGGGAAGTCATACTGTGGACCTGCATCACCATAGCCGTGCTGTTGGGCGTGGGCGCCAGCATACTCACCTTTATCTCCGCCCGCAATCTGCGCCGCAGGCGGGATGAGCTGGGCAAGGTGCACACGGAGCTGAAAATAGGCTCCAAGGTCGTCTTTGGCGGCGGCATCTATGGCCGCATAGTTGCCATAGAGGAGGAAACCGTCAATGTGGAGGTGGCCAAATCCACGGTGATGACCATATCCCGCTACGCCATTCAGTCCCTGGTAGAGGATAAGCCCAAAGAGGAGAAGTAAAAGCGGTATTTATCAGAATGCGGATATCGTATTCATGATAATGAAATGATTTCATAAAATCCGCCCGGAGCTGTGGGGCGGGCCTCTATCACCAGATCGGATCCGTTCTGGAAAAAGGGGGCCGCCTACGGCAGTCCGGGCGGTTTTTGATTGACAGCCGGGGTATCAGAGCACCAGCAGCTGCTTTGCATATTCGCTGGGCGCGATCTTGTACTTGGCCGTGAATATGCGGGAGAAGTAGTGTATGGAGTTGAAGCCCAGCATCAGGGCGATCTCGCTGATGGTGTACCTGCCCTCCCGGATCAGGGTCTTGCTGTGCTCCAGCTTCAGGTCGCTGATGTATTTCTTGGGCGTCTGCCCCAGGCCCTCCTTAAAGAGCAGCTGTAGGGAGGAGCGGGAGAGGGAGAAGCGGCGGCACAGCTCGGCTATGGTGATGGGCTGGTGTATGTGGGTATCTATGTGGGTGAGTATATTCTCCAGCAATTGGTTCTGGTACTGCTGCCGGGGCTGGGAGTAGGGCGCATCGTGGGCCGGCCTGGGCGCGGCGTCGTACTGCAGCAGCAGAAGCAGGATCTTTTGCAGAGTAGCCAGCATCATGGGGCCGGCAAAAGGCAGGCTGGAATTGCTCTCCTTGACAAACTCCTTGACCAGGCTGTGTATCTCCTTTTGAAAGCCAAAGACCCGCCCCAGCAGGGGCTCCAGATCCGGACAGGAGCCGCCGTGGCTGAACTTTTTCCCCCCCCAGCGCACGGAGAAGATAACGGTCAGGTAGGAGCAGGAGCCTTCCTCGCCCACGTTCTGGGTGTGGTATTGCCCAGGGCCGTAGAGCAGGATCTGGTTTTCCCGAAGAGTAAAGGGCTGGCCCTCTATGTCGCTGTGCAGCACGCCTCTATCCACAAAGGTCAGCTCGTAGTATCCGTGAGCCTCGCCGGCAAAGCGGTAACCCGGCTTGCGCAGATTGTAATAATATCCCTGTATGCCCACCACCTGGAAGATGGGGTGTATGGGGCTGAGCAGATAGGGCCGTTCCAGCGTGTGTATCTTGTACGCAAAGGGCGGCGGCGCCCACATCCTGTACACGGCAGTCGGCGTGATGGCGGCCACGTCAAAGTACACGCCTGCGTGGAGCCGTATGCGCCTGTGCATGGCAAATTCCTTCAACGCCTCGGGAGAGGGCCTCTCTCCGGCCAGCAGCAGCGCCATGCCCTCCTGCAATTCCAGGCATATGGGGCTTTCGAAGCAAAAGAGGCTGGATATGGAACGGCGGGGATGGATCTGCCAGCTCCTATCCTTCCACTGGTCTGCGCCCTCCCAGTGGGAGTCTATCTGTCCAAAGGGATAAAATTCTTCTGAAGATGTCTTTTTTTGCATATGCCCTCCTCGGCAGGCCATGGAGAAAATGTCTTTAAGAGTATACCATAAAAGGCCAAAAGCCGTCCATTTGCCCAAAGGCAGCGGGAAATAAAGGAAATAGGCCTAAAACATCCTAAAAAAGTTATAAAAATATCAATAAAAAACCCGGGATTTTGGTTTATAAGTATAAAATAAAACTAAAAAAAATAAGGTTCTTATTAAAAAGTGCAAAGACCCCTTTGGTAAAAAAGTATAAAATGTAAGCACTTCTGATAGGGATTTCAGTAGTAATTCTTAGAGAAAGGAGATAGGGAAGATGCCAAACATTGTTTTGACCCGCATTGACAACCGTCTGGTGCATGGACAGGTAGCCACCCAGTGGTGCGGGGCCATCGGAGCCAATCTGATTTTGGTGGCCAATGATGAAGTGGCAGGCAACAAGCTTCGCCAGGGTCTTATGGACATGGCAGCGCCCAGTTATGCCTCCATGCGTTATTGGACCTTGCAAAAGACCATCGAAACCATACACAAGGCTTCCGACAAGCAGATGATTTTTATCGTCTGCGAAACCCCCGCGGATGTGCTGGCCTTGGTTGAGGGCGGCGTGCCCATCAAGAAAGTCAACATAGGCAATATGCATATGGCTGACGGCAAGCGCCAGGTGGCCGGTTCTGTGGCGGTGGACGACGGGGATGTGGCGGCTTTTTCCAAGCTGCGGGAATTGGGAGTGGAACTGGAGATACGCCGTGTTCCCACCGAGGCTGCAGAGAATATCGAAAAGCTGTTCAACTAGACACAAGCAACCTTTGAAAGGAGATACTACACCATGGAATTCAATGCAATTCAAATTTTGCTGGTGGCGGTATGGGTGTTCATCATCGCAATCGACCAGTTTAATTTGCTAGAATCCTTGTATCAGCCTATCGTGACCGGCGCTGTAGTGGGAGCCATCCTCGGCGACCTGCAGACCGGCTTGGTAGTGGGCGGTACTTACCAGCTGATGACCATAGGCAATATGCCCGTGGGCGGCGCCCAGCCTCCCAACGCAGTTATCGGCGGCGTTATGGCAACCGTATTTGCCGTTTCCTCCGGCTTGGACACTTCCGCAGCCGTAGGTCTGGCCATTCCTTTCGCCCTGATGGGCCAGTACATGGTAGTAACCCTGTTCACCGCCATGTCCGGCGTTATGTCTGTGGCTGACAAGATGGCTGAGAATGGCGACACCAAGGGTATTGTACGCCTGAACTACATGGCTATGGGCGCCCTGGGCCTGCTCTTCGCCCTGGTATCCATCATAGGTCTGGTGGGTGGTTCCGCTGCCGGCGTAAAGCTGCAGGAGCTGTCTGATCAGTACCAGTGGTTTATGAACGGCCTGAGCGTGGCCGGTGGCATGATGCGCTTTGTCGGTTTCGCCATCCTGCTCCGCATCATGCTGTCCAACCAGCTGTGGGGCATCTACTTTGCCGGTTTTGCACTGGCTACCATCATCGGATTTATTCCTGATCTGAGCGGCGCAGCTTTGTTGATCATTGCTATGTTTGGCGTGGCCATGTCCATAGGCGATTATCAGACCAAGGTGGCAATCAAGAATGCGGCAGGAAGCGCAAACGGAGGTGATTCAGATGGCATCTAAGGCTACCAATTACAAGAATTTGACCCCCGCCCAGCCTCTTGACAAGGCAACGTTGAATAAGATGGTATGGCGTTCCTTGAACCTGCAGGGTTCTTTCAACTTCCAGAGGATGCAGGCTGCCGGCTGGCTGTATGGCATTTTGCCCGGTCTGGAGAAGATCCACACCGACAAGGATGATTTGAAGCTGTCCATGGAGCACAACCTGGAGTTCTTCAATACCCATCCTTTCCTGGTAACTTTCGTAATGGGTATCGTGCTTTCTATGGAGCAGCAGAAGGCCGATATCAACACCATCCGCGCCGTGCGCGTGGCTGCCATGGGTCCTCTGGGCGGCATAGGCGATGCTATCTTCTGGTTTACCCTGGTGCCCATTACCGCAGGTATTACTGCACAGATGGCATTGGACGGCTCCGTAATGGGTCCCATATTGTTCCTGCTGATTTTCAACGCTGTACAGTTCCTGGTTCGTTTTTGGCTGATGCACTGGTCCTATGAGATGGGTTCCAAGGCCATCGAGGCCCTGACTGCCAACGCAAAAGAGTTCACCCATGCAGCTGCTATGCTGGGCGTATTCGTAGTAGGCGCTCTGACCTCCAACTATGGCGGAACTACCATCGCTTTGACCTTCGAGAACGGCGAAAGCCCTATCGTAGTGCAGAAGATTTTGGACGGCGTTCTGCCCAAGATGGTGCCTCTGGCCCTGACCCTGGGCCTGTACTTCCTGATCAAGAAGAAAGGCTGGTCCCCTGTTAAGTGTATCGGTTTGCTGCTGATACTGGGTCTGGTAGGTTCTTTCTTCGGTATCTTCTAAATCTCGCCTTGCCTGGCAAGGAAATATTGAAATCCCATAAGCAGAATTCATGTCCGGCGGTTTAGCCGGAACAAGGCCCCGCAACCTCTGGTTGCGGGGCCTTGTTGTATGCAGACGGAGTTTTGGGTATTGCGGCTTATAGGACAAAACCCGGCTGAGAAGCTTTCGGCCGGAATAAAAAAATCCCGCTGAAAAACTTTCAGCGGGATTTTTATCGATGCGACAGGATTCGAACCTGCGACCTCTGCGTCCCGAACGCAGCGCTCTACCAAGCTGAGCCACGCATCGATTTATCCACAACATTTAAATTATACAAAAAATGTCAGGCTTAGTCAATAGGCAGTTTCGGAGCCTCCAGGGAAAAACCCATATCCAAGACCATGGCCTTGTCCTGGTCTATGCCAGGGCCGGCAGTGGTCAGCAGATCTCCGGTGATGGCCCCGTTGGCCCCTCCGGCAAATAAGGCGCGGCCTCCCTGGGGCATGAGATTGCGCCCTCCCGCTGTGCGTATGCAGGCCTGGGGCAGCAGCATGCGGTATATGGCCACTATGCGCCTGGCCTCCTCCTGGGGGAGAGGCGGCCTATCTCCCAGGGGCGTGCCGGGTATGGGTATGAGAAAGTTGATGGGTACGGAGCGTATTTGGAGCCGGCGCAGCTCCAGTGCCATGTCTATGCGGTCCTCCCAGTCCTCGCCCATGCCAAATAGGCCGCCGCTGCACACCTCCAAGCTGGCGTTCTGGGCTGCCCGGATGGAACGCAGCTTGTCGTCATAGCTGTGGCTCTGGCATATCTGGGGAAAGAAGCGGCGTGAACTCTCCAGATTGTTGTGTATGCGGCAAAAACCCGCCCGCCGAAGCCGTAGGAAATCGGCCTCCTCCAGCAAACCAAAGGAGCCGCACAGCTGCACGGGCGCCTGCTGCCTTATCCGCTCCGCGCTGCGGCAGATCTCCTCCACCTCATCTCTGGGCAGCGCGCGGCCGGAGGTTACTATGGAGTAGCGCCTTATTCCCTTTTCAGCCATGGAGCAGGCCAGGCGGCTGAGGCTCTCCCCATCTAGCAAGCCGTAACTGCCTTCCCCGCCCCGGCTGTACCGGGAGGACTGGGCACAGAATTTGCAGTCCTCGCTGCAGCGGCCGCTCTTTCCATTGACTATGGTACAGAAATCAAAATACGCTCCCTGGGTTTCCTGCCGCAAAGCATCGGCCTGGCGGCACAGGTCCTCCAAGGGCGCAGAAACCAGCTCCATGGCCTGTTCCTTGGTCAGGAGCAGCCCCTCCAATATCTGTTCTGTCATCTCCTGTAGATCCCTTGCCTGGAGCATCTCCCCTCCTTTGTGCTGGCGCTATAGTAAACCTGTTTCACACATGGTTTACTATAGCGCAAAATTCCTCCAGGGGTAAAGCTTTTTTACATAATAAAAAACCCTGAAACCGGCTCAAGGCCAATCCCAAGGCTTTTCTGCGTCTCCAGAGGCTCGAACTCTGGACACCCTGATTAAGAGTCAGGTGCTCTACCAACTGAGCTAGAGACGCTTGATGGCATATGCTCCAAATGCTGGCACAGTTCTTTTGCACAAAAAGTATTATATCGCAAGGGATGATGGATTGCAAGGGTTTTTTTATTTTTTTTTCGAAATCATGCAGACCTGGTGTCAGTGGCTTGGCGCTTGCAATATCCCCGCCGGAATGGTAGATTGGGCAGAAGAAAGCCCGATGGGGACAAGGAGGAAAACCATGCTTTGGGATACCCATGCGCATTATGATGATAAGGCCTTTGATGAGGATAGGCGGGAGGTGTTGGAGTCCCTGGCCAAGGCGGGCGTAGCGCTGGTGGTCAATGTGGCTTCCTCTGTAGAGAGCATAAGCGCCTGCCTGGCGCTGGCGGAGGAGTATGCCTTTGTCTATGGGGCTGTGGGCGTGCACCCCTGTGAGAGCCATGGGCTGGATGAGGAGGCTTATGCCCTGCTGGAGAGGGCCTTGGGCCATGAGAAATGCCTGGCCCTAGGGGAGATAGGGCTGGATTATTATTGGGATACGCCGGAACGTGAGGTGCAGAGGGAGCATTTCGTCCGCCAGCTGCATATGGCCAAGACCCATGCCAAGCCGGTGGTCATCCACTCCAGGGATGCGGCGGCGCAGACGCTGGACATCTTGAAGGCGGAGGGGGGCTGCCGTCATGGCGGCGTTATCCACTGTTATTCATATTCCAAGGAGATGGCCAGGGATTTTCTGGACCAGGGCTTCTACCTGGGCATAGGCGGCGTGGCCACCTTTGCCAATGCCAAGAAGCTGGCGGAAACCATAGCCTATGCGCCCATGGACAGGCTGGTGCTGGAAACGGACTGCCCCTATCTGGCGCCGGTTCCCCATAGGGGCAGGCGCAATTCCAGCCTCTACCTGCCCTATGTGGCCAGGGCGGTGGCGGACATCAAGCGCCTCCCTCTGGAGGAGGTAGAGAACCGGGCCTGGAGCAACTCTCACCGGCTGTACCGCCTGCCCCTGTCAGGTTAGACGGCTTAGGAGAGTTTGGTGGTCCATTGGGAGCAGTCCCAGACCTTGGTGGCCAGATCCTGGTAGAAATCCGGCTCATGGCAGACCATCAGCCAGCTGCCGGGGTACGCCGCCAGGGCGCGGCGCAGCTCCTCCTTGGCATCCGGATCCAGATGGTTGGTGGGCTCGTCCAGCAACAGGACATTGCTCTCCTTATTCATCAATTTGCACAATCGCACTTTGGCCTGCTCCCCGCCGCTGAGCACCTGCACCTTGCTCTCTATGTGCTGGGTGGTCAGCCCGCAGCGGGCCAGAGCTGACCGGGCCTCGTATTGGCTAAAGCCCGGGAAGCAGTCCCAGATCTCCTCCAGACAGCTTTTGCCGCCGTTCCTTGTCAACTGCTCCTGGGGCCATTCCTGTTCAAAATACCCTATATGCAGATAATCTCCCTGCTCCACTTGGCCGGAAAAGGGGGGTATCAATTGCAGCAGGCTTTTTAGCAGTGTGCTCTTGCCTATGCCGTTGGCGCCTATTAGCGCGATCTTGTCGCCTCTTTCCATCTCCAGATCCAGGGGTATGGACAGGGGCTGGTCATAGCCTATGACCAGCTGCCGGGTTTGGAATATATAGCGTCCGGGCGTACGCGCGGCCAAAAAACCGAACTGGGGTTTGGGTTTCTCCGCCTGTAGGCTGATCAATTCCATCTTGTCCAACTTCTTTTGCCGGGACATGG
>JBGYPP010000095.1:0-20726 GCA_041838515.1 Acetatifactor sp. | reverse complement strand
TGCACCGTCTTTTATAGATTTTACGCCCAATTCACGCTTTACACTCTCAATGGTTCTTTTTGATACTCCTATTGCTTTAGCCTGTGCAAAAATAGAGGACACTGAAACTTTTTTGCCATTGCTAAGTATCTTTTTCAAAAATTCTTCTGCCACCTTATGCTTATCTCCGTATGCAAACCCTGAAAGAAGTTCATCTGCTGAAATATCATATTCTCCAAGCCAAGTAAAACCATTTTCATCTAACTGAAAAGCCATTGTACTGCCCTCAGCCGCGAGATTGCATTTAATCTGTGCCACCGCACGAACTGAACAATCATCAGGTACTTTTGCCACCAACAATACACTTCGTGCTATTGCAAAGAAATCAATCGAGCCGATACCGCGGTATGCCGCCTTTGCCCCACTACCTTTATTCATATGACCAATCAAGATAACTGCACAGCCTGTACGCTCCGCCATAGCCCCTAATTTCTTTGTCATTTCTCTTGCTTCATTCGCACGGTTCATATCCACTCTATCACCTAAGTACGCCTGCAATGGGTCAAGAATGAGTAACTTTGCTTTCGTTTCTCTCAATGCTTCCTCCAAACGCTCATCGTCCATATAAAGGGATTTTTCGGTATCATCAATAACCTTTACTTTGGAACAGTCCGCACCTGCTGCGACTAATCTCGGTTTCACTGTATCGGCTAACCCGTCCTCTGCCGTTTGGTATATAACATTAACAGGCTCGGTTTGTATATTGTTCCCTGCTTCATCAAATCCCTTCCCCTGCGTAAGCATAGAAGCCAGCCAAAGCGAAAAAGTTGTTTTTCCCTCACCAGGGTCACCTTGAACGATTGTTAGCTTGCCAAACGGTATGAATTGGGGATAAGAAATCCAAAGCCTGCGCAAATAAAAAAGATTGCACAGGCTTTGGATGTTGGAGAAAATATATTTTTTGATATTCCACTAGCAACATTAGATATTACTACTGCTGGAGAAGCCGCTTCTTTATTACTGTTATTAGAAAATAAACTTGGAGCCTCATATTCATTTTCCAGATTAAAAAGCGGTGATATAGATACAAAAACTATTTCTATTCATTTTGAAAATGAAACTGTCAACAAACTATTGGCACGCTGGATTTCCGATTGTCAAATAAATGAAAATGGCAAATCTTTTATTACACGACATAGCAATAATATATCCGACAGTGATAAAGCCTCCTTGGAAATACATTCTCAGGTTATCTTAGAAGAAACAAAGCAATCTATTACATCCAATCAGACTTTGTTATCCGATAGCATTGACAAATAAAATTTGTACTCATTTTGTACCCAAAGCACATAGAAAAACGCCGCAAACCCGCATAAACACTGGATTTGTGGCGTTATTTTATTTACTCCAGCTCAATCGTCCCCGGCGGCTTGCTCGTGCAATCATACAGCACCCTATTCACCCCCGCCACCTCATTGATGATTCTATTCATGCACTTTTCCAGCACCTCCCAGGGCAGCCGTGCGGCCTCCGCTGTCATAAAATCCCGGGTGGTAACCGCCCGCAGGGCAACAGCATAATCATAGGTTCTCTCATCCCCCATCACGCCCACGGAACGCATATTAGTCAAGGCGGCGAAATACTGGCCCAGTTCCGCCTGCAATCCCGCCTTTTCCAGTTCCTCTCTATAAATGGCATCCGCCTCTTGGACCATACGCACCTTCTCCCGGGTGATATCCCCCACAATGCGCACGCCCAGGCCCGGCCCGGGAAAGGGCTGGCGGTAGACCAGGGAGGCTGGCAGGCCTAGCTCCAGTCCGGCTTGACGCACCTCATCCTTAAAAAGCAGGCGCAGAGGCTCTATGATTTCCCGAAAATCCACGCAGTCCGGCAATCCTCCCACATTGTGATGGGATTTGATCACCGCCGAATGGCCCAGGCCGCTCTCAATGACATCCGGATATATGGTACCCTGGGCCAGAAAATCCACGGCGCCTATCTTTTTGGCCTCCTCCTCAAAGACATGGATGAACTCCTCGCCTATGATCTTTCGCTTGCTCTCGGGATCAGTAACCCCTGCCAGCTTGGAATAAAAACGCTCGGCGGCATTGACCCGCAGGAATTGCAGATCATAAGCGCCCTCCGGCCCAAAAACCGCCTCCACCTGATCTCCCTCGTCCTTGCGCAGCAGCCCATGGTCCACAAAGACACAGGTCAGCTGCCGGCCCACGGCCTTGGACAGGAGCACTGCCGCCACCGAGGAGTCCGCGCCGCCGGAGAGGGCCAGCAGCACCCTGCCGCCGCCCACCCTGGCGCGGATTTCCTCTATGCTCTGCTCCACAAAGGACTGCATCTGCCAATCCCCTCGACAGCCACATATGCCTAGGACGAAGTTTTTCAACATCCTCTCCCCCTCCAGGCTATGTCCCACCTCCGGGTGAAATTGCAGAGCATACAGCCGTCTGGCCTCATCCGCCATGGCCGCCACAGGGCAGTCCACCGTATGGCCCAGCAGGGCAAAGCCCGGAGGCAGCTGCTGTATGGAGTCCATATGGCTCATCCACACCTGGGTCAGGCTTTCCACACCCCGGAATATCTCCCCAGCCTGATCTATGCGCATCATGGCCTTGCCATATTCCCCCACGGGGGCGCTCTCCACCCGCCCTCCCAGCAAATGGGCCATCAACTGGGAGCCGTAGCATATACCCAGCACCGGCAGCCCCAGGTCAAAAATGCCTACATCCACGCTGGGCGCGCCCTCACCATAGACGGAATTGGGGCCGCCGGTGAATATGATGCCGGCCGGCTGCATTTCCCGTATGCGCTTTATATCCAGAGTATGGGGATGCACCTCGCAATAAACCCGGCACTCCCGCACCCGCCTGGCGATCAATTGATTGTATTGGCCGCCAAAATCCAAGATCAGTATCATTTCCCTAGCCATGCCCGCCTCCATTTAGGCCTCCAAAAATGCTGCCACATCCTGGGCATTGGTCGCCGCCGGCACCTTTTCCATGGCCTTTTGGATCACGCCCTGCTCATCAATGACAAAGGTGCTGCGCACCGCCCCCATATAGGTTTTTCCGTAATTCTTCTTCTCCTGCCACACGCCGTACAGCTGCATCACCTGGGCATCTGTATCGGAGAGGAGGACAAAGGGCAGGTCATATTTGGCCGCAAAATTTTGATGGCTCTTGGAGCCGTCCTTACTTATGCCCACAATGACAGGCCTCTTCTCCCCCATCTCCTCCTCCCAACGCCTGTCCAATTCCCCAAAGGCGCAGGCCTGCTTGGTGCAGCCCGGTGTATTGTCCTTGGGATAAAAATACAGTATCACCTTGCGCCCCAAGCAATCCGCCAAATTCCACATACGCCCATCCTTATCCGGCAGGGAAAACAATGGGGCCTTTTGCCCCTCAGCCAAAATCGCCATACTTCCTCCTTTGCAAAAAAACGAACTGATTGTCCAGAGAGTATTCCGGGGCATAGGCCCATCCCCCGGAGGAAAATCCCTTGACCCCCTCCACATCCACTATACGTTCCACGGCCAGATATCTGGCCATCTGCCCCCTGGCCATCTTGGCCAAGGTGGCCTTAGTACGGATTTTTCCCCCAGCCTCCTCCCCAAATACGCATCGCACGATGTCCGCCCCCCACGCCGATGACCGCCGGTAGCGGTAGAGAGGCTCGCTGTACTCCTTGGAGGCCAAATCCAAAACCATATCAAATTCTCCCATAGCCCGGCCTATGGCCTCCTGCCAGACCTGTCCCATATCCCCATCCGGGTATAACCTGGCCTGCATCTCCAGCCTATATGGCATCACGCCGTCAAAGGGCCTCAACAGGCCATACATGCCGGATACTATCCGCAGATGCTCCTGCAAATATGCCAGATCCCCTGCCTCCAAGGCCCTGGGCGCCAGGTGCTGGTATTGCAGGCCCTCATAAGCAAAGATGGCCGGAATCTGGCCTTTCTCCGGCGCAAAGGCCTCCAAGTAACCATAGGCCCGACCGGCCAAATGCTCATTACATTTCCAAATGCGTTTGCACTCCCCATAACCCAGCGCCAGCATATCCCGGGCGATCCTGCCGGCCCGTTCCCCATATATGGGGCGGGTCTGGGCCTCCAGTATATCCTCCTGCCGCATGGTTTTGGCCGGAGAGAGGATGATGCCCATCATCGCCTGCGCCTGCCCCCTCTCCACTGCTCCCTCAGCAGAAAGCCCACGAAAATCAGTGCCAGGGCCAACTGTACCCAGGGCGCGACATCCCTATGCTCTGCTCTCACCCTTTGCCTCCTTTCCGGGTCGGGATTTCCAGGAAAATCTTAATTGACAAATATGTATCAATTCCTCCGCCCACAGCCCATATTCCACAGTCAATCCATGAGCAGCCCCAGCCATAGACCGACACTCACATTCCAACGCCAGCGCTCCATAGGCCGTCTGCACCCGCCAGGGACGGCGCATACCCGGCTCCAACACCAGGGCCTCCTCCCCCTCCCGCTCCAGGACAAAGCGGCTGTCTGACCACAGTATGCGGACCGGCCTATTCCCCTCCCGGTACACCAGGCGGCCTCCATCCTCACACAACCATAGCCTGGCGGCGTAATGACAGACCATCTCCTCATCCGCCGCTGTCTGTTCCGACTCCGCATCCTCCCACTGACGGCTGCGAAGGCACAGCTCCACAGCCTCTCCCCGCCCCCCCATCACAGGCCGCCCCATTCCCGCAGCCTGGAGGCTACGGGCCTGCCCAGCCATTCCTGGGCAAATCGGTCAAAGCGTCCGCTGCCATCACTGACATAAAAATAACATACTCCGCCCCTCTGCCTGGAAGATAGCAGCTGTCTGTCCGCCAACATGGATTTCAGCTCCCTGGCCACACGCGCGGCGGGATTGACCAGTACCACCTCCGGCCCCAGCAGTTCCTCCAGAAGAGGCTGTATCAGAGGATAGTGGGTACAGCCCAGGATCAGGCTGTCTATGCCCTCCCTCTGCAAGGGCTCCAGATAACGCCTCGCCATCTCCCTGGTCAGCCCGTCCTCCCCCATGCCCTCTTCTATCAAGGGACAAAACAAGGGGCAGGCCTTGCCAAAGACCTGCACCTTGGGATTGACCGAACGCAGCTGCCTCTCATACATTCCGCTGCCTATGGTCCCCTCTGTGCCTATAACGCCTATACGGCCCCCCGGGCTGCGGTCTATGGCCTCCGCAACCCCAGGGCTGATCACACCCATAATGGGCAGATCCCTCTCCCTCTGTAAGGCCTCCAGCGCATGCGCAGAGGCCGTGTTGCAGGCAATGACCACCGCCTTGACTCCCCGGTCCGTCAAAAAATCCACAATCTGCCGGGAATACGCCAGCACGGTTTCTCCAGATTTGTTGCCATAGGGCACTCTGGCCGTATCGCCAAAATAGACCAAATCCTCACCCGGCAATTGGGCCAGCATCTCTTTTACAACTGTCAATCCGCCCACGCCGGAGTCAAAAATTCCTATGGGCGCCTCTGGGCCTCCCATCTGCCTTGCGGCATGCATATGCTCTTGCGCCATAGCGCCCCCTGCCTAGATTATTTTGCGAAAATTTGCACTGGTGTACTGCATACCACCGCTATCCGGACTGCTCCCCCAAAAAGCGCTTGGAGCTGCCATACTGCATCTTGCCCTGATTCCGGCCTGCCTCCCGGGATTTTCCCACTGAAAACCCTCCTCTTCAGACTGCCTAGCCAGAAATGGGAATCCATGCGCTGCACCCCTAGAATTTCTCCCCCTGGGCCCTCTCCCCCTTACTCATGGCCTCCCTCTCTATCTGCTCCACTATGGCCTTGGCCTGGTTGTCTATATGCAGGGCAGCCGCCTCCATAGCCTTGTCCTTCTGCCGGCCTACCAGACTCTCATATATCACCCTATGCTCCTCCACCAGCAGCCGGTGTTGGGAGGTATTTTTGATATATTCAAATCTGTAGCGGTACATCTGTTCAGATAGAGAGTGGATCAAATGCAGCAGACGGCTGTTGCCCGTGGCACGGAAAATAATCTCATGCAGTTCCACATCCTTTTGGGCGATTTTTTTTAAATCCCCGCCCTTTACCGCCAGCGCAAAGGCCTCACAGGCCAGGTTCAGCTGTTCCAGTTCCTCCGGACATATGCGCTCACAGGCCAGCTCCATGGCCAGCACATCCAGCGCCTTGCGCACTTCCAGCACATCCTTCATGCTCTTTTGGCTAATCTGGGCCACGCAGGCGCCCTTTCTGGGCACCATAATGACCAAGCCCTCCAACTCCAACTTGCGTATGGCCTCCCTTATGGGCGTGCGGCTGACACCCAGCCTCTTGGCCAGATGTATCTCCATCAAACGCTCCCCCGGCACCAGCTCCCCCGTTAATATGCCCTGCCGCAGCGTATTGAAAACCACATCCCGCAAAGGCAAAAACGCATCCATGGACGCTTGCAAGCCCTCCTGACCCATATACCCCCCTTTCACATCCCCCGGACGGCAAACCATTCCACCTCCGGAAGCCGCTCCCGCAATATGCCGGCCGCCTCCCCGGCCTGATCCTCTAGGGCAAAAATGCCAAACACTGTAGGCCCGCTGCCGCTCATTTGGGCAGCCAAGGCCCCCTGCTCCATCAGAGCCTCCTCCAGCGATGCTATCTGGGGATGCCAGGACGCTGTCACCGGCTCCAGCGCATTGCCCATATGCGCCAACAGGGCCTCCAAGCTCCCCTGCTGAATGGCCCGGGTACAGGCCTCCACATCCGGCCCCTTGGGCGGCGGATTCAGCATATCATACGCCCGGTACACCCGGGGCGTGGACACCGACACGGCCGGCTTTGCCAACACCAGCGCATTGACCGGCGCAGGCGCCAAAGCCTCCAGCTCCTCGCCTATGCCCCTGGCCCTGGCCGTTCCTCCCAGCAGGCAGTAAGGCACATCCGCGCCCAGCTGCAAAGCCCAGCCGGCCAGGACCTCACGGGGCAGCTCCAACTCAAACAAATCCCCCACGGCCAGCAGGGCCGCCGCGGCATTGGCAGATCCTCCGGCCAGGCCGGCCGCCATGGGTATGGACTTCTCCAGGCGGATTTCTATGCCATCCTTGATACCAAAATGCGCCTGCAACAGAGCGGCAGCCTTCCAGGCCAGATTGGTCTGATCCGTGGGCACGCCGGGCATATCACAGGACAGGCTGATGCCCCCAACCGGCCTGCGCCTGGCTGTCACTACATCCCCCAGGGAGATCTGCTGCATGATCATATCCACCAGGTGATAACCGTCCGTCCGCCTGCCCACCACATTCAGGGCCAGATTGATTTTGGCATACGCCTTTCTGACTGCCTCAGCCATAGGGACCTCCGAAAAAATCTTGTATACTGTATACATTTTATTATAGGTTGGCCCGACTCCCGCTGTCAAGAAACAGCCTAGAGTATGCCCACCAAATCTGACACCTTTTCCACGGCATATTTGGCCATATACGCCCCCATGCCCTCCAGCACATCCAGGCTGGCCCGGGGGTGAAAGAAATGGGCTGCCCCCACGGCTATGGCATCCGCGCCCGCCATCAAAAACTCTATGCCATCCTCCCCGCACATGATGCCTCCCATGCCCAGTATGGGCAAATCCACGGCCTTGCGGGCCTGGTAGACCATGCGCAGGGCCACTGGCTTGATACAGGGGCCGGAAAGGCCTCCTGTGCCATTGGCCAGGGCAAATCTGCGCCTGTGTACATCTATTTTCATGCCTGTCAGCGTATTGATCAAGGAGATGGCATCCGCCCCTCCGGCCTGGGCGGCTCTGGCCATCTCGCCTATGTCCGCCACATTGGGGCTGAGTTTCATCATCACCGGCTGTTTGGCATACCTCTTGACCTCCCGGGTGATCTCCTCCAATGCGCAGGTGTTTTGCCCAAAGGCTATGCCCCCCTCCTTGACATTGGGGCAGGACACATTGATCTCCAGCATATCCACACGCCGCTCCCCGGAGAGCCTCTCTACTACCTCCACATAATCCCTTATGGTCTTGCCGCAGACATTGACCACCACCCGGGTATCAAAGGCCTCCAAATAGGCCAGGTCCCTGCGGACAAATTCCTCCACCCCGGGATTTTGCAGGCCTATGGCATTGAGCATGCCGCCATAGGTTTCCGCCACCCGGGGCGTGGGATTGCCCTCCCAGGGTATGTTGGACACTCCCTTGGTGATGATGCCCCCCAGCCTGTTCAAATCCACAAACTCGCCGTATTCCATGCCTGATCCAAAGGTTCCCGAGGCCGTAAGCACCGGATTTTTGAATGTGACGCCGGCAAAAGTGATTTCCATACCCCTCCTCCTAAATTTCGCAATCCCTGGCATCAAACACCGGACCCTCGGTACAAATACGGGCATTACGCACCAGGGAATGGCTGTCTATCTCCTTGGTCTTGACCACACAGCCCAGACAGGCGCCAACGCCGCAGGCCATATGCTCCTCAAGGGAAATGTAGGAGTCCACCCCCCTCTGCTCCCCATAAGCCTTGACACCCCTCAGCATGGGCATGGGGCCGCAAGCCATCAGCGCGCTATAGGATATGGGACTGCCTCCTGTACTGTTTTTGAACTCTTGTTCCTTTTTCTCCATGGCATCCAACACATGGCCTCTTACGCCGCTGCTGCCATCTTCTGTAGCTATATACACTTTGGCATAAGGGGCAAAATCCTCCGACAAGAACAGATCCCCTCCTCTATACCCCAGATACGCCTCCACTTCCAGCCCCCGATCCGACAGGGCCTTGGCCAGATAGAGCATGGGGGGGATGCCTATGCCGCCTCCCAGCAGCGCCACCCGCCCGGAGTGCCCCTCCAGGGGAAAGCCCTGCCCCAAAGGTCCAAGTATATCCACTGTATCCCCCGGCCGCAACTCGGCCAGACGGGCCGTCCCCTGGCCCACCGTCCTATAGACCAACCGCAGGGCCAGGCCATCCATATCGCAGATGCTGATGGGCCTGGGCAGCAAATGCACGCCATCGCCCACATACAGACAGACAAATTGCCCAGGCATGGCCTCCCCGGCCAGCGGCGTATCCACCCAAAGAGAGTATATCCCCGCCGCCAAAGCCTCTTGGCTGCGCACCACAGCCTTGTGTTTTTTTCGCATATCACTCCCTCCTACGGCGCCTGGTACACTATGCGCCCACGGCATATGGTCACCCTGGCAGCCCCCTGCAGATCCCAATGCGCAAAGGGGCTATTGTCAGATTTGGAATAGAAAACCGAACTGTCCAGCCGCAGCTTTGGATCTATGACCACCACATCCCCCGGGCCACCCTCCGCCAAAAATCCCGCCTCCAGGCCGTACAGCTCCGCCGGATTCTTGCTCATCTTCCGCAGCAGCTCCACCTCATCCAGCAGGCCGGAAACCACCAAGTATTGCCAGCACAGGGGCAGCGCCGTTTCCAGACCCACTATGCCGCTGGGCGCTTGATCCAAGGGCAGCGCCTTCTCCTGGCGGCTGTGGGGCGCATGGTCTGTAGCGATCAGATCCAATGTGCCGTCAGCCAGCCCCTCCAGAATAGCCAGCCTGTCCTCCTCCCCACGCAAGGGCGGGTTCATCTTGGCCAGCGTGCCATACTCCCGCACAGCCTCCCTGGTCAGAACGAAATGATGGGGGGCAGCCTCGCCGTGGACATTCCCCCCACGGGCCTTGGCCCGCCGCAAGGCCTCCACAGCCCCCTTGGCGCTGACATGCTGCACATTGACCTTAGCGCCTGTCGTCAGAGCCAGGGCTACATCCCTGGCCACCATAGACTCCTCTGCCTCCCTGGGAGATCCCTCCAGACCAAATTCCACAGCAATCTGGCTGTCTATGCCATTTTGCCCTATCATCCTGGGATCCTCCTCGTGCAGGCTAAGTGGCGCATCCAGCGCCTTGCAGCGCAGCATGGCCTCCTCCAATACGGCCGCATCCAGTATAGGCATGCCGTCATCGGTAAATCCCACGGCTCCGGCAGCCTGTAGCCCCTCCATATCCGTCAGCTCCCGGCCCCGCATACCCTGAGTGACCGTGGCGCAGGTATAGATGCGCACCGGAAGCTCCCTGGCTTTATCCCTTATATATGCCAGCGTGTCCACATTGTCCACGCAGGGGCTGGTATTGGCCATCAACACCACCGAGGTATATCCTCCTCTAGCCGCCGCCCGGGCCCCGCTCTCCAAATCCTCCTTGTGGGTGTATCCGGGATCCCGGAAATGCACATGCACATCCACCAGGCCCGGAGCCACTATACAGCCCTCCGCCTCCACTATCCTGGCCTGGCGGCAACGCTGCTCGCCCATGCGCCCCTCCATATCCCCAGACAGGGCCGCCACCCGCCCATACTCTATCCACACATCCAGAGGCTCCAGCCGCCCCCGGGCCAGATCCGCCACCCGGCCCCCCCGTATCCAAATAGCTTCCATACTCCGCCTCCCCGGGCTTTTACGCCCAAAAAAGGTGCTTTGAAACAAACAGCCCCAGGCCCTCTGTTTCCAAACACCTTTTCTCTTAAATCACCCTGCGCACGGCCAGTATATTCCTATAGGTGGCCTGGCTGATCTTGATTCCCGTCCGGGCCGAACTGGCATGCACTATGTACCCTCCGCCTATATATATGCCCACATGGCCGTCATAGCAGACCAAATCTCCGGGCTGGGCATTCTCATAGGCCACGGCCTGGCCTGCGCTCCTTTGCTGGGTGGAGGTGCGGGGAAGGCTGTAGCCAAAATCCCCCAGCACTCTATAAGTAAAGCCGGAACAATCCGCACCGTTGGTCAGGCTGGTTCCCCCGGCCACATAGGGATTTCCCACATATTGGCAGGCGTATTGGGCGATTTTCTTGCCCAGATCACTGCCGGCGGCACTGGAAATCACCGAGGCATCCACACCCTTGACAGTGTATGAACCCTTGGCCGCCGCCGAGGCGCTGCCCCTGCTCTGGCTCTGCATACGCTTCAGAGCCTGCTGCTCTGCGGCCAGCTTCTGTTTGGCCGCCGCCGCCTCCTGCCGGTATCGCGCTATCTCCACATCAAAATTGGCCGATTCCCGCTTTTTCTGGGCCAGCATGGCATCCAGATCACTCTTCTGCGCAGCCAGCGCATCCCTCTCCGCCTCCAGCCGGTTCTGGCTGGCCTCCAACTCCGCCTTTGCCGCCTCCAGCTCCCGCCACAGCGCCTCCGACTCCAGCTTGCTCTGGGCATAGGCCTGGAGCATATTCTGGTCATAGGTGTATATGCTTTCCACATAATCCGCACGGTTGAGCAGCTGCCCGAAATCCCCATCGCCAAAAAACATAGTCAGCAGAGAGGCTCCGTCATTTTCATACATAAAGCGTATACGCGCCTTCATGGCCAGATACTGCTCCTCCTCCTTGGCCTTAGCCCGGGCATAGGCCTCCATAGCCTCCTGTATCTGCGCCTCCTTCTGCACCAGCTCCGCCTCCAGCTGGAGGATTTCCTCCTCTTTCAGGCCTATGCTGGTCATGGTGTTGAGGATTTCGGCATTGAGGTCATCAATTCTCTCTTCTATCAGATCCTGCTCATCGGAGAGGGAGGAAATTCTCTGGTTGATGGATTGCAGCCTCTGCTGGTCCTCCTGTATCTGCCTTTGCAATTCCGACACGCTGGAGGCCTGCGCCTCCCATCCGACGGAAAGCCAAAGGGCCAGGGCCAAGCCCAAGGCAAACAGCGCCGCCGGAAAGCTCCTCCCCGCCGGCACCCGCCCGGTCCGCCCGCGCCCCCATGGGCCCAATTCTAACTGCCACCCTGCCATCCAGCCTCCCTTTACTTACAAATCGCAATTGTGCACGGTGCGGGGGAAAGGCACCACATCCCGTATATTGCCCATACCTGTCAAATACATAACGCAGCGCTCGAAGCCCAGGCCAAAGCCCGCATGCCGCACGGAGCCGTATCGGCGCAAATCCAGGTAAAATCCGTACTCCTCCCGGGATAAGCCCATCTCCTCCATGCGCTTTTCCAGCTTCTCCAGGGAATCCTCCCTCTGGCTGCCGCCTATGATCTCCCCTATGCCCGGCACCAGACAGTCCATGGCGGCCACGGTGCGGCCATCCTCGTTGAGTTTCATATAGAAAGCCTTAATGTCCTTGGGATAATCCGTCACAAACACCGGCCCCTTGCACACTTCCTCGGTGAGGAATTTCTCATGCTCTGTCTGTAAATCACAGCCCCAATAGGCCTTAAATTCAAACCGGTCATTGTGCTGCTCCAGTATCTCCACCGCCCGGGTATAGGTCAAATGGGCAAATTTTGCATTGGCCACCTGCTCCAGCCTGTCAATCAGACCGGGATCCACGAACTGGTTAAAGAAAGCCATCTCCTCCGGAGCCTTCTCCAACACATACCGGATGATAAATTTCAACATGGCCTCCGCCAGCGCCATATTGTCCTCCAGGTCCGCAAAAGCCATCTCCGGCTCTATCATCCAGAACTCAGCGGCGTGGCGGGTGGTGTTGGAATTCTCCGCTCGGAAAGTGGGGCCAAAAGTATAAATATTCTTAAAAGCCAGGGCATAGGCCTCGCCATTGAGCTGGCCGGATACGGTGAGGGAAGTTTTTTTGCCAAAAAAATCCTGCTTGTAATCCACCTCTCCCTCAGGAGTCATAGGCACCTGGCCCAAAGGCAGGGTGCTAACCTGGAACATCTCCCCTGCGCCCTCTGTGTCGCTGGCGGTGATAATGGGCGTATGTACATAGACAAAATCCCTATCCATAAAAAACTTGTGTATGGCGTAGGCGATCAGAGAACGCACCCTGAACACAGCCTGGAAAGTATTGGTCCTGGGCCGCAGATGGGAGATGCCCCGCAGGAATTCAAAGCTGTGCCGCTTTTTTTGCAGGGGATACTCCGCAGCGGACTCCCCCTCCACCTGCACCTCCAAGGCCTGCAATTCAAAGGGCTGCTTGGCGCCGGGGGTTTCTACCAGCGTACCCCTGGCGATGACGGCTGCGCCCACCTGCAATTTGGCTATGGCGGCAAAATTCTCCAACTCCCCTCCATAGACCACCTGCAGGCTCTCAAAAAAGGTGCCGTCATGCACCACCAGGAAGCCAAAATTCTTGGAATCCCTGTTGCTGCGCACCCATCCGCCTATGCGGATCCCCTTTCCCAGATAGGCGGAAGTATTCCGAAATATCTCTCTAATGTCTGTTAATTTTAACATATTGCCTCCCGTATCCTTATATGCCATCGTTTCTCACCCTAGAGTCCGGGCGAAGCCCAGCCTGGGCATGATGTTTCCGCCCGGGACAGCCTGGCGGGCCAAGTCCTTCCGCCCCATCCGGGGCCAGCCTGCCCTCCGGCCAAACCGCCGCCAGGCCGGGCCTGATGCCCCTCCCCTGTCCGGGACAGCCTACCGCAAACCCACGCCGCCCCGGCGCCTACTCCTGGCTCACCACAGCCTCTGCCACCACAAAGGCCAGACTTTTCTCTATCAGCATATCCTCCCGGAACAGCTCCTTGGACTGTCCGCCTAACATCTCCTCCACCGAGGCAAATCCATACTCCTGGACCCGCTGCTCCATGGCCTCTTCCAGCTCCTGGTCGCTTACCGCCAAGGACTCCTTATTGGCCACGGCCTGCAAGGCCAGCTTGGACTTCACGCCGTATTCCCCCACCTGCTGGACCAGGCTTTCCAAATCCATATTGTACATCCAGGTCACCAAGGTCTGCGCATCCACGCCGTAGGCCGCCGCCTGGCTTTCCAAATTGCCCCGCACCTGCTCCTGGGACTGCGCCAGCAGATCCGCCGGCAGCTCCCCATAGGCGGATGCGTCCACCAAAGCCTGCTGCACCGTCGCCTCCAGCTCCATGGCTCTGTTGGCCTCCTGCTCCGCCTCCATGCCCGCCCGCAGATAATCCAGCAATTCCTGCCGGCTGGCATATTCCGCCGCGCCCAGCGCCGCCACCGCCTCATCGCTGATTTCCGTCGGATAGATATAATTGACCTTCACCTCAAAAACCACGGCCGCGCCAGCCAATTCCGCGCTGTGGTACTCCGCCGGGAATTGCAGATCCAGGGATACCTCCTCCCCGGGGCTGGCGCCCACCAGGCCTTCTTCAAATCCAGGGATAAACTGCCCGCTGCCTATGGCCAGCCTGGCTCCCTGGGCCGTACCCCCCTCAAAGGCCACGCCGTCCTTTAGACCCTTGTAATCTATATTGACCGTATCCCCCTGGGCCACCGGCCTGTCTGTAATGCCCGCCGAGACCTCCATAGAATCCCACAAAAGCGCCAGCGCCTCCCGCTCCACATCCGCCTCCTCCACCTGCACGGCAGGCAGGGACACCTCCAAGCCCTTGTACTCCCCTAGGGTGACTATAGATGCCAGATCCACGTCCCGCAGATAGATATACCCATCCTCCTCAGCAGTCTGAACAGCCGCCGAGGCCGCCTCGGTCTGCTCCGCAGCCGCCTGGCTCTTTCCACAGCCTCCCAGCAGCAGGACAAAGGCCAGACCCAAGGCCAAATATCGCATTTTTCCCATATCTCCTCCTTTTCCCATTCCTTTCTTTATACCACAAATCCCTCCGAAAGAAAAGCATACAAAAGGGGCTGCCTGGGGAAGGGCAGCCCTGGGGGGGGGAATCGGGGCCGGAAAGCAGGGGACGTTCCCCTGGGGGGTAGGGCGCCGCCGGCCCCAAGGGCCATGCCCTCCTCCCTGTACGTATTGCTTATACTTCACTCACAGGTGCCTCAATGTCAAATCCGCCCCTCAGGATAAAGCTGCGAAGCAATATGTCCGCCTTCGCATTGACTTTTGGCTGTATGATCCCTGCTCCTTCTACCCATTCAAAATACTCCCTCGCTTTCCGTTTGTCTATCGTCTGCCTTAATTCGTCATACCTGCCAAACTCGTTCAAATTGCCTTCATGCAGCTTTAAGGCCATCATGGCCCTTAACTTATCTTCGTCCACCCCCAGGCAGAGGCAAATGCGGTGAATCCGGTCATTTTGGGCTTTTAATAAATACCCGTTGATATAATCCCGCAGGGTTTTCCCTGAAAGGATCTCCACATCCCCCCTTTGTATATCGTGCAGGAAAATATTCGCATATTTTTGTTCCTCCTGGGTCAGCATGGCAAAGGTCTTATGCAGCTCAGTTTCCGCCTGTTCTATTTCCTCCCCGCTTGCCCCATGCGCATGCAGCAATTTTATGTATTTGTCAAATCGGGAGTTCATATAATCCGCATCAATCAAGCCGGTGTCAATTTCCGTAATATATCCGACCAAATCATAGGGCGCATCTTCTCCCCCGGGTCTGGGGCCGCCTGTCAATTCCTTGTAACGAAGAACCAAGATCAGGTAAGTCTTTTCATCAATAGCCACTTCAAGTTTCTCTCCCGTTGCATCATCCTGATAAGACGATATACCCCACTGAAACCCCTGGATTTTTGCCGCTTCCAGGAAGGCATTGAACTCCTTAAAATCTTTTGCGAATTTTTTGCAATCCTCTATATCCGATGGCAATCTCTCAAAATGGCAAACCCCTGTCCCCTGGAAAATATCCAAAATGCTTTCAAAAATCCTATTCATTTCCCTTAGATTTTCCATAAGATGGTGGGCAAACAATCCCAATGGCCTATCTCCAGAATACAGCTTTACGGCGGCTTGTATATTGCTCTCCATGGTATGGGGCTTTCTATAATAGCGTATTGTGCCAAAGGGCTTGTCCGGCCCAAACAGTCTGTTTGTACGGGAAAATGCCTGAATAATACTCTCGTAACGAAGCAGCTTATCCATATATAAGGTGTTTACCCATTTTGCGTCAAAACCTGTGAGCATTTGATCCACTACTATCAACAAATCAATTTGCTGGTCAGGATCTTTTTCAATCCGTTCATATGGTTTCTTATGCGCCAAACGGGAAGAAATATCCTTTTTCATTTTGTGGAAGGCAGAAAGGGAAAACTCCTGCCGGTAACGCTGGTTATAATCTAAAATAATCTCTTCCAGACCCTCCTCCTTACACCAGGCGCCTCCATGATTGTCAATGCTTGGATCAAATAATGCCGTAATCTTCAACTGTGGAAGCTCTGTCTTCATCAAACGGTAATAGCGGATCGCTTCCTGTATGCTGCTGGTGGCAAATATGGCGTGAAATTTGCCCCCTCTGCTCAAGCGCAGCCAATTTTCCCCTATATCCCCTACCACGCTTTTCATATGCTCTTCGGTCTGATATTGAACAGTGGGTATAAAATCTTCTATCCCCTGAATATAGTTGCCTGCATGATCAAAATAGCCCACCATGGGTACTTGGCCGGCATCCATATATGTATAAAATATTTTGCTTTTTACCGGATCAAAAATGGCCTCCTCTTCCGTTTTTGCCTTGGCCTTTTCCAGCGCCACCACCCTGCGCACATCCTTGTCCCTATAGGTCAATACCTTATAGGGATCAAAGCCCAGCACATTCTTGTCCCTTATTCCATCTGCTATGCTGTATCTATGCAATTCGTTGCCAAAAACCGTTGTCGTGGTGTTTTTCTTTTTCTGATTCTCCTCTTGGATAGGTGTTCCCGTAAAGCCGAAAAAAATGGCCTTAGGAAAGGTATTTTTAATGGAAACCAGCATATCTCCGAATGTGGACCTGTGCGCTTCATCCACCAGAATCACCACCCGTTTATTGCCGATCATCTCCATATCCCGCGCATTTAAGCCGCCTGTTTCATCTTTGATATTGCTCATTTTTTGAATGGAGGTGACAATCAAGGTGTCCGCAGGATCCCCGCTTTTTAGCTTGCCTATCAGCACATGGGTATTTTCTGTCGCCTGGACATCCTCATTTTCTTCGGCAAATCCCCTATATTCTTTAAGAGATTGTGTCCCAAGCTCTATTCTGTCCATCAAAAAAACCACCTTATCCGCATCTTTGGAACCGGCAATCAGCTGCGCCGATTTGAAGCATGTCATGGTCTTTCCGGATCCGGTAGTGTGCCATACATAACCGCCCAGCTGTGTATTACTTTCCCATTCGGCCTTAGCCACCTTGTCCGAAATGGCGCTTGCCGCAAAATATTGATAGCTGCGCATGACCTTTAATACGCCATCTGAATCGTCAGCAACTGTATAAAATCCGATAAGCTGATGCGCCATGGGGATGGAAAGCAGTGTTGAAGCCACTTTTCCCCAATCATTGATGGGTTCATTATTAAAATCTGCCCAATGGAAATAATAATCTTTATTGAACTTGCCCTCAGGGCCGGGATTGGCAAAATACACTGTTTCATTCGGCTCCATGGCGACAAAAATCTGGATCAGGGAAAACAGCCCCGTAAATACCCCCTCATAAGAGTATTTTTCAATTTGATAATAGGCTTGACTGACTGGTATGCCGCTCTTTTTTAGTTCTATATGAATCACAGGCATGCCGTTTATCAGCAACATGATATCCCCACGGCGGCCGCCTAGTATCTTTGACTTGGTGGAAAATTGGGGCTGCCTGACAATTTGGTACCTGCTTTGGCCGGCTGCGATTTCACGGCGGTCATATATTTTCAGACTTACCTCCTTGCCAAAGTGCAGGGCATCCTCCGGATTATCTCTGACGATAGAAACACTTTTTCCATTAATAAATCCATTTAATTTTAACGGAGTTCTAAGAGCCTCAATCTGCTCTATTATTTGCTGCATTTCACTATCCGTAAGAGGATAGTCATTCAATCTATCAATATCCCTGTTGTTCTCAAAAAGAATATCTGCCCAATTCCTAAGCAAATCTTTTTCAGAATAGTTTTTCAGGACTTCTTTCTCCCATCCTTTCTCCGTTAGGATGTGAATTAATGCCTCTTCAAAATCTGACTCTTTATTAAAAAACATGGTATTTCCTCCTGATTTTCAAACCGGGAATATGGATTACTGATGGTTTTTGCCTTATGTATAATAGGTGTTCTTTTTTTGCTTACGCTGATGAAGGGTGATAAGGTTGTCCAGTTGTTGGAAATATACACCTATGGCTTCTTGTTCTGCTTTAGAGGGCATAACAACTGGGAAGTCAACAAGTATGTTTTGATTGAGGTGTTTTATCGTTCCGCCAGTCGCTTTTTTATCGACATAATCCATTAAGAATGGGGCTTTGAGATATTGAAAAAGATACTTATTATCTACCTTTGTCTCATCCTTAATTTCTACATTAAACACTCCAGCATTTAGGGTTGCAGGCATTGATAAACCCTGAACATAAGCCACTTTTCCGAGAGTTCCGTCTTTTGTAATAAGAATACTTCCATTCTTTATTTGAATATGCTTATCCTGCTCATATCGTTCTTTCTCTACAAAGTGACAAGTATAATAATTGACTGCTCCATCGTTGAAGTCCGTTCCAGTAATCAGCATATAGTCTCCGCTATCCAAAAACTCAGAAGTTCGTAAGTTTTGCCACCCAATTCTTGCGTGCATTGCAGCTACGTCGGATAACTTACGCTGTTCCCAAGAATCGGCCATTATAAACCATTTCTGACCATCATCAGGGCATATCCCAACAGATTCTGCCCTTTCCAAGCCTTCCTGTCAAAGCGGTTTGGATCTGTCATGGACAATCCTATCCCCCATATTAGATCCTTGACCGCACATTCCGCCAGAATGGCATCTTCTGTGTCTTTCAACCGCTGCTGCAAATCCTCGTTTTGTGAAAACTTTGCCAATAAGCCTGTATATACCACGATTTGCCTCATGCCGTTCCAGACATGATCATCATAATTTTGGACGGCACGGCCTAAGCTCTTTATTGCAGACACATCATCTGTTTGCCGTATCCGAGAGGCAATCTCCCAGTCTTTGAAACATATCGCTTTCTGGTACATCATATATTGCTCCATGGAAGAAAACCGGATTCCAGAAATGACAAAACTTGACGGATACCAGTTGCTCAAAAATCCGTACTCTTCCTCAGGATTGTGAAAACCTATGATTTTGCTCATGGCGCACCCACTCGTTCTACGGCAAGCCCCATATCCAGATCGTGCAGCACATTGGACTGCCTATACATGGCTTGAAATGGATATTGGCAGATGAGTTCCTTACTGCTTTTTCCCGTATATTCCTGAAGGTATGTATAAAAGCAGCCCAGCCAGTCACAGAGCGCCGCGTCATACTCTTCTTTTCCCACTACGCCCTCAAACAGACTCGCCATATCTTCCCACATCTGCGTGCAAAATTTGGCATATCGCTTGTCCGTATTTTCTCTAAAAGACGAACCCATATACCCGGTCACCATCTGCTCCACGTCCATATGATTCACCGCCCAGTACGCAAACAGTTTTCCCGTTTCTTCCGCAAGATCATCTACATACAAATCTTTCATACGCTTTTCCTCAAAATCAAATATAATTGCTAAATGTATCTTTCAAGGTATTTCTCTCAGAGTTGATCAAATCATACAGCTTTTGTCTGGCCGCATTATCTCTGCGATTGTACTTTTCCAGATATACATCCATCTTGACCCCCTCGATGGGGTCATAGCTGGATGCCAGTTCTTTGAAAGCCCGCTCCGTCTTCACACAATACTGAGCCCCCAAATCCCCAAGCTGCAATGCCTCCCTTAAGAGAGAGGCATCCAATTCATCTCTGACAAATCTCTTTGCAATCAAAAAATACGATGCGTCTGCGCGCCAGCCTTTGATTACATCAAAGGCCGAAGTGTTGATTTTGTATTTTTCGATAAACAAAGGCGCAAATCTTCTGTACCGGATAGAATTGTCCGCATCCCGGTGCCGCATCAGTTCAGCAATCCACACCAAAGGGTCATACTCGTCAAAGTCCAGAACATGTAAGGCCGCCAAGGGCAAATCCAAGGCATAGAGATAGCCGTCCGTTCCATTGCATACGGCCCATTCTCTCGCAAGTTCCCTATCCGGTGTCAGATACAGACCCTTACCGTAATCATGCCGCTCATCGCCTTTCCCATATTGGGGCGTAAGAACAGGCTCTGATGAGCCATGGTATAATGTAATCTTTTCCACGTTGCACCCCCTATACAAACATCTTTTCCAGCATAGATTTTTTGATATTTTTCAACTTTTCCAGCTTACGCTGATGAAGGGTGATAAGGTGGTCGAGGCTGCGGAAATATACGCCTATCTTTTCTTCTTCATCAAGCGACTTTGGAAAAGATATTTCGTATTTCGCAAGTTGTGGCACTGTAAGTTGCGGTACTCCCGTTGACTCAACAACAATTTTTAATGTGTTAATTGCATTTTCTAAAAAGAATACATCGTGATTTGATTTTAATGACAAAAGCCTTACAACCGGCGTAAAATCAACGATTCTTGCTTTTGCGTGTCCAACATCTCCACGACCTGTTATAGTAACAGCAGGAGCTTTAATTCTGTAATCCTCATTATAGTAGCCAACAATTCCGTCATTGGTAAGAGCATTTGCAATAACGGGATAGCGACCTACATCAAGAATTAAATCTTTGTCAATATCACCGCCTGCAACCATTTCTGTTGCTGCTTCTCCCAACTTACACTGTTCCCAAGCTTCAGTAAAACCCTTAAAACGAATTTCCGGCACATTTGAACCATTTTTCGGAAACATTTTTTCAAGCATAGCTTTTTTCACATTGGTCAATTTGTCATACTTACGCTGATGAAGGGTGATAAGGTTGTCCAATGATTCAAAATATCCCCCTATTTTGTCTTGTTCAGGCTTGGATGGAAACATAAATTCAAGGTTCCCAAGCATCTGCCCGGATATCTCGGCAAAGGTGGATCCAGAAG
>JBGYPP010000094.1:0-3557 GCA_041838515.1 Acetatifactor sp. | reverse complement strand
TGTGTAGCGACCACCAACCGCAATTTTGTGGGACGCATGGGGCATATTTCCTCAGAGATATACCTGGCCTCCCCGGCGGTGGCCGCAGCCAGCGCCCTGGCCGGCGTATTGGCCTTTCCCCAGTCGTAGGCGTAGTGTATGGAGGTGAGATATGAATGAAAAAGGCATGGCCCATGTATATGGGGAAAATGTGGATACGGATGTGATCATACCGGCTAGATACCTGAACAATCCCGATCCGGCCTGGCTGGCAGCCCATTGCATGGAGGATCTGGACAAGGATTTCGCCTCCAAGGTGCGGCCCGGGGATATGATAGTGGCAGGCAAGAACTTTGGCTGCGGCTCCTCCAGGGAGCATGCGCCCCTGGCCATCAAGGCCTGCGGCGTATCCTGTGTGATTGCCCCCTCCTTTGCCCGGATTTTTTACCGCAATGCCATCAATATAGGCCTGCCCATTCTGGAATGTGACCAGGCCGGGGAGATAGGACAGGGAGATGTGCTGGAGGTGGACTTCTCCCGGGGAATTATCCGAAATCTTACTAAAAACACAGAATATAAAGCTCAGGCCTTCCCCCCCTTTATGCAGAAAATCATAGAGGCTGGCGGCCTCATTCCTTATATTCAACAGGGCTTTTAGGCCCGGAAAGGCAGGGGGATGGATAGACGCGGCGATATAGATATGCGGGTGGGCCCCATATTGCCCAAGTTGGCTCTCTTTGCCCTGCCGGTGGTGGCCAGCGGCATTTTGCAGCTGATGTTCCACACGGCGGATGTGATGGTGGTAGGGCGTTTCTCCGGCAGCCTCTCTCTGGCAGCCGTGGGTTCCGTGGCTCCGCTGATCCATCTGCTGCTCAATGTGTTTATGGGCCTGTCCATAGGCGCCAATGTGCTCTGCTCCCACTTTTATGGGGCGGGCAAGGATGAGGACCTGTCCCAGATGGCGCATACGGCCATGGCTTTTGCTTTGGTCTGCGGCCTCTTTCTGTTGGCGCTGGGGCTGACGGCATCCGGTCCCCTGCTCCGGCTGATGGGCAGCCCGGAGGAGGTGCGGGCCTTATCCCAGCTCTATCTGAACATATATTTTTTCTCTATGCCCGGCAATATGGCTTATAATTTTGGCGCCGCCATACTGCGCGCCGTGGGGGACAGCAGGAGTTCCCTGCGCTATCTGGTGGTTGGAGGCCTAGTCAATGTCAGTCTGAATCTGGTATTGGTGGTGGGCTTTGGTCAGGGCGTGGCCGGAGTGGCCTATGCCACGGTGATCAGCCAGTGCCTGTCGGCCTTTCTGGTGTGGAGGCATCTATCCCGGGCCAAGGCCGCCTATGGCCTGCGCAAGGGCATGCTTCGCATACACAGGGACAAGCTGCTGCGGCTTCTGCAAATAGGCCTGCCGGCCGGCATACAGGGTTCCCTGTTCGCTCTGTCCAATGTGGTGGTGCAATCTACCATCAACCAGTTTGGCGCCGTGGCTATGGCCGGCAATACCGCGTCCGGCAATCTGGAGGGCATAGTGTATACGGGTATGAACTCCATGTCCCAGGCCACGGTCAGCTTTGTGGGGCAGAATGCCGGAGCCAGGCTGTGGAACCGGGTGCGTTCCGCGCTGCTGGCCAGTATAGCCCTGGTGACCGGCATAGGTCTGGTGTTGGGTAATGGCGTGTACCTGGCGGCGCCCTGGCTGCTGTCCCTGTTCAACCCGGATCCCCAGGTGCTGGCCTATGGCCAAAAACGCCTATTCTTTATTGTCACCGTTTACTTCCTCTGCGGGAATATGGATGTGCTGGTTGGCGCGCTGAGAGGCCTGGGCCATGCCGTGCTGCCCATGATAGTGGCTTTGACCGGGGCCTGCCTCTTCCGCATTTTTTGGGTGCTTTGGGTATTCCCCCGCTTTGGAACTCTGGAATCCCTCTACATAGCCTATCCCATATCCTGGACCCTGACGGCCCTGGTGCTATTGTTCTGCTTTGTTTGGGTATTTCGCAGACAAAGCCGGGACTATGCCTGATATTTTTGTAGAAAACCCCTATACTTTTGGGGTTTTTTGCGCTAAAATTTTTTGTATGCCCATACCTGAAAGCCCTTTGGAGAAGGCCGCGACGGGAGATTATGGGAGAGAAAAACAAAACATCACAGGATCTGCCCTATGAGCGTTTTTTGCGCATAGGCGCGCAGAATTTGACCGAGGCTGAATTGTTGGCTATTATTCTGCGCACGGGTACCCAAAAGGCCAGCGCCCTGGATTTGGCCCAGGAGGTGCTGGCGCTGTCGCCGCCCCATATGGAGGGCCTGCTGGGCCTGCATTACGTGCCTATGCAGACCTTGCAGAGCATACATGGCATAGGCCAGGTCAAGGCGGTCAAATTAAAATGTCTGGCAGAGCTGAGCAGGCGCATGAGCCAGGCCAGGGCCAAGAAGCATTTGCGTTTTGACAGGCCGGAAACGGTGGCAGAGTATTTTATGGAGAGCTTGCGGCATAGGGCCACGGAATGTGTGGTTCTTGTTAGCGTGGATATGAAAGGCCATATGTTGGGGCATACCCTGCTCTCCCAGGGAAGTGTGCATATGTCCCTGATATCTCCCAGGGAGATTTTTATGGAAGCCCTGCGGCAGGAGGCCGTCAATATACTGCTGGTACACAACCATCCCAGCGGTGATCCCACGCCCAGCCAGAGCGACAGGATGCTGACCCGGGATGTGGCAGATATGGGCAGGGTGCTGGACATTCCCCTGCTGGACCACATTATCATAGGAGATAACTGTTATGCCAGCTTTAAGGAGCTGTCCTTGATATGAGAAAGGAGTAGGCCGTGGCCCTAGTGCAGCACAATGAATTTGGCATAGACCTGGGAACCTGCAATATCAAGATATACAGCAGGGCGGCAGACCAGGTGATGCTGGAGAAAAATATGATAGCCATAGAGGGCAAGGACCGTCTGTTTGCCTATGGCGACAGCGCCTTTGAAATGTTTGAAAAGGCGCCGGGCAATATACATATCTCCTTCCCCCTCTCCAATGGCGTTATCGCCGACATCAACAATATGCATACGCTGATACGCAGCTTTATCACGGATATGCAGGGAAAGGCGGCAAAGCAGGCGGATTATTATGTGGCCGTGCCCACGGATGTGACGGAGGTGGAAAAGAGGGCTTTTTATGACCTGATCAAGGAGTCCGGGCTCAAGCCCCGCCAGATACTGATCGTGGAGAAGGCGGTGGCAGACGGGCTGGGATTGGACATAGATGTAAAAAATTCCCAGGGCGTGCTCTTGGTCAATGTGGGATACGATACCACGGAGATCTCCCTGCTCTCCCTGGGCGGCATAGTGCTTAGCAAATTGATCAAGGTGGGTGGCATGCGCTTTGATGAGGCCATACGCGCCGCTGTCCGCAGGGAGTATGGTCTGGTCATAGGCGCCAAGACCGCAGAGCAGGTCAAGATCAGCCTGCGGGAGCTGGAGGCCCAGGGAAGGGATGCCGTGGTCTACGGCCGGGATCTGGTCACCGGCCTGCCCGTGGAGAGGCATATACCCCCGGCGCTGGTCAAGGAGGCCTTGGAT
>JBGYPP010000093.1:0-34583 GCA_041838515.1 Acetatifactor sp. | reverse complement strand
GGGTTTTGCCGACCCGGGGCTTACCGGGGCAGAGGTTTCCTCCGGGGCGGGTTTTGCCGACCCGGGGCTTACCGGGGCAGAGGTTTCCTCCGGGGCGGGTTTTGCCCCCTCCCCGGACCGCATCCCCCTGCCATCCTCCTCACGGAATGGAATCTCTCCCCTCACCACAGCCGCCTCCCGGAGAACATCTTCCTTCTCCACCGCAACCGCCTCCTCAGATGGAGCCAGTATTTTCACAGCAGCAGACGCCTCCTTAGCTGCGGCGGGATTTATTTTCTGATTCAATTTTCTATTATCTGTCTTTTTCCCCGCTGTCCCTCTCCCCTTATTCTTCTTATTCATCCCTTATCCTTCCCTTATTGGGCCACCCGCATATCGCAGACGATCTTTCTCAGCTTCAGCACCATGGAGGGGGATACGGACAGTTCATCCACGCCCATGCGCACGAATTGCTCCGTCAAATCCGTATCCGCTCCCAACTCGCCGCATATGCCCACCCATTTGCCGTGCTTATGCGCATTGTCCACCACCATCTGTATCATGCGCAGTATGGCCTTGTGGTGAGGATTGTAGAAAGCATCCAGCTTCTCATTCTGCCTGTCTATGGCCAGCGTGTACTGGGTCAGGTCATTGGTGCCTATGCTGAAGAAGTCCACCAGTTCCGCCAGCTCATCGCTGATCATCACCGCAGCCGGGGTTTCTATCATTATGCCCTGCTCCGGTATTTCAAAGGGAATCTGCTTGTAGCGCAGCTCGTTCTCCACCTCCCGCATCACGGCCTGTATGCGCTCCACCTCTTCCACGCTGGTGATCATGGGATACATAATGGAGAGATTGCCGTGTACAGCCGCCCGCACCAGCGCGCGCAGCTGGGTCTTGAATATGTCCGGCTGGCTGAGGCATATGCGTATGGCCCTGTATCCCAGAGCGGGATTTTCCTCATGGCCCAGATTGAAATAATCCACCTGCTTATCTGCGCCTAGATCCAGCGTGCGTATAACCACCTTCTTGCCGCCCATGGTCTGCAATACCTGCTTGTAGGTAGCGAACTGCTCCTCCTCGGTGGGGAAGTCATTGCGTCCCAGATAGAGAAACTCGCTGCGGAAGAGGCCTATGCCTCCGGCATCATTCTCCATCACATACCCCAGGTCGGAAACATTGCCTATGTTGGCGAATATATCTATCCTATGTCCGTCCTGGGTCACGTTGTCCTTGCCCTTGAGGCTTTGCAGCAGCGCCTTTTTGTCGGCCTCCTGGGCCATCTTGGCGCGGGCCTCCTCCAGCTGCTTCTCATCCGGGGAAAATATCACCTCGCCGGTACCCCCGTCCACTATGGCCTGGGTGCCGCTGCGCAGGGCGGAAAGATCCATCTCCACGCCCACAAGAGCGGGTATGCTCATCATGCGCGCCAGTATGGCCGTATGGGAATTGGTGGAGCCATGGACGGTTACAAAAGCCAGTATCTTCTCCTTGTCCATACGCAGGGTTTCCGAGGGGCTAAGGTCATCGGCCACCACTATCACCGCCTCATCGCCGGAAAAAGCCGTTTCCCCTGCACCCTCCAGTATGCGTATCAGGCGGTTGGATATGTCCAATACGTCCGCGCTGCGGGCCTGCATATATTCATCGTCCATACTGGCGAACATCTTGGCAAAATTATCCCCGGTTACAGCCACGGCATAAGAGGCATTCACGCCCTCTGTGCGTATCATATTGCTGATGGCCTCCAGATAATCGTCATCCTCCAGCATCATCTGGTGCGCCTCAAAGATGGCTGCATGGGCTTCGCCCACCTCCTGTACGGCTTTCTTGTACAAATCTCCCAACTGGGTCATAGCCGCTTCCACGGCTGCGGGCAGCTTGTCCGCCTCAGCCGTCACATCCTCCACCTTGCGGCGCTTCACCGGCTGATTCTGGGCTTCCAGCACCCAGATAGGCCCCTGGGCGACGCCCTTGCACACGGATTTTCCCTTGAAAATCTCCATTATCCCCACCGTCCTTTCTCCTAAAACGGCTTTTTCCGGGCGACGAAAACCATCGCCCCCCGGAAAAAGCCCAATGTCTATTGCAAATTTCTTTGGCCTGAGGATCTAACGGCGCACCCTCCAGAGGGCATCGCCGGCCTTGGCCGTCTTCACATCCAATACCACAAATGTATCATATTCATCCCTGTTGGTCAAAAGCACTGCCGTGGTGGGATTGTAGCCGGCCTCCTTGATGGCCTGTATATCGAAGCGCAACAGCTCCTGCCCCTTGCTCACCTTATCTCCCTCGGCCACCAGAGCCTGGAAGCCCTTGCCGTTCATGGCCACAGTATCCACGCCCACATGGATCAGCAGCTCCATATCCATAGGCCCTACCAGGCCCACTGCGTGCTTGCTGTCAGCCACAGTGGAAACCACGCCGTCAAAGGGAGCCACGATTACATTGGAGGCGGGATATATGCCCACGCCATCTCCCATCACGCCGGAGGCAAAGGTCTCGTCCGGTATATCCTCCCTGGCCACCACATCGCCGGCCAAGGGTGCAAATACGGATACCTCCCCGCCGCTGGCTGCCAATGCGCCTGCGGGTTCGGCCGCCTTGGCCTTCTCGGCCAGACTGCCCTCGGAAGCCGCCTGGGCCTCCTCTTTCCAGAACATCCAGGTCAGGCCAAAGGCCACTGCGAAAGATATAGCCAATACCAGCGCGTACTGTCCCATGTAATCCACGGTGATCAGGAAGCCGGGTATGCCGGTTACGCCATACGAGGTGGCGCCGATCTTGAAGATGGAACCGAAGAGAGATCCTACCGCGCCGCCCACGATACCAAAGATCAAAGGCTTCACAAAACGCAGGTTGATACCGAATACTGCCGGCTCCGTAATGCCCAGAGCAGCGGACATGGCGGAGGGAATGGCTATGGCCTTGGTCTTGTAATTCTTCGCCTTGAGGCCTACGGCCAAGCAGGCGGCGCCCTGGGCAAAGTTGGCTGCGGAGGCTATGGGCATCCAGGTATTCAGACCGTCCTGGGCAGAAAGCATGCCCGCCTCAATCACGTTGTACATATGGTGTATGCCGGCCACCACGGTGATGGGGTAGATGGCGCCCATAATCATGGCGCCCACGCCATATCCCACAGTGATGATCCACTTGGCAAACTCCAGCACATAGTTCTCAGCAGTAGAAAAGATGGGGCCAACGAATACCAGAGTCAGGAATCCGGTGCAGATAACGGTCACCAGAGGGGTTACAAAGAGATCTATCATCTCCGGAACCCGCTTGTGCAGCCACTTCTCTATATGGCTCATCATCCACACGGCGATAATCACCGGTATAACATGGCCCTGGTAGCCCACCTGGTTGACCTTGAGGCCGAAGAACTCCCAGTAGGGTATGTCGGCTGCGGCCATGCCGCCCACGGCCCAGGCGTTGATCAGGTTGGGATGTATCATCAACATACCGATTACGCCGCCCAGGAAGATATTGCCGCCAAACACCCTGGCTGCGGAAACGGCTATCAATATAGGCAGGAACACGAAAGAGGTGTTGGAGAACATGGCCAGCAGACTATAGATGTCCGTCTGGGTAATGCTGGGCGCGGCCTTTCCCAGAGCCTCCACCAGACCCATCATCAGACCCGAGGCCACGATGGCCGGCAGTATGGGCACGAACACGTCGCCCAGCGCCTTGATCATCCTCTGGGGTATGGGCTGTTTGGCTGCCGCCGCCGCCTTTACCTCATCCTTGGTGGCTGCGCTCATGCCGCTGACGGCCAGAAACTCCTCGTATACCTTGTTGACCGTGCCGGTACCGATGATGAGCTGCAGCTGGCCGTTGGACACGAACACGCCCTTTACGCCCTCTATGTCCTCCAGCTTCTTTTTGTCCACCTTGGCATTGTCCACGGTAACCAGACGCAGCCGGGTGGCGCAGTGGGCTGCGCTGACCAGATTGGCCCGGCCGCCCAAGGTGTCATAAATCTCCTTGGCACATTTCCTGTAATCCATATCCACTCCCTTTCCTCCCTATGCAGGGGGCAAAAAACAGTTTCGGCAGTTTTATGGACATCCCGCCAAAACCGTATATGATTATGCAAATTATGCCTGAAATTTATGTCCTCTTTATTATACAAAAAGGCCACAGGAGTGTAAATTGGCACTTCTATCCAAGAATGCTCCAAGGTTTTTGTGCAAAATGTGAAAACGATTTCACATAAGGCCCAGCGCCTCAAAGGCAAAGGCCAGGCCGTCCTCCGACACCGGTGGGCAGATGCCATGCGCCAGGGATTGCAGATGCGCATCCCCATCCCCCATGGCTATACCGCAGGCCACGGCCTCCATCATCTCCACGTCATTCCGGCTGTCGCCAAAGCCCAGCGTATGCTCCAGTCCCATGCCCAGGTGGGCGCAGACCCGGCCTATGGCCCGGCCCTTGTCAAAGGCCTTATTCACCAGCTCGCCGTTGACTATGCCATACCCGTCCGCGCCATGGGTGACAAAGTCCAGTTCCCCGCCCAGCGCGCTGCGCGCCGGCTCCAGGGCTGCCATATCCGGACTCATAAAAATAATCTTATACAGCGGTCCGCCATCGTACATGGACATGGGCTTGATGCCCAGCTCCGCCTCAATCTGGGCCCGCCAGCGGGCCAGCTCGCTGCTGCTGCCCCCGCTGCGGCTGGAGAGAAAATCCGACAGGCCGGGATCCACAAAGGCGTCCTCCCGGGTTTCCACCGTCACATATACGCCCTGCCCCCGCAGCAGCTCCAAAGCCTGCTTTGCCACCTCCGGCGCCAGGGGCAGCTGGAAAATCTCCTCCCCGCCCACATTGACCAGGCCGCCGGCACAGCCCACATAACCGTCAAAACCCCATTGCAGCAGGGGGCGGAGCATACCCTCATTTCGGCCGGTGCAAAGAAAGACCTTGTGTCCCGCCTGCCTGGCCCTGGATATGGCCTCCACAGCCGAGGCCGGAGGTGTATTCTGTCCCGGGGGGGTCAGCGTGCCGTCTATATCCACAAAGACCAGCTTGGGCCCTGGGGGCAGTTGGCAGGGCTTGTTCCATTTCATGGCTTTCTCCATAAAGCACCTCATCTCACATAGAATCCAAGGCCACATTTAAGGGCTGTGCCAAATCCGGCACAAAACGCCCCTCCTCCAGCAAGGCTATACGGCTGCCATCCTCCATCACGGCCCACAGGCCGCCTATATCCCCATAGGGCAGGGTAATGTCCGTATGACAATTGTAATACTTTCCCTCCAGGCTCTTCTCATTGTGCTTGGCCACCATCTCCCGGCCGTCTGGATTTTTCACCGGCACCTCCTCGCTGTGGGAATAGCAGGTATCCCCTATGGCGAAGTGGGGCCCGGTTTTTTCGGCTATCAGCACAGGCAGCTTGGCCTCTATGCCAAAGCGGCGCCCCATGGCGTAGGCCGTGGTATTGGTTCCTATGGCAAATTCCCCCATGGGCAGATGGTCATGGAAGAAGAGCAGATTCTCCTTGATATAGGCCCTGCCCTTCTCCCTATCCTCAAAGTTGCTGCAGCCGTAGTCCGCCACCAGGCCGTCCTGGAAATACAGCTCCAAATCCCTGTACTCCAGGCCGAAGAGGTAGACCTTTTCCAGATGCAGCAGACCCTCCGTTCCCTGAAGCCGGGGGCTGGTAAACACCTCACCCACCGGTATGTTCACATCCGCCACGCAGTTCTCGAATTTGGTCTGTCCGGCAGCCCTATCCGCCTCCTGCAGGGCTACTCGCAGACGGGTCCTGTTGCCTCCCCTTCCCTGAATGTCCACCCAGCTGGCGCCGTCCAGTATGTCTATCAACCCCTGCTGTATATCCCGGTAGAGCAGGGCGTCCAGCGTGTTGACCTCTACGGTGGCATCAAAGATGGCGGCGAAATCCGGACCTATGGAAGGTACGGGATAGGCGATAATGGAGAAGCTTCTCTCCTCCTCAGGGATAAACTCCCTCTGCACATCCCCGGCATCCACCCGGTATTTGGCATAGGATTTCTCCATCTCCGCCGTCATTTTCACTGCCTCCGGCTGCATATGCGGGGCAAATTCCTCCTCGCCAAAGGTTTCTATCAGGGCCGGCCCGGCATGCAGCGCGGCCTCACGGCGGTAGTAGGAAAAGGCCTCACGCAACGCCTCCAGCTGCCGCTTGGCCAGGGGGGCATCCCAGAAGAGGGCCCTGTCGTCCTTGTGGTCAAAGGTGCACTGGCGGTTTGGTTCCTCTCCCAGAAAGCCCCGCCTGCGCAGGCCGGGGCCGTGGAGCAGGCTATAGGCATTGCGGCTGCTGCCCGAGGCCAGGCCCATGGCGGCAAAATTTTCCACCAGCAGGGATATCATGGGCTCGAAACCCAGAGGATAGTGCAGATCCACCACACCCTTTTTGGACAGATCTTTGCCGGCGGCCACAAAGCCCTGCCTATATCCCTGGCTCAGCGTATCAGCCATGCTCTGCAAACGCTCCCGGCCTATGGACTGCAAATGCCTAAAGGTCCTCCACTGATCCTCAGCCACATACTCCCCATAGAGGTAAAGGGCCTTTTCCCCCAGGCGCTTGTGTTTCTCCACCACGCCCATGGCAAAATCTCCCTCCGTCAGCAGCATATCCCCCACCTTTTCCATAGCCCCCAGGTGGGCATAATCATAGAAAAAGCGGTACAGCAGCAGACGCAGCTCCTCTGTGGACGGCGGTGCGCCCTCCTGCCCCTCCCCATGGAGGAACAGGCCATAGACCTCCAGGAACAGCTCCCAGCGTATGGCCAGACCCTCCCTGTTGCCCTCATAGACAAATCCTATAATAGACCGGATTTCCATATACAGGAATGAGAGCCAAGGTCCGTATGCGCCCAGACGGGCGGAGGCCACCTGGGGATTGGCATAACTCTCCCCATAAGCCTGGGGCAGTATGCCCGCATACAGCCTCTGGTTCCAATCCCGCAATTCCTCCAGCGACACGACCTCCGGATCCATGGCCTTCAGCCACAGCCGGCAGTCATCCAGCATCAGCAAAAAATCCCGGCAAAAAAGAAAATACGCCTCCCTCTCCACCGCCAGGCCCTCACCCCTGCCCATGGCCTGGGTCCTCTCCCTGGCCAGGGAGAGCCGCATATCCAAAAAATCCTGCTCCAAATCCCAACCTCCCTCCTACACGGACAGCCCGGCCGTCATGCCGGCAAACATGATCAATCCCAGCTGCAGCCAGGCCAACAGGTGCAGGCCTATGGCCAGACGGGGCAGGAGGCCGAAGTACTGCTCCTTTTTGCCCACCCAATAGGCCAGAAACAAACCCAGGGCGGCAAAGACCCCGGCCAAAAAGGCCGTGCCGCCAAAGCTGCCCTCCCCGTTTTGCCTATAAGACCTGTATATGGCCAAATCCAGGGATACATTGCTGATCATTCCCAAGAACAAGGAAAACCAGGCTCTGTGGGATTGCATCTTATCTGTGAAAATAATGCTTCTCTTCAAGGGGCCACTCCCTTACTCCGCGCCGTACTGCGCGTAATATGCCTCTAACTCCTTTGCCCGGGCATCGTCTATATGCACCGCTCCCAACACCTCCCTATTGTGCAGGTAGGCCTTGACCTCCCCCATGGACACTATGGCCCGGGCGGGAAATCCATAGGTGTCTTCCACCTCCTGCAGGGCGGACCTGCTGCTGTGCAATCCCCTTTCCATTCGGTTTAGGGATACCACCAGGCCCACTACCTCCACACCCTCTATGGCGGCCAGCAGAGGGTGGGTTTCCTCTATAGACTTGCCGGAGGTAGTCACATCCTCTATGATCAGCACCCTGTCCCCGGCCTTGGGCGAGGCGCCCAAAAACAGGCCGGCATCCCCGTGATCCTTGGCCTCCTTGCGGTTGGCGCTGTAGGATATCTGCCGCCCGTAGAGCCTGGATATGGCCATGGATGTGGCCACGGCCAGTGGTATGCCCTTGTAGGCCGGCCCGAATAATATGTCAAAATCCAGGCCAAAATTCTGCTCTATGGCGCGGGCATAGAACTCCCCCAGCCTCTCCAGCTGGCCGCCGGTCCCATAGGCTCCGGCATTCATGAAAAAGGGGGACTTTCTGCCGGATTTGAGGACGAAATCCCCAAAGCGCAGGGCCTGGCACTCCAGCATAAATTCTATAAACTCCTGTTTGTATGCCTCCATATTTCCTCCCGGGCCTAAGCCCTAATATGGCTGTTGATATCCTCCCTCATGGCCAAAAATGCCGCCCTGGCCGCCTCCTGGTAATCCATGCCCGCATAAGCCTTTTGCTGGTATGCGGCTATAATGCCCCTGGAGGAATTGACTATGGCGCCCAAGCCATCGCTGTTAAAGAAAGCCCGCAGATCCTTGCCGGAGGCCCCCTGGGCGCCATAACCCGGCACCAATATATAGGTTCTGGGCATACGCCGGCGCAGCTCCTCGGCCATCTGGGGATAGGTGGCTCCTACCACAGCGCCCACATTGCTGTATTCCCCGTCCATGCACTCCTCCCCCCAGGCGCGTATCTTGTCCGCCACCCGGTCATAGAGGGGCTGCCCCTCCACCAGCTGGTCCTGGAAATCCCCGCTGCTGGGATTGGAGGTCTTGCACAGTATGAATACACCCTTATCCTCAGCCTGGCACTCCTCCAAAAAGGGGCGTATGGCATCGTCGCCCATATAGGGGTTTAGGGTTACAAAATCCGCCGGAAAGGGTCTGTACAGGCTCCGCCCTATGCGGACCCGGCCCAGATGCCCCTTGGCATAAGCCGCCGAAGTGCTGCCTATATCCCCCCGCTTGATATCCCCTATGATCACCATGCCCTTTTCCCTGGCATAGGCTATGGTCTTGACATAAGCCTCCAGGCCGGGCAGGCCGAACTGCTCGTACATGGCGATCTGAGGCTTGACCGCCGGGGCCAGCTCCCACAAAGCGTCTATCAATCCCCTGTTGTACTCCCACAGCGCGGCCCCAGCCGCCTCCAGGCTCTCCCCATGGGCCTCCAGCGCCGCCTGCCGTATAGGCTCCGGCACAAATTCCCACATAGGATCCAGGCCCACGACTATGGGCGCCTGCTTCTTTTGGATCTGCTCAATCAAATGTGCAATCATGCTCCGCCTCCATTATACGATGGCGCAATCCCAAAGGGCCACGCCGCTATCCTGGAATACCTCGGACAGCCTCTGCGCCAAATCCTCCTTGGACACGCCGGATTTCAACACCACCTGCAGGAATCCGCCCCCGCCAGCTCCGCAGATCATCTTGCCCTCTATCAAATCCTGCACAGATGCGAATATATGCTCTATGCAGGTGTTGGTGCTTCCGGCATCCAGCCTCTTGGACAGCTCCCAGTGGGCATTCAGCAAATGAGCGAAGCGGTCTATGCGGCCCTTTTCCAACTCCAGCCGCATCAGCACAGCCGTCCTCTGTATCTCATGCAGGACCTCCACCATCTCCGGCCGGCCATCCACATAGCGCCCCACCACCTCACGCAGCAGATTGCGGGCCAGCCGCCTTTGGCCGGTGTAAATCAGGCAGAATCGGGCGTTCAGCTCCTGTAGGGTCAGGGGATTGATACGCAGATTGGTGCAGTGGATGTTTTGGGCCAGCCCGCTGGGGGAGGTCACCATCTTTACCCCCCGCACCAGACCGCCCACCTGGTCCTGCCAGCCTCCGCCGGTAGACATCAGCTGCTCCATGCACAACACCCTGTTGTACAAGGCCTCCTGGGATATCTCCCGGCCCAAAAATATGCAGAGAGCCCGTATGCAGGCTCCGGCCAGTATGGAGGAGGTGCCCAGCCCGGAACCCCTGGGCACATTTTCCACCTTGGTGGCCAGCCGCAGGCCAAAGCCCCAGCCCTCCAGCAGCGCCGCCAAATCCGCCTCGCCCTCCAGGGGCAGCAGGCCGCAGGCCAGCAGCGCCGCCTTGTGCAAGGCAAATTGATCATAGGGATTGCCGCAGTCCCGGATCAGAGCCAGGGAGGTAAAATCCTCGCCTATGCCATTATCCTCCACCTCCAGCCGTATCACCCTGCGGGGCAGCTTCTCCACTGTGACCTGCACCGGCAGCCTGCCCTCCAGAGAGATGGCCGCATTGAGTACAGTGCCGCCATTCTCTATGCAGTACGGAGGCGTATCCGACCAGCCGCCGCCCCAGTTGACCCTGAGGGGCAGGCTGACCTCCACCCTGTCCTTGCCCGGGGCCGGCCGCTCTGCGGGGGAAAAAGGCTGTCCGCCGTCAGAGAGCAACCCATCACGTATGGTGTTAAAGCAGAGCCTGCGATAGGACTCACCGCTCTCCCCCCGGCGCCATTTGGACAAAAAACGGAATATACGGATTTTTTGCGAAAATTCCTCCAACACATCCGCGCGCAAAGCCAGAGCCCTATCTCTCAGCAGGGTTTCCCCATAGCTGCTGAGGCCGTTGACAAAAAGGGCTTTGGCCTCCTCCAAATCCCCCTTGGCGCGTATAACATCCATCAAATGCTCTATGCGTATCTCGTCCGCCAGCCTCTCCTCCCAGGCCATCAGCGCTTCCATATCCGCCCGGGCAAAGCCATGGGCCAGGGATAGCCTCTCCCCCTCCAGAGGCCTGCCCAGCCTCCAGGCCTCCACCGCGGCCAGGGAGGCCTCCAGAGCCGCCTCCAGGCTGTCCGCCGCCGGAAAGAGGGGCATATCCCACAGCGGCCTGTCCAAATCCATGCCCAGCCATCTGGCCTCCTTGGGGTTGTCCTCTATGCCGTAAATGCGTACCACAAATCCGCCTCCCCGCAGGGGCAGGCCATGGACGGCCAGGCCGGAGGGTATGCGGCAGCGCGCCGCCTGTATATGGGAGAGTATGCAGCCCTCACCCACCACAGCCTCTGCGCCCAGCCAGCTGTTCTCCAGATAGCTCTCCTCACCTATCTCGCTGCCCTTGCAGGCCAGGGAATTGTAACCGGCCACATCCCGGGGCAGCCCCCAGGAACCCACCTGCCGGCTCCAGTCCAGGTATTTGTATTGGAATATCTCCTTTTGCAGCAGGCTTCCCAGCTCCGCAGTGGTGCCAAAATGGAGGAAAGAGGCGGGAAAGAGCCGCACCAACTGCATGGAATAAGGCAAGAGCGCCTGCCAGATCTGACGGCGGCAGGCCTCCAGCTCCGGAGTAAACTCTCCCTCCGGCTTCTCCAGCAGATATTGCTCCAGACTGGAGCCGCTGGCCAGGGGATAGAGAAAATCCCCATAGAAAGAGATCCTGGCCCTCTCATTGACAAAGGCGGCCATCTTCTCCGGCGTATCCACCAGCGCATACAGGCTATCCAGCATGCGGCGGTGCAGCAGCACGGCGCCGGTGTCCACATCCACCCAATCCCTCTCATTGGCTGCGCCCTTGGCCCTCAGCAGTTCCACCGGCTGCTTGTGCAGAAACTCCCCCACATCCCCCTGGGCATCCGCCAGGTACACGCCATGGTGCTGCCCCTGGACCGCTGGGGTTTTAATGGAGAGTGCCGCCGCTCCCCGGCCGTAAAAATCAATTTGCAGGGGATTGAACAAAAGCAGCACATCCCCGGAGCAGACCAGCATACCCTCCTCTATGCGGGAGGCCACACCACCCATGCCCACAAAACACTCGTCAAAGAGGGTGGAGGGCCTGCCGTCCGGCAGCATCCTGGGCACCGGCGAGAAGAGCTTGCCGCAGGCCGAATACTGGGGTATGCGCTTGGAATCCCCGCCGGAGTGTATCATCAGTATACGCCTGCCGACAAAATCCCCCCTTCGGCGAAGCTCACCCAGGGCGTGCAGCGTGGCGCCGCCGGAGCCTACCCGCTTCCCCTCCGGATCCGGAAATACCAAAAATTCCGTCTTGGCCGGCAGCAGGCCCTTGGATATCCTATGCTCCAGCTGGCGGCGGTACCCGGCCGCCTGCTCCTCATTGGATGCGGTCAGCACCACAAAATCCCAGACCAAGCCGCCATTTAACTGCTCCTGGTAGGTCTGCCAGGCATCCTCGTAGGATTGCTTTTGAAATAGGGATATAGCCACATTCATACATTTCCTCCTGAGTAAAAATCCATGAGTTATCTTATTATAGCGCATTGCAGGCCTTAGCACAGAAAAAAAATCCGCCCCGGAGCCTTGGCCCCCCGGGCGGATTTTTGATAAACGGAAAAAGGCTTAGCGTTCTCCGGCCAGCAGCAGAAGCACCTGGTTGCTGCGCTCCACAAAGGCGGCCATATCCTCGCCGTTCAGCGGCGCATGCTGCAGCTTGGCCAAATCATAGAGCTGGCGGCATATCAGTTCCGTATGCTCTCCCTCCCCATGCTCCAGACAGTAGGCCACCAGGGGATGGGCAAGATTTAGCACCAGGGTCTGGCCCTCCATGCCCATATCCCCCAGATCCATGCCCGGCATGGAGTACATCTTCATCATCTCCTGCATACGGCGGCTCTCCTCAGAGAGCAGTATCAGGGAGGCGCGCTTGGCATCCTTTAGCCTTTCCAGCCGCAGCTCCAGCTTCTCCTGGCCCAGGGCCTTGCGGAACAGAGCCTCCAGAGCCTCCTTCTCCTGTTGCCTGTCTTCCTCCTGGCCCTCTTCCTTCAACGCCTGCGTCAGATCCCCGTCTATGCGGCAAAATCGTACATGGGGATTCTTGCCCTCCAGCCTGGAGAGAAAATGCTGGTCTATGGGATGGGTCAGCAGCACGGCCTCCATGCCGGCCTCCTTGAACATCTGTATATACTGGCTCTGGGCCAGCTCATCGCTGACATAATAGATGGTCTTTTGGGGCTGGGCATCCCCATCCTCCTCATCCTCTACCACCTGGGCATCCACCGTCTGGCCCTCCTGGTCCACAGCCTCTCCGGCCTCCGCCTTGCCCTCCTCCTTTTCCAGATAGGCGGGCAGGGCCTGGTACTTGCCCTCCAAATCCTTGAACAGTATATAATCGTTGATTTTCTCTCCGAACTTCTCATCCTTGAGATAACCGTATTTCACAAAGGGAGCGATAAAATCCCAGTGCTGCTCATAGGCTTCCCTCTCGGTCTTGCACATGCCGGAGAGCTTGTCCGCCACCTTTTTGGTGATATAGTCCGATATTTTTTTGACAAATCCATCGTTTTGCAATGCGCTGCGGGATACGTTCAGAGGCAGATCCGGGCAGTCTATCACGCCCTTGAGCAGCAGCAAAAACTCCGGTATGACCTCCTTGATATTGTCTGCAATAAATACTTGGTTGTTGTATAATTTGATTACTCCTTCTAAATTCTCATACTCTGTATTTACCTTAGGGAAGTAGAGTATGCCTTTTAGACGGAAAGGGTAATCCATATTCAGATGTATCCAGAACAAAGGCTCCTTATAATCCTGGAACACCTTGCGGTAAAAGGCAAGATACTGCTCCTTGTCGCAATCGCTGGGGTTCTTGGCCCAGAGAGGCAGGATTTCATTGAGCAATTCGGGCCGCTTGCGTATCTTGACCCTGGGCTTGTCCTCCTCCTTCTCGGGGGCCAGCCTCTCCAACACCACATCGCTATCTAGCAGCTCCTCCTCATCTATGGTGCGGCTGTCGGTTTCCTTTACCTTGCTCAGGTAGATTTCCACCGGCATAAAGGAACAGTACTTCTTGATCACCTCCCGGGCCTTGTACTCATTACAAAACTCCAGGCTGTTCTCATTGAGGAAGAGGGTAATGCGGGTACCCACACGGTCCATATCCCCCTGGCCTATGCCGTACTGGGTGCCGCCGTCACACTCCCAATGCACGGCTGTGGCGCCCGGCCTGTAGGAGAGGCTGTCTATATGCACCCTGTCCGCTACCATAAAGGCAGAGTAAAATCCCAGGCCGAAATGTCCTATAATCTGATCCGTATTGCTCTTGTCCTTGTACTTCTCCAAGAAATCCGTGGCCCCAGAAAAGGCGATCTGGGTGATATACTCCTCCACCTCCGCCTCCGTCATGCCCAGGCCATTATCCACAAAGGTCAGGGTTTTTTTCTCCGGATCAACGATTACATCTATGCGGGCCTTGTAATCCTCCGCCAGCTCCGCCTCTCCCATCATCTCCAGCTTCTTCAGCTTGGTAATGGCATCACAGCCGTTGGATATCAGCTCCCTGTAGAAAATATCATGGTCTGAATAGAGCCATTTTTTGATAATAGGGAAAATATTCTCACTATGTATGGATAAATTGCCGGTTCTCTGTGCCATATCCGCTCCTTTCTGAAATATATCAGGCAGTTTCACTTTACAACCTCTGTATAGTGTAGTACCGCCCAGGAGAAAAGTCAAGAAAAAATTAGCACTCACAAAAAGTGAGTGCTAACAAAAATCCCGTTTCTACAGCACAGGGGCCAGATATAAAGCATACATGGCAAAAAAAGCCTGACCGGCCGCTGTCCGGGCCTGCCACTGCCCCTGCTCCCACAGCTGGGCATTCCACTGCTTGTCCAGCCCCTGCCAAAAGCCCTCATAGGAAAGCAAAAAAGCCTCCTGCCGCCGCCTGGCCAGCAGGGCTTCCTTGTTCCTCTGGGTTTCCTCCACATCCTGGGTGGATATGCACTTGAGCAGGTAATACCCGGAATCCAAAACCAGCACCTGGCTGATCTCATCCTGGGCCAGGGCAAAGGCCGCCTCCTCCAGCCGGGGATCCGCCTCCCCCCGGCGCAGTCGCAGTTCGCCCTCCGGCGCCTGGTTGTGCCGGGCAAAGAGCACAGCCACATCCGCCCCGGCCTCCAAGGCCTGCCGGCGTATCTCCTGCATGGTTTGCAGGTGGTACTGCCCCTTATCCCTCTCCTCCTTGGGCAGGAAAACCAGCGCGCAGACCACGGTCCGGGCCTCGTCATCGCTGATCTCCGGCTGTATATCCTGTATGAGCTGCGCATAGATTCTCTGCGCCAGGGCCATCTGCCGGTACAGGGCCTGGGCCTGGTCGGCATCCAGGACGGCCTCCTCCCCAGCCAGCCCCTGCTCTTCCAGCGCCTTTACATAAGCCGAAGCAGCCGTCCGGGCAGCCTCCAGCTGCGCCGCCTCCAGAGTCAGGCCCTCCTCCTCCGCCAGCAGAGCCATGGCCTTAGTGCGGGCCAGAGCCTCCAAGGCCCGCTCCCGCACCTCCATCTCCAACTGGACTCCGCCTCCGGTCTGCCACAGCTCCTGGCCGTAGGCCGAGGCATAGCCGCCCTCTATGGCGCCCATAAACAATTCCACCTGGGCCTTGCTGCCCCTCTCCTCTCCCAGGGAAAACAACTCCTCAGCGGCCAGCCCCTTAGTAAAAATCACCCGGGAACCCTGGCCGCAGGATGCCAACCCCAGGGCCGCCGCCAGGAGCCAGACTGCCCATCTCCACCTATATGCCAATATCTTCTCCTCACTCTACAATACAGGCCGTATCCAAGCCCTGGGAGCCGGCTGCTCCCCCCTCTGTATGGCCACCAGCTGTCTGTATAATCTCTGCAGCACGCCCTCCGGATGGCTGGAGCGGACAAAGCTGATCTCCCGGCCCTGCCAGCAGACCGAGGCTACCGGGGACAGGACAGCCGCTGTGCCGCAGAGGCCGCATTCGGCAAAGCCCTCCATCTCCGCAGCGTATACCTCCCTCTCCTCCACCTCTATGCCCAGTATGTCCCTGGCCACGGCCAACAAGGAGGCCTTGGTGATGGAGGGCAGTATGCTTCCGGAGGCCGGCGCCACCAATCTGCCCTCCGGCGTGGCAAAGAGGAAGTTGGCGCCGCCGGTTTCCTCCACCTTGCTGCGGGTGACGGCATCCAGATACATATTCTCATCATAGCCCCTGGCCTTGGCATCCATCAGCGCATACAGGCTCATGGCGTAATTGAGGCCTGCCTTGATATGTCCCGTACCCCTGGGCGCCGCCCTGTCAAAATCGCTGACCCAGAGTTTCAAGCCCGTTGCCCCCTTGGAGAAATACGGACCCACCGGCGTGGTGAATATGCGAAAGCTGTACTCTTCGGCCGGCTTTACGCCTATGACCGGGCCGCTGCCATAGAGAAAGGGCCGTATATAGAGGGAGGCTCCGCTCTCAAAGGGCGGCACATACGCCTGATTGGCCCTGACCACCGCCAGGACGGCCTCCTCAAACCTGCCCTGGGGCAGGGGGGGAATGCCCAGCCGCAGAGCAGATTGCTCCAGCCGCTTGGCATTCTCCTCCGGACGGAACAGCACGATATTGCCATCCTTTTGCCTGTATGCCTTCAATCCCTCGAAGACCGTCTGGGCATACTGCAATACGCCAGCGCTCTCATGCAGGCTGATGTGGTTGGAGGCCGTCAATCCCCCCTCCTGCCACTGCCCCTGCTTGTAGTCGCAGTGATACCTCCAGGGGGTATCCCTGTAGGCAAAACCCAACGTGCTCCAATCCATCTCCACTGCATCCATAGACTGTTTTTCCATATATTCCTACCCTCCCGCCGCCTGCGGCCCTATGAAAGCCCGGGCAGGGGCTTATGCCCGCTGCGCCTGGCATATTCTACAAAGTGATAGGTGATGTCAAAGCAGCTCTGCTCCTCGCTGCGCGCCACCTGCTCCCACTCCCCGTCCCCGTCCAGATCCGGAAAAAAGCTGTCGGCCCTGTAGCTGTGGTCTATACGGGTGACAAAGGCCCGGCGGCAATAAGGCAACAGCTGCCTATAGAGGCTGGCTCCGCCTATGACAAAAATCTCCGCCGGATCACGTCCCTCCAGCAGCTTCCACAGCTCCCGCAGGGAGGCAGCTACGACCGCGCCCTCCACAGCAAAGGCAGGCTTGGTGGACAGTATGATATTCTCCCTCTCCGGCAGGGGCCTGCCCCCCGGAAAGGTTTCCAGCGTCTTGCGCCCCAGCACCACAGTCCTTCCCAGGGTCATATCCCGGAAACGCCGCATATCCGCCGGTATGCGGGCCAGCAATTGATTCTCATATCCTATGCCCCACTGGGCATCGGCAGCCACGATGATATTCATCCGATCTCCTTTATACGGCTATGGGTATATTTTTGATCTGCGGCCCGGGCGTGTATCCCTCCAAGCTGACATCCCCTGGGGAAAACTCATAGAAATCCCGTATCTCCGGATTGAGGATAAAGCGGGGCGCCGGCTGGGGCCTGCGGGAGATCAGTTCCTCCACCAGAGGTATGTGCCTGTCATAAATGTGGGCATCGGCTATGACGTGCAGCAGCTCCCCCGCGGCCATATCCCGCACCTGGGCCAGCATATGTATCAATACGGCATATTGTACCACATTCCAATTATTGGCCGCCAGCACATCTTGGGATCGCTGGCTAAGCACACCATTCAACACCAGCCTCTCCTCTCCAGGCCGTCGGCTGACATTGAAGGTCATGCCATAGGCACAGGGATAGAGATGCATCTGGTGCAGATCCCGATGCACGTAGAGATTGGTCATGATCCGGCGGCTAAAGGGGTTGTGCTCCAGGTCATACAGCACCCTGTCCACCTGATCCATCTCCCCCTCCTTATATTTGTGCTTTACGCCCATCTGATAACCATAGGCCTTGCCTATGCTGCCCTCCGCATCCGCCCAGGCATCCCAGATATGGCTGCTAAGATCTCTAATATTGTTGGATTTTTTCTGCCATATCCACAACAGCTCATCTGTGGCGGATTTCAAGGCCGTGGGCCTCAGCGTCAAAATGGGAAATTCCTTGGAGAGATCATAGCGGTTGACCACGCCAAAGCGTTTGACCGTATATGCCGGCTCCCCGTCCGGCCAATGGGGGCGCACCTTCTCCTCTTGGGTAGATGTACCATTGTTCAAGATGTCCTGGCACATTTTTATGAAAATTTCGTCTGCCATACTCATAGGCCGCCTCCTTAATGGGCAAAAAATTTGTCACACAAACTGTGTATCTGGCTGCTGAGCCTCCCCATATCCTTGTTAGCCATACCCTCGCTGCGCATGGCCAGCTCCAGCAGCCGCTTAGCCGCATCCACCAGCTTGCCGTGGGCGCCGGTGGCCGCCTTGGCCTTTTTGCCCACCGGCACAGGCTCAGCCTCATAGGCGTAGCGGCCGGCCGCCAGATCAAAGATAGAGCCTCCATAGGGAGCAGAGGTCTTGTACCCATGCTCCGCCTGGAGATATCCAGCGAAATCCTTGCACACATTGTCCTCACCGTGGACTAGAAAGACCTTGCGGGGTTTTTCCTCAAAGCCGGACAGCCAGTCCAAAAGGCCGTTTTGGTCCGCATGGCCGCTGAGTCCTGCCAAGAACAGCACCTGGGCGTGCACGCCTATGTCCTCGCCAAAGAGCCGCACTTCCTTGGCCCCCTCCGCCAGATAACGGCCCAGAGTGCCGTTGGCCTGATAACCCACAAAGAGCACAGTGCATTCCGGCCTCCAGAGGTTGTGCTTGAGATGGTGGCGTATGCGCCCGGCCTCGCACATGCCCGAGGCCGAGATGATGACCTTAGGCGTATTCTCAAAATTGATCTCCTTGGACTCCTGGCTGCTGACCGAGAGCCGAAGCCCGGGAAAGCTCAGGGGATTCTTGCCGGCCCGCACCAATTCCATGGCCTCCCTGTCATAACACTGGCTGTGGTTTGCCCCGAATATGCTGGTGGCCTCCACGGCCAGAGGGGAGTCCACATACACGGGGAAGTTGCCATGGCCTATGACCCGCCCCTCCTCCTTGATCTGCCGCATAAAATAGAGCAGCTCCTGGGTGCGCCCCACGGCAAAGGATGGTATGACCACATTCCCTCCCTTGTCAAAGGTCTGCTGCAATATGCCGGAGAGGGCCTCCACATAATCCAGCCTGTCTGCGGGATGGAAGCGGCCTCCATAAGTGGACTCCATAATGACATAATCCGCCTGCGCCGTCTTGGCCGGATCCTTGATCAGGGGCTGGTTTGTATTGCCTATATCCCCGGAGAACACCAGCTTCTTCTCCGTGTTCCCCTCCCGCAGCCACAGCTCTATGCTGGCGGAACCCAGCAGATGGCCTATATCCGTAAAACGCATCTCTATCCCCTCGGCCACCTCTATGCGCTCCCCATAGGTACAGGGCGACATCCTGGCCACCACGCCCATAGCATCCTCCATGGTATAGAGAGGCAAAAACTCCTCCCCCTCCCCCCGGCGCTTGGCCTTGCGGTTCTTCCACTCCGCCTCCATATGCTGTATATGGGCGCTGTCACGCAGCATAATATCGCAGAGATCCACAGTAGCCTCCGTGGCATACACCCGCCCCCGGAATCCCCGGGCGTAGAGCAGGGGCAGCAGGCCGCTATGGTCTATATGCGCATGGGTCAAAAACACAAAATCTATGGCCGCCGCCGGCACAGGTATGTCCACATTGGCATACACATCCTGCCCCTGTTCCATGCCATAATCCACCAGCATATGCCGGCCGCCGCATTCCACATAGTGGCAGCTCCCGGTCACCTCCCTGGCCGCGCCGATAAAATGTAATTTCATACCCGCCTCCTTTCCTCAAGTTCCCAAAGCCGCCCTCTCCTGCAAGGCGGCGTAATGTCCTCCCCAGGCCATCAGCTGGCTGTGGCTGCCCTGCTCCAATATGCCCTCCTTGCCCAGCACCACGATCCTGTCACTGTTCTGTATGGTGGAAAGCCTGTGGGCTATGGTCAGCGTGGTGCGGCCTCGGGAGAGTCCGGCCAGCGCCAACCCTACATAATACTCGCTCTCATTGTCCAGCGCCGAGGTGGCCTCATCCAAAATCAGTATGGAGGGATTTTTCAAAAAGACCCTGGCGATGCTGATTCTCTGCCTTTGGCCGCCGGAAAGGCGAACACCCCTCTCGCCCACATAGGAATCGTATCCCTGGGGCAGCTCCATAATAAAATCGTGGGCGCCGGCCGCCTTGGCCGCCTCTATGACCTCCTCCCTGCCGGCTCCAGGCCGTCCGTAGGCTATATTTTCCTCCACCGTTCCGGAGAATAGATACACCTCCTGCCCCACCACGCCTATATGGTCCCGCAGGCTTTTTAGGCGATACTCCCGCACATCCCGGCCGTCCAGGCAGACCCTGCCGCTGTCCACATCATAAAAACGGGGAATCAGATTGCACAGAGTGGTCTTGCCCCCGCCGGAGGGGCCGACTATGGCCACCCTCTCTCCGGCTCCTATGGTCAGATCCAGATTGGAGAATACCTCGGCCTCCCCATCCCCCTCCTGACGCCCCTTGTAGGTAAAGCTGACCTGCTCAAATGCAATATTTCCCTGTACATCCTGCAAATCCCGGGCGTCTGGCGCATCAAATATGTCTATATCCGCATCCATAATCTCCACAAAACGTTCTATGCCGGTGATGCCCCTCTGGAATTGCTCGGTAAATTCCATCAAACGGCGCAAAGTGGTGATCATCTCCGTCACATAGAGCAAATAGGCCACCAAATCCCCAGGGCTGATCTGCCCCCAGACCAGAAAAACGCCGCCAGCGCCCAGCACCGTCAGATAGAGCAGGCCGTCCACCAGCCTGGAGGTGGTAAAAAAGGCAGCCATATAGCGGTAGGAGAGCTTCTTGGTTTCCAAAAAGGCCTGATTGCCTTCTTCAAATTTGGCTATTTCCAGATTTTCATTGGCAAAGGCCTTGACCACCCTCTGGCCCAACAGACTGTCCTCCAGCCTGGCGTTCAGCTCCCCCACCTGGTTCCTCTGCCTGCTAAAGGCCTGGCGCATACGGCCATTTTGTATGCGGTAAATAAAAAACACCGGTGGCAGCATGGCAAAGAGCAGCAGGGTCAATCCGGGATGAACGCCCATCAACACGATCATGGCCACGGCCACCTTCAATCCCCCCAGAAAAAATTCCTCCGGACAGTGGTGGGCAAACTCGGTCACGTCAAAGAGATCATTGGTGATGCGCCCCATTATCTGGCCTATTTTGGTATGATTATAATAAGAGTCGCTCAGCTTCTGCAAATGGCCATAAGCCGCCCGGCGCATGTCCGTTTCTATATATGCGCCCATCACATGCCCCATATTGCTCATATAATAAGTGGCCGCAGCCTCCACCAGCCGCAGAACCAGATACAGGCCGGACAGCGCCGCTATAGTACCCAGGCGCAAACTGGCCGCATCCCCTAGGCCCACATCGGTGATATAACGCATAATCATGGGCAGGGAGAGTCCGCAGGCCGCCGTCAGAGCCGCACAGGCCAGATCCTTGGCCAATATCCCCTTGTAAGGCGCAAAATAGGGAAGAAAACGGGCCATCAGTTCCCGGGTAGTATATCCGCCGGACTCCTTGGCAGGGTTATTTTCAGGTTTTCTTGCATTCTTATTTTGTTTTTGCAATTTATCTTGCGTTCTTTTTCCCATACTCCCTCTTATGTTTTCTTCTCTGTAAAGGGCTGTTTGCTATGGCCCGTCCTTGCCGGCCAGCCGTGAAAATGTAGTTTTCTCTTATTATACCACTATTCCTCCCCTGCTCAAAATAGTATCCGGCCCGGCAGGCCGGACTTGTGCCGGAATGCCGCCATCTTGTATACTGGGTACATATTGTCGCCCACACCCAAGGCCATGGCAGGCAGGAGGCATGATGGACAGCTATAGGGATTATCACAACCGATACTTTGACTCCTTGCAGGCGCTGCGGGCCATAGCCGCGCTCTGCATTCTCTGGGAACATATACCCTTTTTTGGACGAGGATCCTTTGCCGTGGATATCTTCTTCTGTCTGAGCGGGTTTACGGCCATGCACTCCAGCCGTCTGGAGGGCCAGCCCTTTCTGGGCAGACGGCTGCGCAAGCTGCTTCCCCTGTATTATGCCATGACACTGTTGACCTTCTTTGCCGCGCTGGCGCTGCCGGGCCTCTTTGCCCAGACCCGGGCGGATCTGCCCTCTCTTGCGGCCAGCCTGCTCTTTATTCCCTTTTCCATATCCCCCGGCATAGTGCAGCCCCTGCTGCGGCTGGGATGGACCCTAAACGTGGAAATGGCATTTTATCTCTGCTTTGTCCTGGCCAACAGATATGCCCACCGCTGGCGGGGCCTGATCGTCGGCGGCCTGTTCGGCCTATTGGCGTTTGCCGGCATGGCATACCCCCTCTCCCCGGGCCAATCTGCGGGTTTCTCCTGGGAGGCTCTGTCCTACTTCTTCACTCGCCACTATATGGCAGATTTCGCCCTGGGCATAGGCATATATTATCTGGGCGCCCGGCTCTACGGCCACAAAAGGCCCGTCGGCTCCCTGACAGCCCTGCTGGCCGCCTTGGCCATGCTGGCCGCCTATCCCTGGCTCATGCCCTATATACCCTCCCAGGGCTTGGGCCGCATGCTCTCGCTGTCCCTGCCCGGCGCCGGCATATGCCTGGCCTTTCTCTGGGCTGATGCCTGCTACCGCACGCCCCGGTTTTTGCGTTCCCTGGGCTCTGCCTCCTACAGCCTCTACCTGCTGCACTACTATCCCATTCTGGCGGTACACAGGCTGCTCTATCCCCTGGATGTATTGGAAGGGAAGAGCCTGTCCATAGCCCTGGCCATGAGCCTATTGCTCTTCCTGGCCGCCCTGGCCTCCAAGCGGTTTATAGAGGACGGCCTTATCCCCTGGCTGTTCTCCCTGTTCCGCCGCCGGCAAAAAAATTCTTAAAAAAAACATTTTTATTATTGACACTCCCCAGCCATTATGATAAAATTACTTCTGTTGTAAGAATTTCATGATTTTTTATCTGCACGAGTGGCTCAGCGGTGGAGCACCTCCTTGCCAAGGAGGGGGTCGCGGGTTCGATCCCCGTCTCGTGCTTTTTTTATGCACATAAATCAGCTGGCCGGCGTATATCCCGCACCTGTCAGATGATAAAAAAGAGCCAAACCCCAGGGGCAACGCCCCGGCGGCCTGGCTCTTTTTCCTTGTCATCCCCTGTTTTAGATCTCCAGCTCCTTGCCCAGAACAGATACGGCGGACATCTGGCTCTCCAGGGAGCGTATGGCATCGCTCTGCTCGTTGATGGTATTGTTGATATTGGTCACCATGGCAAAATTCTCCTCGCCTACAGCCACCAGGTTGTTCATCTCCATGCCTATGACCTGCATTTCCTTGCCCACCTTGGCAATGACCTTCTCTATGGCCTCGTGCTCGGCCTCCATGATCCTGCCGGTTTCGTTGGTTGTGGCCTGTACATCCTGCAGCATGGCCAGCAACGCCTCCATCTCCACAGCCCCCTTGCCGGAGAGCTTGCTGGAGGCCTCTATCTTCTTGGAGGCCTTTTCCGCCACATCCATCAGCTCCATCAGTATGGACTGTATATTGCCCGCCGCCTTGGCCGAACCCTCGGAAAGCACCCGTATCTCCCCGGCCACTACGGCAAATCCCTTGCCATGCTCCCCGGCCCTGGCCGCCTCTATAGAGGCGTTGAGGGAGAGGAGGTTGGTCTGGCTGGCTATGCCGTTGATCTCATCCAGGATGGAATGAATACTGTTCATGCGCCCCATCAGCTCCCGGGTCACCTCCAGCGCGCTCTCCACCTCCTGGGACATCTGCCCAAGCTCCCTCTTTACCTTGGCCGCGCCCTTGCTGCCCTTGTCCACAGATCCGGTCACCTGGGCAAAGCTCTGCGCCAGGGACTGGGAGATCTTCTCATTTTCGGTGACAGCCTGGGCGGTTGTACCCACGCTCTCGTTAATGGTGGTAATTCCTTGCATCAGACTCTCCATGGCCACATGAATCTGATCCGCCGATTCCTTTACGCCCTGGGCGCGGCTGGATACTTCCGCCATCAGCCTTCCGCTGGACTCCATGGCCTGGTTGAGCCTCTGGGCCACATCCTTGCTGGTATTGCTCTGCGCCTCGATCGTGGAGAGCATATACTGGGCCTCGGCCACCATCTCCTCACCCCTGCGGGTGTTCAAGCCGGTAACATAGACCACGGCCAGGAGGATCAGAGTCTTGGTGATGGCGCTGGCTATAGAGGCCTCGGCCATGCCCTCCACCGTCTGGGGATGGAGAACGGACACCAGCAGCATCACGCCGCAGATAGGGAACATGGACCAATAGATATACTTGGTCACAAAATAACTGCCCGCCATGGCCAGCAGCACATAGGGCAAAAAGGCCACCCTGGAAGAGCCGGGCACGAAGTATCCATAAATCAACGCGGCAAATCCGCCCGTCCACAATGTGGCCACCACCTTGACCAGATCATTCGGTATAAGGAAATAATACAGTACGCACAGCACTGCCGCCCCGGCCATAAATCCCAATGCCGCAATTGCAGAACCGTTCAAGCCCTGGGTCAGGCGAAGGACGGCCAAAATACCCACCATGACCAAAATGACTATCAGGTTGATCCTATGCTGTTTTTGTTTGCTGTCCCCTCTCATGATGCCCGCTCCCTCTCCTTCCTTTCCGACCCTTATATTGACTGGTTGTTAATCACAAGCCGCCTTGAACTCGCTAAAGATGCGTCCGTGCAGATCCTCCGCCTCCTGAGAGATATTTTGGATAATCTCCCCCTGGGCGGCATCCTCCGGCAATATGATCAGAGAGCGCATCTCCTCAGCGATAAATTCCTCCGCAGCCTTGTTGGTGCAATAGTATCCCAAATGCTCAAAGCACCTGGCCGCCCGCTCCCCATCGCTGATATACTCCAGGAATTTGTGGGCCGCAGCCGCATTGGGCGCCTGGCTGGGCACAAAGGCCGCCATAATGCCAAATCCCAGGCCCTCCTTGGGGTATACCACAGTCAGATCCTCACGAGCCATCTTGGCCGCATACACCTGGGAGGTGTACAAAAAGGCAGCCGCCACCTCTCCGCTCACCAGGAAATCCTGGGTATTGCTGTCACCTATGACCCGTATATTGGGCGCCAGCTCCAGCAGCTTGTCCCCGGCCTGCTGTATGACTTCCAGATCCTCAGTGTTAAAGGACTGGCCCAGCGCCTTGAGCGCCATGCCGTTGACCACCCTGTGGTTGCCTATGATGGCCACATTGTCCTCCAATGCGGGATCCCACAGAGAAGCATAACTGTCTATGGCCACATTTGTCAACGATGAATCGTATACTATCAGGGGTATGCCCGCCCCGTAAGGCACAGTATAAGCATTTTCCTCGTCATAAAACTGGGACATAAACACGGGATTGATATTTTCATAGGTGGAAATCCGGGCCTTGTCCAATTTTTGGGCCAGGCCGGACTGTATGGCCATATCCACAATATAGTCGTCAGCTATGACCAGATCGTAGTCACCGCCCTTGGCCTCCTCCAGCTTGGCCAGCATATCCTCGCCAAAATCAAAGTTGGAATACTGTATCTCTATGCCGGTTTCCTGGGTAAACCCGTCCAGAATCTCCTGAGGGAACATACCCTCCCAGGTGTAGAGATTGAGGGTTTGGCCAGCCTGGGCCGCCTCCCCGCTCTGGGCCGTCTGCCCAGTGGCGGCGGACTGCCCTCCGCATCCCGTCAGGAACAGAGCGCCGGCCAGCAAAGCGGCGCCCATACTCTTCGCCAATTGTTTCATAACATCTCCTTTCTCAACGCCTCCGGGGCGTCCAAACCTTCCCTCCCCCTGTATCTCCTCCCCATACCCGCAAAAACCGCCGATGCCCCCAGCAGCAGCAAGGTCACGGCCAGCATCAGCGCTGCCAGCGCATTGACCTTTGGCGTGACTCCGGTCTTTAATGTAGTGTATATTTTTACCGGCAGCGTATTGGTGCCGGGACCGGTAACAAAGATACTGATCACCACATCGTCGAAGGACATGGCAAAGGACAGCATGGCCGCCGAAAGAAGGGCCGGCCGTATCATAGGCAGGGTCACATCCCAAAACACGCGCAGCCTGCCCGCGCCCAAATCCATGGCCGCCTCTTCCTGGAGGCTGTCCATGCCCACCAGGCGGGCGCTGACCATAGAGTAAAAATAAGGTATGCAAAAGGCCGTATGCGCGATAATCAGCGTCACCATGCCAAAGGGCAGGCCCATCCAGGAAAAAATAGACAAAAACACCATACCCAGTATGATTTCCGGTATCATAATGGGCAACATGGCCACCTGAGAGATGGCCTCGTCCGCAGGATTCTTGCGGTGGCGCATGCCCAGCGCGCCCAGCGTGCCTATGGCTCCGGCGCAGATGGTGCTGGAAAAGGCCAAAAACAGACTGTTGTACAAGGCCTTAGCCATGTCCTTATCCCGGAATAGCTCCCCATACCATCGCAGGGAAAATCCCCCCCAAATCGAAGATATCTTGGAAGCATTAAAGGAATACAACACAGTCAGCAAAATGGGTATATATGTTAAGCATATCATAATACCCACATACCAGAAAGCCCCATTTTTTGTTTTTTTCATACACCCTCCAATCGGGAGGTGCCGGAGAGCCGTACATAAAAGCGGATAATCAGCGTGGTCAGCACCATCAGCACGGCGGAGAGGGCTGCGGCAAAGGGCTGGTTCCTGCCCTTGGTCAGCTGCTCCTGTATCAATGATCCCACCAGCACGATCTTATTCCCGCCCAGCAGATCCGCCACAAAGAAAAGGCCCATAGAGGGAATAAAACTCAGCACCACGCCGGAGAGCAAGCCCGGCATGGTCAGAGGCAGGATGACGGTTCTAAAGGTATGGAATCCTGATGCTCCCAGATCCCTGGCCGCCTCCACCAGCCTCCAGTCCAGCTTCTCCGCGCTGGAGTATACAGCCAGCACCATAAAGGGCAGCAGCGCATACACCATGCCCACCACCACGGCCGGATAGGAATAGAGCAGCTTGAGGGGCTTCTCCGTTATGCCCAGACCCATCAGAACGCTGTCCAGCACACCATTTCCCCGAAAAACGATAATCCAGCCATAGAGCCGCAATAAGGCACTGGTAAAAAAGGGGATCATAATCAAAACCATCATACGCCGCTTCCAAACTGCGGACATACGGGACATCCAATACCCCATGGGGTATCCCAGCAGCGCGATGACCCCGGTGGATATCAGGGCAAGGCGGAGGGATTGGAAAAATATGCCCCGGTAGAGGGGATCGGCAATCTTGGCGTAATTCTCCAGGGTAAACACCCATTCCACGCCCCAGATACGGCCCCTCTCCATAAAACTCAAACCGAACATCCACAGTATGGGCAGGGCCACAAAGGCTATGGTAAACAGGTACATGGGCGCCAACAGGGCAGCCCGCTCCCATCTCCACTTGCGCATGGCGCCTCCTCCCTAGGCTTTTTGCCAGTTTTTCTCACAGCGTATGGGAACCAGAGATTCCGGCTTCCAGCCCACCATGGCTCTATCTCCCAGGCCCAAATCCACATCCAGGCCAAATCGGCCGGCCCAAAGCGACTGGCCGTCCTCCAGAACAAAATGTATGCGCAGCTGGCCGCCAGCAAAAGTCTTTTCCGCCACCGTGGCCGGCAGATGGCAGCCCTCCTGGCCAAAGAGCAGATTTTCCCCCCGCAGGGCGTAATCCCCGCCCTCCCAGCGGAGGATATTGGCATCCCCCACAAAACTGGCCACATAGCAGGTCTCCGGCCGGTAGTACACATCGTTGGGCGTTCCCACCTGCTCCAGAACTCCCTCATGCATAACGGCTATGCGGTCGGACATGTTGAGGGCCTCCTCCTGGTCATGGGTGATATAAATAAAGGTCAGACCCAGCTGCTTTTGCAGGCGCTTCAACTCCCATTGCATTTGCCTCCGCAATTTTAAATCCAATGCGCCCAGGGGTTCATCCAGCAGCAGCACCTGGGGCCGGTTGATCAAGGCCCTGGCTATGGCCACCCTCTGCCTCTGCCCCCCCGAGAGCTGGTCCGGATACCGCTTTTCAAACCCCGGCAGCTGTACCAGATCCAGCATTTCCCCCACCTGCCTGCGTATGCTGTCCTTGACCACTCCCCGTATGCGCAGGCCGTAGGATATATTGTCCGCCACCGTCATATAGGGGAACAGCGCATAATTTTGGAATACCGTATTGACATTGCGCCTGTTGGGCTCCAAATGGGTGATGTCCTGGCCATCCAGCAGCACACTGCCCGCATCCGGACTCTCCAGCCCGGCGATAATGCGCAGGGTGGTGGTCTTGCCGCAGCCGGAGGCCCCCAGCAGGGTGATAAACTCGCCGGCGGCTATGTCCAAACTCACGTTCTTCAGCACTCCCGTCTTGCCAAAGGCCTTGGATAGGCCCTGCAAGGAGAGCAGGCTCTGATCTTTGCTCAATCTATCCACACCCCTTCAAATACCGTCCTGGCCGGCCCCTCCATAAACACATGCCCATCCCAGGTAATGTCCAACTCGCCGCCTAAAAGTCTAACAGTAATTCCGGGGTCGGTCAAGCCGCAGAGCGCGCCGGCCACTGCAACGGCGCAGGCCCCCGTGCCGCAGGCCAGGGTTTCCCCGGACCCCCTCTCCCAGACCCGCATCTCCACCAGACCTCTGTTGACTATTTTGACAAATTCCGTATTGGTCCTCTGGGGGAAGATATCCAGATGCTCGAAAGCGGGACCTATGGCTGCCAAATCCAAATCCGCCACATTATCCAAAAAGATCACGGCGTGGGGATTGCCCATAGATACCGCCGTCATAGCATATTCCCGGCCTCCCACGGACACAGGCTGCGCTACCATGGACTCCCCCGGCCATAACAGGGGTATGGAGGCCGGCTCCAGTATGGGCGCGCCCATATCCACGCGCACGCTCTTGACCATCCCCCCCTCCAGCCGCAGCTCCAGCTCCTTATGGGCGCCGCCGCTCAGTATATCCAAGCGGGTTTTGCCGGTCAGACCCTTGTCATACACATACTTGCCCACGCAGCGTATGCCATTGCCGCACATGGGGGAAGAACTGCCGTCGGCATTGTACATATCCATGGTAAAATCCGCACCCTGCGCGGCATCGATAAAGATCAGGCCGTCAGAGCCTACGCCGAAATGCCTGTCGCTGATCCGCCGGGCCAGCGCCGGCCTCTCCTCCTTGGGCACGGCATGGGCCATGCCGTTTACATATACATAATCATTGCCGCAGCCCTGCATTTTGGTAAATTCCAATCTCATTTTTGCCTCCTTCTCCACAGCCATCCGCGCCGCTCCCAGGCCAGCAAACCGCCTAGCGTCGCCAAGGCCGCCAAAGACAGGACGTTGGCGGCGTGATAATACCAGGGGATGCCATAGCGCACCTCTATATGCCCTCCCCGGGCTGGCAGGGGACAGGCCAGCAGCCCCGGCATACCCTCAGCCTCCCGGGAGTGTACCTCCAACGGCTCCCCATCCAGCCATATCTCATATCCCGGATAATAATACAGAGGAAATACCAAAAAGGCCTCCGGATGGTATTCCACTATCTCTACATCCACCTCCAAATCCGGCGCCCAGCGGCGGTAGCCGGAAAACTCTGCCTTGGCCTCTCCCAGCACATAGACCTTGGCCCTGTCCCGGGGATATGCATAATGCTCATGGCCGGCGAAGAGATACAGCGCATCCCCGCTGTCCAGACCCTGGATCTGGGCCTGGCTGCCCAGCAGATCATAGGCGCTCATCCCCTGGGCCAGGCTGTCCAAATAATACATGGCCGAGGCCAGGACAAGCCCCAGTCCCAGAACCGCCGCCGCCTTGGCGGCCGCCTCCCTCTGCTCCCAGAGCCAGGTAAAACCCAGGCTGGCAGGCAGCAGACACAGGGCCGTTGCCGGGGCCAACAGCCGCCAGGGGAATTGAAAGGGCGCAAACACCCTCTCCACCAAAGACAGCTCCAGCCACTTATCCCAGGGCATCATCCAGGAGGCTGCCAGCAGGGCCAGCAGAGCCAGAACGAACTGTGCCATGGCGGATTTCCACCCTCGCCACCCAGGCCTGCCCTCCAGCACCAGCATGGCCAAAAACAGCGCCAGTCCCAGCAGCAGGCCAAAGCCCAAGCTGAGGGGCATCTCCCCAAAGGTGTTATTTCTCACCTGATTCCATCCGGATCCCGGAGGAAAGAGGGCAAATGCCTGGGAGAAGTACAGAGCCGATATGTCCAAATCCACCTCCATGGATTTGACAAAAAAGTTCTCGTCAAAGTACCGGAGAAAGGGAATGACAAAAAAGGCGCCCAGCGCCAGGGCCAGGCCGCCGGCGGCCAAAAAACCGCCTGCGCACAGCCATTTTTTCTCCACCGGCACAAACAAGAACCAGAGCAGGCCAGCCAGGGCAAAAAAAAGCAGCGCCATCTCCAGCGACAGTATATGGGAGAGCATGACCCCGGCCAAACCCATGGCCAGGATGGGAAAACGCCTCCACCTGCCGGACATCAGCGCATGGGCGCCCCAGATCACCAGAGGAAAGAATACCATGGCGCACAGCTCCCCCAGCGCCGCCCGGGAATAGGCATTGAGCAGGCGGTACGAGGCAAAAAGATACAAAAAAGCGCCTATGGAGGCCGTCAGCCTTTTTCCGGACATGGCCAGCAGGCTGTAGTAAGCCATATACCCCGCCGCCAAATGATACAAAAATATCAATAATTTGTACGAGAGCATCAGGCTCACCCCCAGCCCCCGGAACAATACCCCGGGCAGGAGCCAGATATAGGGGTAGAACACATTGGTCAGATATCCATAGCCCTGCATCTGCACCGGCCCTATATAGACGGGAAAATGCCCGGCAGCCATGCCCTGGTAGAGATTTTCCAAACGCGCCAGATGAAATGCCAGGTCATGGCCCTCCGGCAGGAAATCATTCCACAGCGGCAGGGTCAGCAAGAAAGCCCCGCCCACCATGGCCAGGTGCAGCAAGGGCCGCTTCAATCCCAGCCCCAGCGCCTGCAGCAGGCATATCCCCCCGGCCAGCAGCCAAAGGCAAAACAAAAACCAGTGGTCCGTGGCAAAGGGTTCCAGGCCCCGTATATGCACCCTATAGAGTATGGTCTGGGCGTCTCCCATGGAAAGATGGGCCTCGGCGCCGGTATGCCACCACAGCCCCCGCACCCCCTCCTCCAGCGCAAACTCCGCCTCCCATACGCCTGTACCCTCCGGCAGCTCCCCCCGGAAATACTCCACCCAGGCCACATTGTCCTCCCCGGTGGCCTGGGTGGTGGCCGCCAGCAGCATATTGCCCTTGGGGGAATTTTGATAATAGGCCGCTACCGTATACCGGCCTGGGGGCAGGTAATTCCACCCTCCCTGGGTGATGGGCGTAGAAAGGCTCAGATCCAGCATAGGTGGCCGCAGCAGGCTGGCCACGGCCAACAGCAGGCAGATCAGCGCAAGAAAACTCCAGCCCACCCCCTGGCCCTTGGCCCTGGATATGGCCTGGCGCAGACTGTTCCTGCCTTCGCCATCTGGATCGGCCTCCTGCCCCTCACTGGCATACCCGGCCATCCGCCCTCCCGGCTGCCTGCTCTGCCATATACGCCACCTGCCTCCCCGCATAAAACCCTCCTGCTCCCGGCCAGCGGCCGGGGGTATTGCCGCCCCTCTTCCATATCCCCACGCCTCCGGCAGAGAGCAAGGGCTGCCCAGCCTAGAATATACGAAAGAGAGAACGCAAGAAAACCTGCAACTAGCAAAACATCTGCCCCCAATATCCCCATTCCCTGTCCTGGAAAATAGAAAAAATCCCTAAAAACCTAAGGAAATCCGCCAGCTATTTTTCGCAATAAAACTTGCAATTTGTATTTTCGCCTGCCGAATCCGCCTCTTTCTCCGGCTCCGCCCGACAGCCCTCACTCCGCAGAGCCAACAAATCCTCCCGGGAGAAGATATGCTCCCTTTGGCAGAATTGACAGCCCATATGCACAGGCTCTCCAGCCTCTGCCATGGAGAGAAGTTCTGCCGGCCCCAGGCCCAGCAGGGCCTTTTCCATCTTTTCCCGACTGCAATCACAGGCAAAACAGATATCAGATTCACCATAAAATCGGGGCTGCAAACCCTCCAGCACCCGGCCCAGCAAAGACTCCAAGGAGGCATCCTCCTCCAACATAGAGGTTACCGGAGGCAGCGCGGCCAGGTTGGCCTCCAGCCTGTCTATGGTTTCCTCCGTGGCATCCGGCATCAATTGCACCAGAAATCCGCCGGCCTGCCTTATGGTATTGTCCTTGTTCAGCAGCACTCCCAGGCCCACGGCGCCGGGACTTTGCTCCGAATACGCCAGGTATGCCGTGATATCCTCGGCTATCTCCCCGCTGACCAGCTGGATCTGGCCCAGATAGGGTTCGCCAAAGCCTCTATCCCGACTGACATACAGCGTTCCTCTGCCCACGGCGCCGCCCACATCCAGCTTGCCCCGGGCATTGGCCGGCAGATCCACCAAGGGCCTGGCCGCATACCCCTTGGCCCGCCCATCCGGCCAGGCCGTCACCACCAGAGAGCCTATGGGGCCATCCCCCTTGATCTGCAGGGTCAAAAGCCCCTTTTCCTCCTTTATGCCCGCAGCCAAAAGCCAGCCGGCCGCCAGCAGCCTGCCCAGTGCCGCCGTGGCCACGGGGGAGGTGTTATGAATGTTTTTGGCCAGTTCCACCCCCTGCGCGCAGCGCACAGCCAGGGCGCGCACCTGGCCATCCCCGCCGCTGGCTCTTAACAAAGCATCTTTCATGCCCCACCTCATCTCCTGCCGCCTGCCCCGCCAGTGTGGATGCAGGCGGCGCTTATCGGCTTTTTTGCCTCTTGTTCTCCCTGGCCACTGCCGCCATGGATGCAGACAGCTTTCATCAGCGTTTTTGCTTCTTTCTCTCCCTGGCCACTGCCAGTATCCGCTGGCTATCCAGGCTTGCGGGGCCGCCACCCTCCCCATCCAGCATGCACAAAAGTTCCAGCCCCGTCGCCTCCAGTGCAGCCTCCACCTCCTGGGTGGTATATGCCCTTTGGGTATGCTCCTCCTGGCAGCGGCCAAAGATATCCTCTCCCTCGGACACAAAAAAGGTCAGCAGACAATGATTTCTGCGGCTGGCCTCCTCATATTGGTTCTCCCAAATAAAGGCGGCTTCCTCCCTATTCTCCGCTATGGTGCTGTCGCCTATGGAGAGATATTTGGCAGGCGTGTTCCAGTCAAAAATAAACAGGCCTCCTGGGTACAAATAGTTGTCCACCAAGGCAAATACCCGTTCTAATTCCCCATCCTCCAACAGATAATTCAAGGAATCGCAAAGGCAGACTATGGTGCCGGCCGTGCCGAAGAGATCCAGCTGCCGCATATCCTGGCAGAGATACCAGATATCCCCCGGATCCTCGGCATGGTTTCTGGCCACCTCCAGCATCTCCTCCGACACATCCACGCCCATGCAGTCGTACCCTTCCAGAGCGAGCATACGGCAAAAGGTACCGGTGCCGCAGGCCAGATCTACAATCAGATCCCTCTCCTCCGACCATCCCTCTCGGCTGGTAGCCTCCTCCCCTTTCGGGGAGGATATCCCCTTGGGACGGCTCACTCCGTGGAGGCGGATTTGTTCCAGCACCATATCCTTCCACAGACCATAGGGGACCTGATCCATAAACAGCTCATACAAATGCGCAAAGGCCTCATAGGGCCTGTAAGTCCCCCTGCCCTCTTCCATGTCAATCTCCCAGGCGCCGGGCCACAAAAAAGCCCAGGCCAAAGGCCAGCAAACCGGTCAAAATCTGTACCCAGCCTATGGCGGGAAAATCCCCCAAAACCCATATTGCCACCGGCGAGGCCGCCAGCAAACCCAGTATGCTCCAGTACGCCTGCAAGGGATAACGGCTGAACAGGACTTCCATCAGACGGGCTATCAGAAATATGCCGGCTGCCATACCCAGCGCAAAGGGGGCCAACACACCTATACCGGCCATTATGCCCGGCACATCCATGGCCAGGGCAGCCTTGATAAAGGAACTGATGGAACCGATGATAGGCTTGTAATATCCAAGAAGCAGCAATACCATAGATCCGCTGACTCCGGGTATGACCATGGTGGCCGAGGCGATCAGCCCCACAAAGAACAGAAGGATCACATTGATCAGACTAAAACGCACATCAGCCGCCGCACCCTCGCTATTGCCAAATATGGCCATGCCGGCCACCAGGGCAAAAAAACCCAGCAGGCACAATGCATGGGATAGGCAAAACTTTTGCCCTTTGACCTTAGCCCAGACCGGCGGAAAACCTCCCAGGATCAAACCAATAAACAGCAATGTGGTCTGCACGGGATAATGCAGAAACAAGAATTCTATGCCAAAGGCGCCGCCTACCAGTGCCAGCACCATGCCCAGGCCTATGGGCGCCAGAAAGAGCAGACTCTGTTTCCACTCAGAAAAGAGATGGGTAATGGCATGGATAAGCTTGTCATATATGCCCATGGACACCATCATAGTGCCGCCGCTGACCCCGGGTATGATATTGGCTATACCTATGACTATGCCCTGTAAAACGCTTTTTCCTCCATCCATCCAGCCGCTTCCCTCCGGCCTTTCCTTTTCCCTTTGATTCTTCGCCACTATCAACCATCCTTTCTCCGGACTCCTCTGTCCAGCGTGGCTAATTGTAGCACAATTTCCCAGCCGCCGTCTAGACAGGTGCCTACCCCCATGGTATATGGCCAGATCCGCTTTTGATTTCCGGACATTTTCTCAAGCAATACCCATACTGACACCAACAAGGAAAAGGGGCTGTCGCACTAACTAAGTTTGATATGTACCCAGTTCCCTGGACACATTGATTTATGATCGAGGCTCAACAGGTGGATGCCGTTCTGTACTTTGCAGGTGGCATCCACTTTGTTTTTGCCTGGATGCGCTCGTTATTGTAGTAGTTAATGTAATCAGCC
>JBGYPP010000092.1:0-34922 GCA_041838515.1 Acetatifactor sp. | reverse complement strand
CTTCTGGATCCACCTTTGCCGAGATATCCGGGCAGATGCTTGGGAACCTTGAATTTATGTTTCCATCCAAGCCTGAACAAGACAAAATAGGGGGATATTTTGAATCATTGGACAACCTTATCACCCTTCATCAGCGTAAGTGATCGTTATCAATTCAAACTGGACAATGAACGCATAACCAAATCCACATCCTTATTTTCCAGCTCCTTAATAATGTGAAGATAGGTTTTTTGCGTAGTGGTCATACTGGAATGTCCTAACCTCTGTGCGACACTTGCTATAGACACTCCAGCAAACAATAGCAAAGATGCGTGGGTATGCCTAAGACCATGAATGGAAATAACAGGTATTCCAACACGTTTGCAATGCCTGCATAAGATATCGTTTGCTGTAGAATTATAGATACTGCCCGAAACAAAAATAGGTTCATCTTTAGGCAGGTTTTTCACCAGTGTTGAGAACTGAATGATAAGCTGCCAATCAATTTGAATCTTTCTGACTGATGACAGATTTTTTGTTGGCATAAAACCATTGCCACTTTTATAATCCCAGGTTTTATTGATTGACAAGGATTGTTTAGAAAAATCAAAATCATTGGGTGTAATGGCCAAGGCCTCCGAAAACCGCATTCCAGTTTTCGCCACCAATAAGATAAACCAATCCCAATTCAGATCCAGTCCCAAATGCAGATCCGATAACAGCTTGTGCAATTCGAACAGGTTGAGATATTTGGTCTTCTTTTCTCTTGGCTTCTTGCCTTTAATGATGGCTTTTCGGGTGGGATCTCTCTCTACAAGCCCCTCATCCACAGCATCCAAAACAGCGCCTTTCAACTGATGGTGAAAATCCATAGTTGATTGCCTTTCATGGGACTCTGCATAATCGTTCAGCAGCCTTTGATATGTTATTCTAGACAATTCACCTACCTTTAAGTCGGGTGCCAATTTTTTAATCCACGACTGCGTCAAAACATATTTTTTCATCGTGACATTTCTGATCGCACCCTCTTTATACACAGCAATCCATTGCGAATAATACTCATAAAACAAGTCATTTTTGTTTATGTGTTTCAGCATAAATTCCCTCCAATTTTTTTCATGGGTTTACGCTGATGAAGGATGCTGATGGGATACAAATGGATTTTCATAACTCCAATAACTTATTGTATCATTTTTTCTGTATCTTTTACTCCACAGAATGTCAAAAATAGCCCATTTGCGCCAGAAAAAGCAGACATTACCCATCCATATGCGATGTGAAAGCCAAGCTTTTTTGGTAAAGGGCTATGTGTATATTCTACATATTGCATGTTTTTTTGGGGGAGCATCTCTGCAGTGTTGTTCACAAAAATGCTCCCCTATAAAAAAAGCTATAACCCCGCTCAACAGCGGAATTATAGCTTCTGCCCAAGCACTTTCTCTATTGCAAAAAAATCTCACAACCCAAGCCCTACACCCGAAAATCCATCCCCCCTTGCAAAAACTCCCCCCGCCGCAGCTGCGCAAAGGCCAGGTCCAACTCTTCTCTAGTGTTCATGACTATGGGGCCGGCCCAAGCTATAGGCTCTCCCAGGGGGCGTGATTTGATGACCAGGATCTGGGCCGGCGCATCCGGAGCGGCCAATTCCAACGCCTCCCCCTTACCCAGCTTGACCGCCGTCTTTTCCAATATATGCTCGCCTGCCACCACTGCATCCCCAAGAAGGGTAAAGGCCATTACAGCCTCCTCCCGTCCGGTTTCCAACCGCAGCCGGGCCCCTGCCTCCAAGTGCACGTCATAATAATCCAAGGGCAGATATTCTCCCTGGTATCCCTGGAAATCCCCATACCGGCCGGCCAGCAGCCTCAGGTATCCGCCCTCAAAGGGTATCTCCTGTATGTCCGCCTCCCCCAGCGCCCTATAGCTGGGCCTGCTCATCTTGGCCTCCCTGGGCAGATTGAGCCAGAGCTGTACGCCCAGCAACCGCTCCGCCTCCGGCACCAGCTCCTCATGGAGTATGCCCGAGCCGGAGTTCATCCACTGCACCTGGCCATCACCGATCTCGTCCTCATTGCCCAGCGTGTCCTTATGCCGCATACGCCCCTGATACACATAGCTGATGGTTTCTATGCCCCTGTGGGGATGCATGGGAAATCCCGCCGTGTACTCCTCGGGCCGTGTGCTGTCAAAGGAGTCCAGCATCAATATGGGATCAAAGGCCTCCGCCGTTTCCCGGCCCAGCACCCGCACCAAATGCACGCCGGCCCCGTCTATGGCCCGCACACCCCGCACCCTGGCCGCCACCTTCCTATCCATAGCATACTCCTCTCTTCTATCTCCACACCGCTCTACACCCCCATCATAGCGCCTTTTCGCCAGTCTGTGTACCTACACCGCCGGCTCAGTTCAGGCAGTCGGCCATAACCTTGGTATACTGCCGCTTGTCCATGCCATAGGCGGCCTCCAGCTCCTGAAAGAACTCCCCGGGGCTGAGGTCCTTGCCCACCTCCTGGCCCAGCGCATGTATATACCGCTCCCGAGGGCCAAAGGCGTCGGCATGGCCCTTGGCCATCCTGTGGGCATTGCGGGGTATAGAACTCTTGTTTGTCATTTTGGTAATCTGCCTGGTGCCCTCCACATATTCGGCATAAGCCTCCACCTGCAAATCCAAGGCCCGAGCCTCCAGCTGCGCCTTGACTTCTCCCCGGGCCAACTTGGCCTGCTCCAGCAGATCCTTGGCCTGGGCCTCCAGAGCATCCCCCCTTTGATACCTCTCCATACCCTTGTGGGCTATGGTCTGCCTGTTCATCTCTAGCCCTCGCAGTGCACGGCCATGGGCGGCAGGGTCCAGCATGCCCTTGACATCCATAAAGGCCTCCATATCCCACTCCAGCTCCTGGCCTTTCATCCTTAGGGGCTGCACATAGGTAATATCGTGCTTTTGCTTGAAATCTAAGGCCTCCTCTATGCTGGCCGCCTCCACGCCGTTGACCTCCTTGTACAGATTGCGGGCCAGCGCCTTGTCCGCCATATCCTTGTCCAGCACCAGATAAATATCCTCCCTGGTGGGATCCGAGTAATTGACCTCGGTGATGCTCACATCCAGATCCTCCGCCGTCACCTTGCCCGACAACTCATCATACTGGCTGTTGCCGGTTACGCTGTTCACATAGAGATTGGCACGGCTCTTGCCGGTTTCCGCTGCCAGATCGTCCAGGGTCTTTTCCAACACCCGCTGCTGCACGCCATTGCGGTATTTGTTAAACTCTATACGCATATCCGTGCCACGGCTGCCCTCCAGCGCCTTGAGCTGCTTTAACGCATTTTTGTCTGTCCAGACAGCCTCGGCCTTCTTGGCGTAATCCGCCTTGGCCTCCCAGAAATCCCCGCCTCCCCGGCGGCTCATAGCCACCCGCTTCTGGGCCAGATCCAGATCGCGCAGCTTGTCCATGCCCCGGGCCTTGGCTATGTCCATGATTTCCCTGGCATTCCACTCCGCATCGCTCATCACCCTATCCCCCATGCCCATGCGCCTTTGGGCAATGGTGGTTTGGGCATGCCTCTGCGCCGCCTCATCCATCTGGGCGTTCCTGTCCAAGGCTCCCTTAGCCGCCCCGGAACCCACATTCAAGAAATTCTTGACCTGATCCAAGGCCTTGGCGCCTCCGCTGTATACCTTGCTGCTCTTGCGCAGGGCTTCATCCGCCCCGTCCATGGCGCTGCGCCAGCTCTTGGTAATGGAATCCGCAATATTCAAATCCGCCTTGCCTATGGCCTCGCCTATGATGGCGCTGCCCATCATATTTGCGCCCTTGAGGGCCGTTCCAAAGGCCAGGCTCTGCAACTCCGAGTACACATACTCCCGTATGCCCAGCTGCATGCCATCCCAGAAGCCAAATTCTCTATCCCCCTTGCAGGACATTACGGCCGCCTGCATCTTCTCCCCTATATCCATGGCCGTAAATACCAACTCCGAATAACCCGCCGAGCACACGCCCAGCGCGATGCGGCCCAGTATGCCTCCGTTATCCCTCATGCCCTCCATAAAGGCATAATACGCCTGCAGATCATCCGAGAGGCTGACCTTTTCCGCCTCGCCCCTGGCGCCGGTCTTTTCCCCCTTGAGAAAGCCAGTCCACACCTCCATCACCGTATTGACCTGGTTGGTATCATAGCCAAAGCGCCGGTCATACCCATTGAGCATGCGCTCTATCAGATCGTGGAGGGAGAAGAGATGGTACATATACGAGGAATAAATCTTACTCTGGATGCTGAGCAGCATCTCCCGCACATGATCATCCCATGCAATAAGTCTGTCCTGCTCACTTCCCGCCATAAGGGCGAAATCCCGCATAGGCATGCTGTGCAGCAGTACCTCCTTTTCCACCTTATACTGCCGTCCTTGATAAGTGGCCGCCACCCTCAGCTTGACCCGTATGCGGGTGGGAGGATCCAAGGCTGCCCTGGTTGTGCTTAATTCTATAATCCTGGCTCCCTGCGCATCCACCTCCTTGGTGGGAAAGGCCCATATGCCCAGACTGTCTACCAGACCCTGGTGACGGGCCTGGGCCGCGCCCCCATGGGCCATCTCGCTGTTCTCCACCTGGACGGCCTCCACCTGGCAGGCTCCCCTGTCCGGCAATACGGATATCCTCTCTATCTCCTTTTTCTCCTCATTCCAACTCAACAGCAGCAGGCGGCCCTTGGTGGTACAGGGCGCATAATCCTCCGGCCGGAGATTGACCGCCTGGTCCGTGGCCGCCTTGGAGGCCGAAACACCGCCCTGGAAACTGGCCTCCAGCATGGCTGCCATGGGATTGAGGCCCATCAGGCCTGTGACAGACAGATTGTCCGCCAAATCCCTGCCGGCTGCTCGTATCCCTGCCCTGCCCTGGGCCAAGGGATTGACGCGCAAATAACACCCCAGCGCATCTCCCTCCAAACACAGCCGCAAGCCCAGATGGATGCGGTATATGGGCATATGCCCCTCCAGCGCCTGCTCTCCCACGGCAGCCCGCACGCAAAGCCTGTGCTCTGTGGTCGTGCCGGGTTCCGGAGGTGGCGTTTTCCCGTCCTCCTGCCGCATTTCTATATCCCGTATATAGGCAAAATAGACATTAGACAGATCCTTATGCTGCTCCAGCCGCACATCGTAGACCGGCTGCCGGCCCCTGTGCGCCTCTACCCAGGCCTCCACCTGGAGTTTTCCCTCCAGACCCAGCACAGAAAAGGCTATGCCCACCTCCTTTTCATAAAATGCCGGCAGGCCTTTATTCTCCTCTGCAAAACAAATCTTGGCCTCTGTCAGTCGGAATACCACATGGCGTATATACCGTCCGCCCTCACCCTCAAAGGCAAAACTCACCTGACCCCGGCTTTGGCTGCTGCCCTCCGGCACGGACACCCAGGCACCCCTATAGCCATTGGAGGTAAATCCCCCGTCCTCCACCTTCAGGGAACCATCCCCGGAATATATCTGTATGCGGCGGCTGAGATCATCCCTCTCCTTCTCCCAGCCCTGGGGCGTAACCTCCACCATGCGGGCATAGACAGGCCTGGGCTTCTCCCCTTTCTTGAGCCTATCCCCAAAATCCTTGTTCACATACATTTTGTACCGGGAGCGGGGCTTCTCCTCCTGTCTATCCTCCCCATCTCCTCCCCCATCCTCATCTTTGCCCCCGGCCAGGGCTCCGGCAGCTGCGGCAGCGCCCAGCAGGCCTATGGCTCCGGCAGCCGCAGCCCGGCCTCCATTTCCCCCCGCATCCGAAGAAAAATCCGGCGCGCCCTCTACGATATCAGGCAGGACAAAGCCGCCCCCATCCTCCCCGGCATCCTCCTGAGCCATGGTGGTTTCCTCCTGCTCTATCCAGCCCTCCGCAGGGGCTGCGGCCTGTCCCTCCAATTTGTAGACATAGCTCATACGAAACATCTGGTTCAGGCCTATGGCCGCCTCCGCATCCACTACACTGACCACCAGCCGCAGCTGGTCCAGCTCCTCCGCCGAGGCCTGGCTCACCCTGTCATATATACCCTCTGAGGAGCCGTCATCCATGGGTTGTATACGTTGCTGTACCACCAGCCGGGCATCCGGGCTGCCCAGAGTCGGCAGTTGGTCAAAAGCCGGCAGCACAGATGGAAAGCTCAGGCTGGAATAATCCTTGGGCCAACCGGCCTGCGCCCACAGATCCATACCCTCGGACTCAGGAGAACCCACCCAGGCCCAAATCTGGGGATAATATTGTCCGGCCATAATCTGCTGGTCCATGCTTTGTACAAAGGGATCTCCCCAGAAATCCATATCTATGTACAAATCCTCTGCCTCATGCCCCACCCGCACCCTCTGGGGCGGATCTCCCCAGCGGATTTCACATTCGTAGGTATGATTATTGGTGGGAGTATAGTATTTTGAATAAAAATGGTTGGCCGAGCTGCTACGGGTCACATAGGGAACATACAGATGGGTATCCTCTTCTATGGGAACATCCTCCGCTACCAGCAGTCCATCCCTATCCTCCAACAATTTGACAAAAATAGTATCCGTCAGCACCCACTCCCACTGGCCGGACTGGCCCTCCATGGCCCTGACCGGCAGCGAAGCGCCAAAGAACAAGACAAGAAACGGCCACATACCCAGCGCCACAGCCACTGCCAGGGCCATGGATACCGCTCCCCAACTGCGAATCATTCCCATGTGCAACTGACCTCTCCCATACTTCTTCCCCATGCTACCCCCTCAGCCTATCCAGGCCCACAAGGCAATCAACAACGAACCCACAGCCCCACCGGAGAGCCAGCTGAGCGCCCGCCCGGGCCGCAGGAACCGCCCGCCCTTTTGCCGCAGGGACGTGACAGCGCCGGCCCACTGGTAGAGAAATCCCCTACGCCGGCCCAGCGCCTGCAAGTGCAAAAGGGCACTGGCCGCAGCCGGACTGGCCATGCCCTGGGTATAGGTTCCCGTCCCGGTGAAAAACCAATACACCAGGCCGCTGGCCGCCATCCCCAGCACAAAGACAAGCAAACTTTTCTTGTCAGAGGTTTTCTTCAATATTCCTCCTAAGCCCTTTAGGGCGTCGCCTAAGCCTCCGCCAGATATAGACATCCAGGCCGCCCCCACACAGGCCTGGCCCATCCAGCCGCCCAATACGCCCAAACCGCTGCGCCCCAAACCGCCGGGCGAATAAAAAACATCCTCCAGCCAGGCCGGAAGCGCAGACCCCTCCAATCGCACCCAGGCCATCACCGCCCAAATACAACCCAGCGCCAGCGCCCCTACCAGGCGCCCCGGCCGGGTGATCAGACCAAATATGCCAAAAATACCATTTTTTACTCCTCCCAGCATCACAGCCAAAGGGGAAGCCGCCTTTGCCGCCTGGGCAAATGTCCAGGGCATTGCCCCTCCCGCTGCACCCTCCATAGCCTGCAAGGCAAAATCCCCCAGGCTCTGCTCCCCGCCCTGGGTACAGGCCGGCAGGGACAGCTCCGGCGCATATCCGGCCCCGCCGGCGGCCATCCCGGCAACATCTCCCCCAGGAGTATGGCCGGATTCCCTAGGATACGCCCCGGGGGCAGTTCCCCTTCCCCCAAAAGTGCCTACGGCTGTCGGCATTCCAGCAGTATGCCCCCCAGAAGTATGGCCGGATTCCCTAGGATACGCCCCGGGGGCAGTTCCCCTTCCCCCAGAAGCGCCTACGGCTGTCGGCATTCCAGCTGTATGCCCCCCAGGAGTATGGCCGGCTCCACGGGCATATGCCCCCTTAGGTGTTTCCATGCCCCCCAGTCCGCCGCCAACAGTCCGGCCTGCCTCCTTGCCCACAGCCAGCCCACAGCTCGGACAGAATTTGGCCCCAGGGTTCAATCCCCCTCCACAGCCTGCACAACTCCCAGGGCAGAGCTGGGGAACAGCCTCCCCAAAGGGCCGGCTGCAATGCCGGCAGAACTTTGCCCCCGGACTGGACTCCTTTCCACAATGGATGCAACGCTTGCCCATCCTCTCCATACTCCTTCCCCCTCAATAATGCCCTCCGGCGACAACAGCCCCATATCCAAATTTCGCCTATTCCCTATATATTTTATTATATAGTGCTTATGCACATTTGACCATATGAACAAGGGTAAAGTTTAGAAAAAACTTTACACAATCCTGTATAAGCCATCAACTCATTTAATTATCAGATATAAAAAGTAAAATTCTCGCAACAAAAAAGCCGGAAAACTTTCCGGCTTTCTCTGACCAATACGCACCGCCTCGACTCATTCCGCCTCGACTCATTCCGCCTTGGCTTACCCTGACTCAACCTGCTCCGCCTTGGCTTACCCTGACTCAACCTGCTCCGCCTCGGCTTACCCTGGCTCAACCTGCTCTGCCTCGGCTTACCCTGACTCAACCTGCTCTGCCTCGGCTTACCCTGACTCAACCTGCTCTGCCTCGGTTTACCCTGACTCAACCTGCTCTGCCTTGGCTTACCCTGACTCAACCTGCGCCGCCTTGGCTTCTCCTGCCTCAGCCGCCTCCATCATATCCTCCTCAAACTGGGCCGCCCAAAAATATACCAGCCGCCAGCGACGCCGCCACCAACAGGGGCGGAGGCACCCGCCGCCACAACAGTATGGCCGTGAGAGCAGATGCGGCCAAAGACTCTGCAGCCCAGCCATTTTTGAACATCAGGTGCATGGCAGAGGCCGCCACCAAGCCCCCAGATGCCGGCTTGATACCCGAGAGCGCGCCCTGTATCCAGGACAGGCCTTTCACATCCTCCCATATGGGATAGACAAAATAAATCAACAATATGCCAGGCAGGAATATGCCCAAAGCGCCCAGGATGGCTCCGGCCCACTGATAAATAGGGCCCTGCCCCCTGGCCGCCAGCCCTCCGGCATAGGCGCAAAAGCTGAACATAGGCCCCGGCAGGCCCTGGACCAGGCCAAAGCCGGTCAGAAACTCCTCATACCCAATCAGCGCGCGGGACTCCACCAATTCCCCCAGCATAAAAGGCACCACCACCTGGCCGCCGCCTATGACCATAAAGCCATAGCGGTAAAAAGAGGCAAACAGCGCTGCCAAGCCCCCATCCAGAAACAAGGGCGCAGCCAGACTTCCCAAAGCCAGAGCGGCAAAGACGGCCAGATAGACCCAGGGAGGCCTTATGCGTCTTTGGATACGGCTCTCACCGGCCCCTCCTATCAGCAGCGCCATAACGCCTCCCATCAGCATCAGAACCGGGTTGGCCAAGGGATGCCGCCACAGAAATCCCAGAGCCGCAGCTATGGCAAATATGCCCGCTTCCAGACCACCCTTAATAGTTTTGGCAGCGATATTGCCAGCGGCCACAGCCATAAATCCCACGGCCATGGGCGGCAGGAAGCGCAGCTGCTCCTCCCCCAGGGAAAAACGCCCCGCCGCCTCCCCCAGAAAGGAGGCGGCGCCCATAAGCAAGATCACCGGCATGGCCCAGACCAAAAAAGTCCAAAAGCCCAGCCAGGCCCCGCCCAATTTGTAGCCTATGGCCACAATGACCTGGGTGCTGGAGGGCCCCGGCAAAAAACTGGTCAGCGCCAGCAGCTCTGTCAGCTCCTCCTTGTCCACATAGGCCTTTTTTCCGGCCAGACGGTCAAAAAATACGCCAAAATGCGCCTCCGGCCCTCCATAAGCCCCCAGCGAACAAAGGAATACCTCCCACAAAAATTCTCCCTGCCTAACCCTTGTATTTTCCATTTACCCCCTATACCGGCACCGCCTCCCTCAAAGGGCCTTATGCAGCGCCTTAGATATGCCCCCCGCCAGCAGACTGGTCAAGGGAATTTCCAAAAGGCCGTTGATACCCACAAAGGCCAGGACAAACAAGAGCAAATTTTCCGCTCCCAGACTTTGGCGTATGCCCATGATATACTCCGTCTGGCCAAATAGCGCCAGCAAAGCCCCCATAAACAGCAGCGTATTGAGCAGGGCCGCCAGCGCTCCGCCCAGGAAAAAGCTGAAAGGCTGGATCTTGGAGGCGGAATACAACGGCTTAAACAGCCATCCGCACAGCCATCCCATCAAAATCCGCGTGGGGACGCATACCACAAAGGTAAAAAAAGGATGTATGCCTAATAGCGCGGCGCCAAAGGGGCTTAGCCCAAAGCATTGATAAAAACTCGTCAAACCAAACACGCCGCCCAGAAAAGCCCCCCCCAAAGGGCCTACCAACATGGCCCCCACAGCCACAGGTATGGTCAGCAGGGATACCTCCAAGCCCCCAGTCCGGAAATACCCTATAGGCGTAAACGCCATCAACAACAGTATTGCTACGAGTACGGCCAACTGTGCCATCTCCACCACTTGTTTATTTTGCATCTCTTGCTCCTCAACCTCACAGCCGCTGGATGTCCCCTGGGGATCACCCGCGCTGTAGGCCTAATCTCCGTTGATTGTTTTTTAGACTTTTTGAAAAATCTGACTACAGAGCCGCCTATCCCACCGGCAGGAAGGGGCGAGGGTTTGTCTTGCCCCCCGGCCATGGCAGATCAGGCCAACCCGGCCTGCCCTAAGCCTCCCGCCCCCCAGCACCCCATGGCTTCTGCCGCCCCGGCGCTTGCTCCTAGGCGCCGAAATACCGCACCCCGGAGGCAAAGATACCCAAATCCGGCTCCCCATAGATATTGGAGGCCACATGGGCGCCTATGCGCTCGCTGTGCGCCATCTTGCCCAAAATACGGCCATCGGCAGAGGTAATGCCCTCTACAGCGCCAAAGGATCCATTGCAGTTATAGCTGCCGCCCATGTAAACTACGCCATCGGGGGAACAATACCGGGTGGCTATCTGCCCTGCCACCTCCAGCCGGGCCATCCACTCCGGACTGGCCACAAAGCGGCCCTCCCCATGAGATACGGGATTAGCATATACCCCGCCCAGCCCGGCGCCGGCCAGCCAAGGGGAGAGATGGCTGCACACCTTGGTATACGCCACCTTCGATATATGCCTGCCTATGGTGTTAAATGTCAGCGTAGGCGCATCTTCCTCCTGCCCCACTATTCGCCCATGGGGCAGCAGACCCAGCTTGATCAACGCCTGGAAGCCGTTGCATATGCCCAGTGCAAGTCCATCCCGCTTATCCAGCAGCGCCTCTATGGCCTCCTTGATCCTGGCCTCCTGGAACGCAGCGGCGAAGAACTTGGCGCTGCCGTCCGGCTCATCCCCACCGGAAAAGCCTCCGGGCAGGAAGAGTATCTGCGCCTGCTCTATCTCACGGACAAAGCGGGCTGCGCTCTCCTCTATATCCTGAGACCGCAGATTGGAAAATACGCTGGCGCGCACTTCTGCGCCGGCCCGGACAAAAGCCCTGGCGCTGTCCATCTCGCAGTTGGTGCCGGGGAAGATAGGTATGAACACCCGGGGCTTGGCCACCCTGTGCTTGCACACATACACCGAATCCGGCTTGTATAAGGGAGCCTCCAAGGCCTCGCCCAAACCCTCCTCCCCATCGGGGAAGATGCCTGCCAGAGATCCCCTATAGGCCGCCAATGCCGCCTCCAGCTCCAGCTCCAAGCCCCCGGCGGCCAGCACGGGTCTGGCCGAGGTGCGGCCTATGGCGCGGCCTCCCAGGGCCAGAGCAGCCTCCAGATGGGCCGGATCCACCTCCGCCACCAGGCCGCCATATTCCTTGGCAAACAGACTCGCCGGATCTACAGCCGGATCTATCTCCACGCCCAGGCCATTGCCAAAGGCCATCTGGGCCAACGCCGGCGCCAGACCATAGGCGTCCAGCGCATAAGCCGCCGAGGCCTGCCCCTGCCGCAGCATACGGCCCAGACCCACATACAGCTCCAAGGCCCTGCCGTAATCCGGCAGATCATACTCCGCCTTGGGCAGGGGGAAATGCACCAGCGCATGGCCGGCGTGCTTCAACTCCTGGCCAGCCAAATCCCCGGCCCGGCCCATGGCCACGGCAAAGGACACCAGCGTGGGCGGCACATCCAGATCCCCAAAGCTGCCGGACATGCTGTCCTTTCCGCCTATGGAGGGCAGCCCCAGACCCATCTGGGCGGAGTATGCGCCCAGCAGCGCCGCCAGAGGCAGCCCCCAGCGGGCCGGATCCTGCCCCAGCCGGCAAAAATACTCCTGAAAGGTAAACCGGACCCGGGAGCAATCCCCTCCCACGGCAGCGATCTTCGCTAGGGATTCCACCACGGCATAAGCCGCCCCGTGGTAAGGGCTGTAGGAGGATAGATAAGGATCATATCCATAGCTCATCAGGCTGGCGGCATCCGTGCTGCCATCCCGCACCGGCAGCAGGGCCGCCATGGTCTGGCTGGGCGTCCACTGCCTCCTGCCCCCATAGGGCATCAATACTGTGGCTGCTCCTATAGAGGAGTCAAACATCTCCACCAGGCCCTTTTGAGAACAAGTGTTCAGATTTTCCAGGCTCTGCTCCCAGGCCTTATCCCAGGCCCCCTGCTCCAGCAGCGAGGCCACCCGGGCATCCGCCGGCCGTCCAAAGAAATCCTCCTGCGCCGGAGAGGACACTCGGGCCTCCATCTCCTGCCTGGCCCCATTGGTGTCCAAAAAGGCCCTGGAGAGGTTGACTATCTCCTCCCCCCTCCACAACAGCACCAGCCTCTCCGCATCTGTAACCCTGGCCACAGTGACGGCCTCCAGATTCTCCTCCCGGGCATACTCCAGCATCTGGGCCTCATGGGCCGGATCCACCACCAGCGCCATGCGTTCCTGGGATTCGGATATGGCCAGCTCCGTGCCGTCCAGGCCGGCGTACTTCTTGGGTACCTTGTCCAGATCGATAATCAGACCCCTAGCCAATTCGCCTATGGCCACAGACACGCCGCCTGCGCCGAAGTCATTGCACTTTTTGATCAGCCGGGACACCTCCGGCTTGGAGAACAGCCTCTGTATTTTCCTCTCCGTAGGCGCATTGCCCTTTTGCACCTCGGCGCCGCAGCTCTCCAGGGAATTCTCGGTATGCACTTTGGAAGAGCCAGTGGCTCCGCCTATGCCGTCCCGGCCCGTGCGCCCCCCCAGCAGGATAATCACATCCCCCGGCTCCGCGCTGCCCCTCTGCACATTCCCCCTCTTGGCTGCTCCCATGACTGCGCCTATCTCCATGCGCTTGGCCTCATATCCGGGGTGGTAGACCTCCCGCACCAGGCCTGTGGCCAGACCGATCTGATTGCCATAGGAGGAATACCCATGGGCCGCTCCCTTGACTATCTTGGACTGGGGCAATTTGCCTTTCCGGGTCTGCGCCAGCGGCGCCCTGGGGTCTGCCGCGCCGGTGACCCGCATGGCCTGGTACACATACCCCCGGCCGGAGAGGGGATCTCTTATGGCGCCCCCCAGACAGGTGGCCGCGCCGCCAAAAGGCTCAATCTCCGTGGGATGGTTGTGGGTTTCATTCTTGAAGAACAGCAGCCACTCCTCCTCAGTCCGCTCCCCATCCCTCTCCACTTCTATAGGCACGACTATGGAACAGGCATTGATCTCCTCCGACTCCTCCATATCCTCCAGCTTTCCCTGGCTGCGCAGGGTTTTCATGGCCATCAGCGCCAGATCCATCAGACAGACCGGCTTCTCCTCCAGCCTCTGTCCATAGAGCGCCTCCCTGTCGGCCATATATTGTCTATAGCTCTCCTGCATGGCCGGCATATACCTGCCCTCCTCCCACTGCACCCGGGATAGCACGGTGGAAAAGGTGGTATGGCGGCAGTGGTCAGACCAGTAGGTGTCCAGCACCCGTATCTCCGTCATACTGGGCTGGCGGCGCTCCTCCCGGCGGAAATAGGCCTGAATATGGGCAAAATCCGCCAGGGTCATGGCCAGGCCAAGGCTTCGGTACATCTGCTCCAGCGCCTCTCCCTCTGCCTCCAAAAATCCCTCCAGCAGAGCCACAGGCGCCGGCTCGGGATACTCCATATCCAGGGTCTGGGGTTTGTCCAAAGAGGCCTCCCGGGAGTCCACCGGGTTGATGACATAGGCCTTGACAGCCTCTATCCGGGCCTGGTCCAAGGCACCCCCCAGCCAGTACCAGGTAGATGCCCTTACCCTGGGGGCCCCGCCCCCAGCCAGCAATTGTATGCACTGCACAGCCGAATCCGCCCTCTGGTCAAATTGGCCTGGCAGGTATTCTACGCCAAAAAAAACGCCTCCGTCAGGCAGCTCCACCTCCTCATGGAAGAGCCGGTCCACCGGAGGCTCCGCAAACACGCCCCGGCAGGCCTGGGCAAAGGTGGCCTCGTCTATATTTTCCACATCGTAACGTATAAAAACACGCAGATCCTCCAGGGCGTCCAGACCCAGATACCCCCGTATCTCCTGGGCCAAAGCCTTGGCGCTGTGGGCAAACTCCTTCTTTTTTTCTACAAAAATTCTCCTAACCACGCGCTCTCTCCTTTTTTGCCTGCCTGGGGCCTGCGCCCTCCAGGTACAAACCCTCCAAAATATACGCCATCTCCCTGTCCACCGCCGCCTTGTCCAGGCCCAGAGTCAGCACGCCCAGCCGCAGCCCCTCCAGAGTGTACATAATATGCCTGGCCGTGCCCGGCACATCCCTGCAGCCCAGCTGTCCCTGCCGCACGCCCAGAGCCAACAGACGGCTTATGACCTCCACGCAATCGGCGAACTGAGAGACAAAGGGCCGCTCCCAGCCCCGCTCCGGGGCGGCGAAATGGTACTCGTACAAAGCCCTGGACAGGGAGGACTCGGAGAACAAATCTTTGGCAAACTCCTCCAAAAACAGGGCCAGCAGCGCCTGCCCGCCCGGAGGGCGGCCTCCCCCCGCCTCCTCCCTATCCTCTGCAGCCCCCTCCTGGGCCAACACGGCCAAAAACACCTGTCCCACCTGCTCAAAGTACAGGTATATGCCCCCCCGGCTCACACCCGCCTCCTCCACCAGATCCTGCATGGTGACAGTGGCATATCCCTTACGGGCAAAGACCCGGCGGGCAGCCTCCAGAATTTTTCGCCTTTTTTCGGATGCCAAGCCCATCAGCCGCCCCCTTGCTCCTTGCTGGTCCAAAATACGATGATCTCCCGCATCTTGGTCAGGACGGCCAGGAATATGCCCTCCTCCACACCCTGGCTCCACAGCCGCCCCTTGGTACGGCCGCCCAGCACATAACGGGAGAGTATACAGCATAGCATATCCCAGTCCTGGATGGCCGCCTTGGAGATCAGCGCCCTCTCCTCCCGCACATCCTTGATACGCAGGCGGGTGTAGAGATAGGGGTAATTCCTATCCATCATGGGACTTTTCTCCATCAGCCGCACAAAAGCCATCAGCTGGGCGTCATATACCGGAAAGGGCATGGTGGCCCTGCCCTCATCGGAGCCGTCGTACATCTTGGCAGGCGAACTCCCCCTCTGCTTCTCCAGCCAGGCCATATACGGCCAAAATGGCTCCAGCACCTTGGCATATACCCCGGCCAAAATCTGATTGTCCTGCTGCATACTGGCCACCCCCTTTGGCTAATTTTGCATTTCCCGCCCATTCTAACACATCTTTGGCAAAAAATACACAGGCAAAAACCACAAAGCCCCCCTTGTGTATCTTGAAATAAACACAAAATGCGCTATACTCTATCTATCAAAATCGCTTGCCAATCAAAAATGCAACCAAGCCCGGGGCTTGATTGTGTTTTTCTTGGCTTTTGTCCATTTTCGGGAGGAGGCTTGACTTGACCGGCATCAAATTGGAACGGGGTACTATGATATACAAATCCGGACAGACTATGACCGCCCTCCATCTGATTACCCAGGGCAGCGTCAGCGTGTACACGCCCGGAGGCAGATATACCCTCCACAAGGGAGATGTCATAGGCATAGGCGAGATCGCCTCCGAGGTGCATTTCCTCACCTACAAGGTCAAGGACAGCCTGACCATGCTGACCTATCCCTTTGCCGGCATGGACAATCTGGAGGATTTCCTGGAGAAGCACAAGGATGTGGCCGCCATCTTCCTCAACTCCTGCTTCCGGCAGGTGGCCACCCTGCTAAAGCTGTGCGAGGCCTCCGCCGTATCCTGTTCCTCCCTCTACCAGGAACTGTTTGCCGATTACGAGCGTTACAACCTGCTCTGCGAGCGCTACCGCATTATGCCCCGCAATCCCCACAATATGAAGGGTTTGGCGGAAAGGGGCATAGACACGGCTCCGGATCTTTGGCTGGGCAGCTATTACATAGGCCTGCAAAGGATATTCTCCCAGGGCGCAAACAATGCGCTGATGGGCGAGAGCGCAGTGCTGATCGGCCTGCTCCGCAAGGCGGCGTTGGACTTTATGCGCAGCCACACCTCCCTGGACGAGGAAGCGCGCTACCGCCAGGAGCTGATGGGCTGCTACTTCCATGAGAGCCAAAAAGATTTGTTCCAATATTACACCGGCCTCTATTTCCGTCTGGGCCCGGATGCGCCGGAGTCTGACAGCCTCTATGCGGACATCAGCCGCATGATACTCCAGTTCCAGGGGGAAAAGGGCTTGGATGCGGCCATGGCGGACAAGCGCATACAGGATTTCCAACACGGCCTGGCCCTGATGTCCCAGGGAGAGTACCCGGCGGCATCCGGGGAGGAGAGCCAGGGCAGTCCCAGCGTTTTGGCAGGATCCCTGGAAACCATACTGACCTATGCCGGCGTGGATCTGGATACCGCCGTTTCTTTCCGCAAGCACATCTGCGCTTACAAGGAACTGGAGAACCCCGAGGCCCTGGATGCGCCGGTAGAAAATCTGCGCAAGGCCATTACCAAGGAGTTCTACTCCCTATACTCCATTATATTTACCAAAACGCTGACAGAAAAGGAAGATATACCCCCCGCCGTGCGCATGTTCCTGTATTTCGGTTATGTGGACGAGAGCCTGGCCGGAACTGAAGGCGCGGCCTACCTCTACCGCAAGGCCATGGCCATGACCAGCATGGGGAGCAGCGGCATCTACACTCTGTATGACTGGCTGCTGGCCATATACCAGGGCAAGAAACAGCCCAGCCGCAATGATATGGACGTGGATTATGCCACCCACATCTACAATCAGAAGCTCAACGGCGTGATCACCAACGAAGAGTACAAGGCGCTGGAGAATAACCAGATGGCCAAGGTGGGATATGAGCTGCGCAATATGTTCCCGCTGGTCAATAAGATGACTTATGGGCGCATTACCGCTTTCTGCCCCATATTCTCCTCCAAAAATATGCTCAAGGATTACTCCGCCAGCCAGGTGACCGCCTCGGCTCTGGGGGATATACTGAACAAGATACGCAGCATAGATTACTCCGCCTTCCACCGGGAAGTCATGGACATGGACAATCTGGACACCATGTCCAAGGAACGCATACATATGGAATGTCTGCCGGACATCATACTCATGCCCGGCGCCGGCATCAGGGGAGTCATGTGGCAGGAGATCGAGGGCAAGAAGCGCTCCACCTCCGCCCGCCTGGCCTTTCCCATCTTCTACATGGAGGATTTGGAAACCGGCCTGATACGCCTGACCGGCGAGTACCGCTGGGAGATGTGCAAGCGTATACAGGGCAGCCGCTGGAATGATGTGTCCGAGCGTTCTCTGACCAGCGAATACTTCGACTACATCCAGTTCTACCGCAAGAACAGCGAACTGACCCCGGATGCCAAGGACAAGCTGCGCACCAACCTCCAGAGGGCAAAGAACAGCTTTAAGGAGATGTTTGTGCGGGATTACCTGACCTGGATACTCTTCGAGGGCAACGGCTCCCCCCGGCTCAACAAGGTGGCCCGTCGCATATTCTTCACCTACTGCCCTTTTACCAAGGATATAAGGGAGAGTCTGAGCCAGCACCCCCTCTATGCCGAGATGCTGGCCCGCCACGAACGGGTCCGGATGCAGAGGATGCACCATCTGGAGCTGCTGGCCAGCCGCATCAAGAACAGCGGCCAGACCGTTCCGGACTCCCTGCTAGAGGAAATGGCTTTCACCCAGAAGTGATTTTTTGGTGAATATGCTTTACCCCCCCCCCCCGATTTTGTGCATTTTTCACAAAAATAGGAGTTTACGAAAAAACACGAAAAAAACGTGTAGACAAACAAATATGAATGATATACAATATGGTTGTCTAGGGAAACCTAGGCCGCCTATAGGTGAATTTCCGGAAGAATTCCCCTTTTACACAACGAAATCCCTTCAGGTTTCCCCCTGTGGGGATTTCGTTGCGTTTAGAAATAATAAATGTTATATCGTTCTTTTTTGCTCTTTTTTGCCAGGGATTCGCCCCCCCGAAAAGGGGCTTTTTTTGTCTATTATGCCAAAATCCCCCCTATTTATGGGCTTTTGCCTTTGGCTGCCTTGTCAGGTGGCCCAATATGGCTTATACTAGTATTGTTAATTACTTGTTGAAGGGGAACAACATGATTACAATACGGGATATTGCCGACCGGCTCCAAATATCCCAAAGCACCATTTCAAAGGTCTTGAACGGTGGGAATGATGTAGGGCCGGAGGTACGACAGCAGGTGTTAGACACCGCAGCAGAGATGGGGTACATCAGCAAGCTGATGAAGCGCCAGAAGCATAAGAGATTATGTATATTCGTAGAGCATATACTCTATGCCGCCCCGTCAGATTTTGGATATGATATATTGTTGGGTTTCCGTCAGGCCGCATACCGGCATGGGTGGAATCTGGTCATAGTGCCTCTGGATGCCAAATTCCAGGAGATGCATGCCTATGACAGCTATGTGCTGGAGAATCAGTTCTCCGGCTGCTTTCTGTTAGGGCTGGCTTTGGGGGATCCCTGGATAGAGGCCTTAGGCAAAACCACCATACCAACGGTCTTATTCGACAATTACATACCGGACAACCCCCATGTGGGGTATGTGGGCTCGGACAATAACGAGGCCATAGATATGATGTTGCAGCATTTATCTGCGCTGGGGCACAGCCGCATTGCGTTTCTCAACGGCGAACTATCCTCCATGGTCTGCCGGCAGAGGCAGCTGGCCTTTACCGAGGGCATGGCCAAGCTGGGCCTGCCCGTTAAAAACGGATGGATAGCCAATGCGCCCATGCACTGGAAGGGGGGTCATGCCGCCGCCCCTGTTTTATTGCAAAAAAAACCCACAGCCATCCTCTGCGGCAGCGATCTGCTGGCCCTGGGAGCCATGGATTACTGTATAGAAAACGGCATAAACGTGCCGGAGGATATCAGCATCACAGGCTTTGACGATTTGCCCGCTGCCGCCCTCAGCCAGCCGCCTCTGACCACCATACGCCAGGACAGGCGGGTCATAGGCCAGTGCGCCTACCACACGCTGGAGGGTCTATGGCGGCAAATCAGCATCAGCCGCACTCTGCTGCGTACCCAGCTTATGGCCAGGGGGTCTGCGCAAGAGCCTGCGCAAGCACTTCCTCTACACTATGACAGGTCCTATGCGCCACAGAAATCACTTCCTTATGCGCTGTAGACATGGCAAACGACAATCCCACAGCGCCCAACATACCTATATCATTCTCACTGTCGCCAAAGGCAGCGGTATGCTCCAGGGAAAAGCCCTTTCGGTCCGCCAGGACACGCAGGGCGGCATCCTTGCCGCTGCCCTTTTCCATAAAATCCAGCCAGCCGTTGCCACTCTCCACCACCAGCAGCCTCTCCCCATATTTCTCCCGGAAATACCGGTTTGCCCTCTCCGGCACGCTGCCCCGGGTGTAAAACAGGGATATCTTGATCAGGCTCTCCGGCACCTGGGCAAAATCCTCCAGGATCCGAGTCACATTCTTTACCTCATCGATAACCAAGCTGGCAAATTCCGGGCTGGAATTGGAGATATAGCAGCTTTCCTCTCCGCTGGCCAGCACCTCCGCCCCCTCCTCCAGCACCATGTCCGCCAACAGGGCTCTGGCCAGATCCCTGTCTATGGCCATCTTGTGCAATAGGCGTCCCTGGCTCATCACCATGCCCCCATTCTCGGCTATATAATCAAAATGTCCGGCATAGGGTTCCATTATGGCGTGCAGATTGGCGTATTGCCGGCCGCTGGCCGCCACCAGCCTGACCCCCCTTTCCAATAGGGAGGGAATCAGTGAAAAGAACTCCTCCGAGGGCCTTAACATATCCCCCCGCAGCAAGGTGCCGTCAAAATCACTGACTATCGTATGGATTTGCTTATCCCCTATCAATATCATAATCCGCTCCTAAGAAAAAAGCTGCAACGCATATCCTGCGTTGCAGCCACCAGCAGGGGAAGAGGGAATCGAACCCCCGTTAACGGTTTTGGAGACCGCCGCACTACCGCTGTACTATTCCCCTATCATAGACAGCCTGGCTATCGCCAGCCGACAAGGGGTATTTTAGCACAACATAAGCCCCCTTGTCAATAGGCAAAACTCTTAGGAAAAAGCTTTCCCGGGAAAATCTCCCCGCCCTCAGCCAAACAGCGCCTCCACAGCCTGGGAGAGATGGTCCACGCCCACCAGCGCCAGCCCCTCGGGGGCCTTGGGCAAAGATTCCATACAAGAGCGGGGCAGCACGCAGGTATGAAATCCCAGTTTGGCCGCCTCTGCCACCCTCTCCGCCGGGCGGCCCACAGTACGCACCTCTCCGGCCAACCCCACCTCTCCAAAGGCCATCAAGCCCATATCCAAGGGCCTGTTCTTAAAGCTGGAAACGATGGCCAGGGCCAGGCCCAGGTCTATGGCCGGCTCCGCCACCTTGATGCCCCCAGCCACATTGATATAAGAGTCGCTGTCCGCCAGTCTGAGGCCCAGCTTCTTCTCCAGCACGGCCATCAGCAGGTTGACCCTGTTTTGGTCCGTACCCGTAGCCTGACGGCGGGGTATGCCAAAGCCGCTGCGGCAGACCAGGGCCTGTAATTCAACCAGCAGAGGGCGGCTGCCCTCCATGGAACAGCTGACCACGCTGCCGGATTGGCCCTGGGGACGTCCCTGGAGCATATAGGCCGAGGGGTTTAATACCTCCTCCAAGCCCTCCCTGCGCATGGCGAACACGCCTATCTCATTGGTGGCGCCGAAGCGGTTTTTTACGCTGCGCAACACCCTGTAGGCCGCCTGCCTCTCCCCCTCAAAGTACAGCACCGTGTCCACCATATGTTCCAGCAGCCTGGGGCCGGCCACTGTTCCCTCCTTGGTCACATGTCCCACTATACATATGGGTATTTGCAAGCTCTTGGCCAGCCGCATCAGCCGGCCGGTGCTCTCCCGCACCTGGGATACAGAGCCGGGAGCGGAGCTGATATCCTCTCCGTACAAGGTCTGTATGGAGTCTATCACGGCCAGATCCGGCATGGACTTATGTATCTGTTCCTCCACCGCCTCCAGGGATGTTTCACAGAACAGCCACATATCCGGGCCAAAGGCTCCCAGCCTGTCGGCGCGCATCTTGATCTGGGCCTTGGATTCCTCCCCGGACACATAGAGTATCTTTTTGGACTGCAAAGAGAGCAGGCGGCATACCTGCAGCAATATGGTGGACTTGCCTATGCCCGGATCCCCTCCCAGCAAAATCAGGGAGCCGGGCACTATACCGCCGCCCAGCACCCTGTTCATCTCTCCAAGGCCGCAATCCATGCGGGCCTCTCTATAGGCCTCCACCCGGGCCAGCGGCGTGGCCCCCTCCCCTCCGGGCTCCCCCAGGCCGCTGCGGCCCGGGGCGCCGCCTTTTTTTCCCCGGGGGGAGGGTTCCTCCACAAAACTGTTCCACTCCCGGCAGCCGGGACACTGGCCCATCCACTTGCCGGACTCATATCCGCAGTGATTGCAAAAATACACACGGCTCGCCTTGGCCATCTACGCCCTCTCCACCCGCACAGCCACGGGCTGGCCGGCCGTCAGCTCCACGCCAAAACTCAGTTTTCCCCCCAGGCCGGCCTGTATCATGCCCACATCCTGGCCGTCCACAGCCACATTGTACTTGGCCTCTTCAGCCAGGCCCAGAATGATCTGCGCATCCTCATCCCCTTCCAGAGTAAAACGCAGGCCGCCCTCCGCCTGGACAAAGCCCTCCACCCTGGTACCCGGCACGGACTCAAAGAGCAGCAGGCCGTCCTTCTCCAACTTGGTGATCTCCCTAAAACTCTTGGCCTTGTACACGACCCCCTCATGGGAGAAATCCTCCGCCTTGGCCTTTTTCTCCAGGCGGTAATCCCCAAACCATAGGCTGCCGTCACCGTTCCTGCCCAAAATCTCTTTATCCATCGCTCTTGCCTTTCCGGGCCTAGCCCTCTATCTTGTGAAAACGCACTTCCCCTTTGGAATATCCCACCCGGACCCCATCGCCGGCAGAAATGCGGCCCGAGAGCAGCTCCTCCGCCAAGCCATCCTCCACAACGGACTGCAGGGCCCGCTTCAACGGCCTAGCACCCATCTTGGCATCGGCGTACTTCTCCACCAAATGCTCTCTCAGCGCCGTGGTCACCCGCAATTGCAGACCCATCTGGTCCTGGCAGCGCCGGGCCAGCTGGGAAATCAACAGATCTACAATAAGCCGCATATGCTCCTTGTCCAATTGGTGAAATACAATGATGTCATCTATGCGGTTGAGAAATTCCGGCTTAAAGCTGCGTTTTACCTCCTCCATCACCGAGGACTTCATACGCTCATAATCCGCCTTGGGTGTATCCCCTATGGCAAAGCCCAACTTCTTTGGGTCTACTATCCTTTGGGCGCCCGCATTGGAGGTCATGATCAATATGGTGTTTTTGAAGTCTACCTTGCGGCCCTTGGAATCTGTGATATGGCCGTCATCCAGCACCTGGAGCAATACATTGAACACATCCGGATGGGCCTTTTCCACCTCGTCAAAAAGGATAACGCTGTAGGGATGGCTGCGCACCTTGTCCGAGAGCTGCCCACCCTCCTGATGCCCCACATATCCCGGAGGGGAGCCTATCATCTTGGACACGGAATGTCCCTCCATATACTCGGACATATCCACCCGGATCAGCGCATCCTCCGAGCCAAACATAGCCTGGGCCAAGGCCTTGGACAACTCCGTCTTGCCCACGCCTGTAGGTCCGAGGAATAGGAAGGAGCCTATGGGCCGTTTGGGATCCTTCAGACCCGCCCGTCCCCGGCGAACGGCCTTGGCCAGGGAGCTGACAGCCTTTTCCTGGCCTATCACCCGCTTGTGCAGAGTTTCCTCCAGCCGCAGCAACCTCTCGCTCTCCTTCTCGGCTATCTTCTCCACGGGTATCTTGGTCCACATGGCCACAGCCGCCTCTATTTCCGCCCGGCCTATAACTATATCCGGCTGCAAAAAGCGCTTCTTTTGCAGCTCCCTTTGTTTCTTCTCCAGCTGCCGTATGACCTTGTGCTGCTTCTGCCGAAACTCTGCGGCCTGATCCATGCGCCCCAGAGTCAAGGCCTCCTCCAGCTGCAGATCCAGTCTCCGCAGGCTCTCATAGGCCTGCATGGAGGCATCCCTGTACCCCCTGCCCATGGCCGCCCTGGCCGCAGCCTCGTCCATCAGATCTATGGCTTTGTCCGGCAGATTTCTGTCGTGTATATAGCGTATGGAGAGGGCCACCGCCGCCTCCACCGCCTCCCGGCTGATACCCAAATTGTGATGGGCCTCATAGCGGTACTTGATGCCCTCCAGTATCTCCACGGCCTCCTCCGGACTGGGTTCCTCTATGTCCACAGGCTGGAACCTCCGCTCAAGCGCCGCATCCTTTTCCACATATTTGCGGTACTCGGCTATAGTGGTGGCACCTATCAGCTGCACCTCCCCTCTGGCCAGCGCAGGCTTGAGTATATTGGCCGCATCCAGAGAGCCCTCAGCGCCGCCGGCTCCTATAAGCGTATGCATCTCATCCATGAAAAGTATGATATTGCCGGCCTCTATGACCTCCCGGATAACCCGCTTGATCCTCTCCTCAAATTCACCCCTGTATTTGGTGCCGGCCACCATGCTGGAGAGATCCAGGGAGAGCAGCCGCTTGCCCTGCAGGGCTATGGGTACCCGTCCCTGGGCCAGCCTCTCGGCAAAGCCCTCTACCACCGCGCTCTTGCCCACGCCCGGCTCCCCCAGCAGGCAGGGGTTGTTCTTGGTGCGGCGGCATAGCACCTGCATCAGCCTCTGTATCTCCCTCTCCCGGCCTATGGTGGGATCCAAGTCCCCCACCATGGCCGCCTGGGTCAGATCCTTGCTGTAATTGGCCAGCACCCCGGCCTCCGCCGGCCCCTGGGCCTTTTTGGACAGATCATCCGCATGGGGCGCGGGATCATGCCCCATGGCCGCCAGGCACTCCAAATAGGCCTTTTGCCCATTGACTCCCAGCGTGGTCAGCAGCCGGTTGGCCACACTCTCCCCCTCCCGGATAATGCCCATCAGCATATGCTCCGTGCCCACAGAGCCATCCCCCAGCTGCAGGGCCATGCGATAAGCCTCGTCCATGACCATGCCAAAGCGGGGGGAGTACTCTCCCCCCTCCTTGACAGCCGTCTCCCCATCAAAACTGATCAGCTGGTCTATCAACTCGGCCAGCTTGGGCTCGGTCACGCCATTTTCCTCCAAAATCTTGGCTGCGGCTGTGCTGCCCTCACCCATAATGGCCCAGAGCAAATGCTCCGTGCCCACATATCCCTGACCCTTTTTCTTGGCTATGCGCTTGGCCAGCTCCAATATCCCCTTCGCCTTGGGCGTTAATTCCATAGACACCGCTCCAATCTCTTCGACTCTTTATGAAAATACAGTTTATTGCTTGTCTAATTCATCGTACAGCCCATCTATCCACTGGTGCAGCTGCTCCCTGGGCAGCCGGCGGCAATGGCACTTGGCCACGATGACCTCCAGCTGCTTGCGGACCTCCTCCAGATGGGCTGCCGCCGGCCCATGTACGGCTATCACCGCCCCCCGGCGGCGGTCCACCTGCAAATATCCCTCCTGCTTGAGCAGTGTGTAGGCCTTGTTGACCGTGTGCATATTGATGCCTATGCTCTGGGCCAGCTGCCGCACACTGGGCAGCGCCTCCCCCTCCCGGAACTGGGAGGTAGCTATGCCCAGTATAATCTGATTGCACAACTGCAAATACAGCGCCTCACCGCTGTGAAAATCTATCTTGATATACATGATCCCCCCTATGGCCGGCTAAGGCCCGGACGGTGCCGGAGCCTGGGGTTGCGTGTTCTATCCAGTATATCACAAGAAACACAAGAAAACAACCTAGGCCATACCGCCTAAGTTGTCTTCCCGGTTTTCCCTTATTCGCTATTTGCGGTCAAGGCCGCCATCTCAATCGTCAAAATCCAGTACCTCGAACTCAAACTCGCCGTCATCCCTGGCCAGATCCTTCTCCTGCCAGCTGGGCTTGGGCTTCTCCAAGATATCCCTCTTGGGCGCGGGCTGGCCAGAGGCCGCTGGCGCAGCGCCGCCCTGATGTGCCTGGGGCAGGCCAGGGGGCTTGGGCATCACCGGCCCTGTGGTCTGGGACTGAAAGGCCGGGCGTCTGGGGGGTGCTGCCTGCTCTCCTCCGGGCGCAGCCGCCTTGCCCTGGACTACGCCTCCGGGCTTCTGTCCGGGAGGCTGGCCTCCCCTGCCCATGGGATTGGCCGCCCCTGCCGGCTTTACCCGGCTGGCCGCCTGCACAGCATTGGCTGATGCGCCTGCCGCCATACCGGGCGCCGCCACCGGCTTGCCCGTGCCTGTCCTGCCGGCCGGCGGCTTGACTCCAGCCCCTGCCCTGGGGGGCTGCGCCTTACCAGACTGGCCCTTGCCAGGAGCGAGGGGCTTGCGCCTGCGGTCCTGGGTTTCCCTCTCCACCCTTGCAGTGTAAGCATCCTCATCCCTCTCCCTGCGGCGGAAAAGGACTATGGCCAGCGCCGTACCCAGGGAGGCTGACAGCAGCACCAGCACGACTATGGCTATCTTTTGTATCTTCACCGTCTTGATATTTTCCTGCAAAGCAGCCGCATTCTGATTGGAGGCGCTGATATACTGCACTATATCATACCGAAGGGACTCGACTTGGTTCACCAGATACCAGGTTTCTCCCTCCAGAACGGTTTCGTACTCCTTGACCTCCTCAACCACCGGCTCGCTCTCCGGCACCTCCTCGGTGACTGCGGCCACCTCTTCCAGAGGCAGGGCCTCTCCGGATAGACTGACAAAATCCGCCCGTATAAATCCATTGACCAGACCGCCGCCCTGGTCAAATTCTACCAGATACCAGGTATTGCCGTCCGCTCCCTGGGCCCGGCCCATAACCTGCAGGGCCACGCTGGGGGATACTGTGGCCACTATGGCCGCAGAGGTGCTGGCATCAGCCCTGGCCCGCACCGACTGGCCTCCGGTGACTGTCGCCGCCACAGGCTGCAAATATTCTATCTCCACCGTGGGCGCCAAAGCTACAGCCGTTGCGCCCGGGGCGGCGGCAGCTGCGGCGCCTGTGCTGACCGTAGGCAGATCTCCTGCCCCCTTGGTCACTAAGTCCGAACGTATATACCCAGTCTGGCCTCCCTCCACGCTGACCTGGTACCAGGTCATGCCGTCCGCCCCCTGGGTCTGGGCCTCCAGAGTGACTGTAGCACCGGAGGAAAGGCTGCCCAACACCGCGCTCTGGGTGGAGGGCTCCTGCCGTATCTTAGCGGAGGCGGAGCTGATGGTTCCGCTGGCCTGGGCATGGGCCTCCAACCCGCACAAGCCCAGGCCTAGGGCCAGAGCCATGGCCATGGCCAACAGCCTTGCCGGCCAGTATCCTGCATTTTTCCACATATCTCTCTCCTTTGGGACTTAGGCAAATTCCTTGGCTATATCCCTGCGCATGTACTTGTTGTCAAAATCCACCCATTGGGCCGCCGCATAGGCCTGCCTTCGGGCCGCTTCCAATGTGGGACCCAGGGCCGTAACTCCCAGCACCCTGCCCCCATCGGTACATATGCCCTCCTGAGTGGCCTTGGTTCCGGCGTGGAAGCAGAACACATCCTCCCTCTCCGCAAAATGCTCCAACCCCCGGATGGCAAATCCCCTTTGATAGGCGCCGGGATAACCCTCACTGGCCAGCACCACACATACGGCTGCCTGATCGCCAAAATCCAGCCGGATCTGATCTAAGCGTCCATCTATGCAGGCTTCCATCACCTCTGCCAGGTCGTTTTTCAGTCTGGGCAGCACCACCTGGGTTTCAGGATCCCCGAAGCGTGCATTGTACTCCAATACCTTGGGCCCTCCGGCAGTCAGCATCAGCCCAAAGAAGATAACCCCCTTAAAGGGCCTCCCCTCTGCGGCCATGGCATCCACCGTGGCCTGGTAGATATGCTTCCGGCAGTATGCGTCCACCTCCGGGGTGTAGAAGGGGCTGGGAGAGAAGGTCCCCATACCGCCGGTGTTGGGCCCCTCATCCCCGTCATAGGCCCGCTTGTGGTCCTGGGCAGAGGACATGACGGCTATATTCCGCCCGTCCACAAAAGCCAGCACGCTGACCTCACGCCCCTCCATAAACTCCTCTATGACAACACGGCTGCCGGAGGCGCCGAACTTCTTGTCCACCATCATGGAGTGCAAGGCCTCTATGGCCTCTCCCTCATTCCGGCATATGGCCACGCCCTTGCCCAGAGCCAGGCCGTCCGCCTTGATCACCAGGGGATAGGCTGCTGTTCTGATATATTCCTTGGCCTGGGCATATTCCTCAAAGCTGGCATAAGCCGCCGTGGGAATTTGATATTTCTGCATCAAATCCTTGGCAAATGCCTTGGAAGCCTCCAATACAGCCGCCGCCTTGGAGGGGCCAAAGACCCTAAATCCCCTGGACTCCAAATAGTCCACAGCGCCGGCGGCCAGGGGATCGTCCGGACCTACCACCACCAGATCCACTCCCTTGGAAAGGGCAAAGTCCGCCTGGGCGGCAAAGTCCATCACGCCTATGGGCTGGCATTGGGCCAGTTGGGCTATGCCCCCATTGCCCGGAGCGCAGTACAAATCCCCTACAGAGGGGCTTCTGCGCAGAGCCTGGCACAGGGCGTGTTCCCTGCCCCCCTGGCCTATGACCAATACATTCTTCTTCATACCTCACCATCCTTCCCCGACCCCGGGTATACGCAGTTCCCTATGCCCCCAGGGAGGGCAGGGGTATGCGGCCGCTGGCCAAATCTTCCACAGCCTTGGGCAGCAGGCGCCACTCCGCCTCCTCCATAACCCGCAATTGGAGGGTGGGCGCGTCATCACCCTCCCGGACGGGCACAACCGCCTGGGAGATAATAGGCCCCTCATCCATGCCCTCATTGACAAAATGCACTGTGGCCCCCGTCCACTTTACGCCCCGGGCCAGAGCCGCCTCATGCACCTTTAATCCATAGTAACCCTTGCCGCAAAAGGCCGGTATCAAGGAGGGGTGTATATTGATAATGCGGCCGCCAAAACGCTGTATAATACCCGGGGGTATGGCCACCAAAAACCCAGCCAGCACCAGCAGATCCGGCGACAGCGCAGCCGCCGCCTCTTCCAGCGCCCGATGAAAATCCTCACGGCTGGCATAAGCCTTGGGACTGACCACCATAGCCGGTATGCCGGCACCCCTGGCCCGATCCAGGGCGGCAGCCCCGGGATTGTTGCTGATGAGGCCACAGAACTCCGTATGGGGCATCTCCCCCCTGGCCTTGGCATCCAGCAGAGCCTGGAAATTGGTACCTCCTCCGGAGGCCAGCACCAGAACCCTTAACATAGAATTACACCCTTCTCCCCCCTGCGGCAGCTGCCGGCCACAAAGGCGGCCTCTCCCATGGCAGAGAGGGTTTCCAGAGCCTTGTCCGCATCCGCCGGGTCTATGGCCAGCAACATGCCTATGCCCATATTATACGTATTGTACATGGTCTTGTCGTCCAGCCCTCCCGTCTTTTGCAGCAGTTGGAAAATGGGCGGCACGGTGTACGAGGCTTTGTCCACCATGGCCTCTATGCCCTCGGGCAGCATACGGGGTATATTCTCATAAAATCCGCCGCCGGTGATATGGCTGCAGCCCTTGATGGCCACTCCGGCCCTCCGCAGGGCGGCCAACTGGGATACATAGATGCGGGTGGGCTCCAGCAGGGCCTCCCCCAGGCTGCGGCCCAACTCCGGATAATGGGTATCCAGGCTCTGCCTGTCCATGGGGAACACCTTGCGCACCAGGGAAAATCCATTGCTATGTACGCCGGAGGAGGGCAGAGCCAGCAGCACATCCCCCTCGCAGATGCCACTGCCGTCTATCATGTCCTTCTCATCCACTATGCCCACGGCAAAGCCGGCCAGGTCATATTCCTCCTCAGGATAAAATCCCGGCATCTCCGCCGTCTCACCGCCCAGCAGCGCGCAGCCGGCCTGCTGACAGCCCTCGGCCACGCCCTTAACTATCTGCGCAATCTTTTCCGGAACATTTTTGCCGCAGGCTATATAGTCCAGAAAGAACAGGGGTTCTCCCCCTGCGCAGGCTATATCATTGACGCACATGGCCACGCAGTCTATGCCCACGCTGTCATGCTTGTCCAGCAAAAAAGCCAATTTCAATTTGGTTCCCACGCCATCGGTGCCGGACACCAGCGTAGGATTTTCCATATGGGCAAAGCTTTTCAGAGAAAAGGCGCCGGAAAAACCGCCCAAGGAACCCAATACCTCGGGCCTCAGCGTCTTGCGCACATGCTCTTTCATCAACTCCACACTGCGGTATCCGGCTTCTATATCCACTCCGGCTTTCTTGTAATCCATAAGGCCTCCTCTAATAATTTTGGTACCCCACCTCTTGCAAACGCGCATCCTTGGCCTGCACCTGGGCCTCCATATCCTTGGAATACGCCTCCAGCCTGGCCAGCAGGCCCGGATCTGCCATGGCCAGCATCCTGGCCGCCAGCAGGGCCGCATTTGCCGCGCCGCCTATGGCCACCGTGGCCACCGGTATGCCGGGGGGCATCTGTACAATGGAGTGGAGGGCATCCACGCCGCCCAGGGATTGGCTGTACATAGGCACGCCTATGACGGGCAGGGGAAATATGGCTGCGCACATGCCGGGCAGATGGGCTGCCATGCCCGCCCCGGCGATAATCACCTTTATGCCATCATCCACAGCTCCCTTTGCATAAGAAAAAAACACATCCGGCTCCCTGTGGGCGCTAATAATGCGCATGGAAAACTCTATGCCCAGTTCATCCAATATCTTGGCCGCCTTGGCCATCACCGGCATATCCGAATCGCTGCCCATGACTATACCTACTTTTGCCATATGCTCTCCTTTTTCTTTCCATTCTTGCATACAGGCAAAACCCGGGGATCTATGCCCGTTTTTGCCGCCTGGCCAGGCAAATACAGACAGCCGGAACCATCCCGGCCCTGCCGCCCAAAAAGCCCCTATCTACCATAGTCTACTAAAATACCGCTAACGCCGCAAGGCTTTTTGCCCAAAAAAATGCCGGCCGGAGGGCTTACCCCCGGCCGGCCGCAGCATCAGAGCCAGTGCTTGCGCAAATCCTCTCCTGTATGCGGGGAGAGCAGCGCCGGCGCCACATCCAACATGGTTCTGGCCCCGGTTTCCCCCCGGCCCGCCATGCGGTAAACCGCCCTGGCGCAGGCCGCCAGTACCGAGGAGGTAAAGGCGGGGTTGGAGTCCAGCTTTAGGCCAAATTCCATCACATTGGCAAATTCCTCCCCAGTGCCGGTGCGGCCGGAGCGGAATACCAGGCCGCCATGGGGCAGGCCGCCGTGCTGCTGACGCAGCTCCTCCAGGGAGATAAAATGCACCGTTGTATCATATTCGGCAAAATAATTGGGCATTTCCTTGATACTCTTCTCTACCAGCGCAGCATCCGCGCCCGGCTTGAGGGCCACAAAACACTGTCTGAGGTGCTTCTGCCTGGTGCTCAGCTCTGGATTCTCCCCTGCCCGCACCCTCTCCATGGCCTCCTCTACAGGTATAGTGTACTGCCTGGCATCCTCCACGCCCTCTATGCGGCGTATGGCATCAGAATGGCCCTGGCTCACGCCCTTGCCCCAAAAGGTGTAATCCCTGCCCTGGGGCAGGACGGCGCCGCCGTAAACCCTCTGTATGGAGAAAAGGCCGGGATCCCATCCGCAGGATATCAGGGCCAATCGTCCGCCCTGCCTGGCCGCCGCATCCACTGCGGCAAAATGCTCCGGTATCCTGGCATGGGTGTCAAAGCTGTCCACTATATGGAAATGCCCGGCCAACTCCGGACTCTGGGCTGGCAGGTCTGTAGCGCTGCCGCCGCAGAGTATCATCACATCCACATCCCCGATGTGGGCAGGAGCCTCCGACTGGGCAAAAACACGGACCCCCGGAGTCCAGGGCTGTATGCCGGCGGGATCCCTGCGGGTAAATATGCCCGCCAGTTCCATATCCGGATTTTGCGCTATGGCCGCTTCCACCCCCCGGCCCAAATTGCCATATCCCGCTATGCCTATGCGTATTTTTTCCATTCGGCTCCTCCTTTTGCTGTCCTTACATAGCCAAGCCTATCTATGGCCATGTCCCAAATGCAATATGGACGGCTTGGGCAGTGTCGAAGCCCTCTCCACCACCTCATATCCCATCATCACCTGTTCCTCTTCCAATTCCCGGCCCTCCAGCAGATCCAAAAGCATCTGCGCAGCCAGCCGTCCTCCCTGGTCAAAGGGTATACGTATGGATGTCAGTGTGGGAGTGACCACTCTGGCCAATTGGGAATCCCCCACGCCGGCCACCATGATCTGTCCAGGGGAGTCTATGCCCCCATCCCGCAGATATCTGAGAGCGCCTATGGCTATGGTATCCGTGGCGCAGACCAGCGCATCCAGATCCTGGCGGGAACGCAGCATGCGGCTGGCTTCCTCGTATCCGGACTCTATAGAAAAGTCTGCCAGGCCCACGGCCAGATCCTTATCCAACCCGGCATCCGCCATGGCATCCCTAAATCCATAAAAGCGCTGTCTGCCGGCGGACTCGTCCTCCATAGTGACTCCTATAAAACCCAGACGGGTACGGCCCTTTTCCAAAATACGGCTGGTCAGAGAGTAGAGGGCGTGGTAGTCGTCATGGTAGACACAGGGCCCCTCCCAGCGCAGGCCCAGCAGCACCAGAGGCACCTCCAGTTGCTCAAAGGCCTCCTGATGGGCCGCCGTCATAATGGAGCCTATCAGCAGTATGCCCTCCACATTTTTGTGGGAAAACAGCCGCAGATACCCTGGCTCCTTGTCTTTTTTGTTCTCTGAGGTGGCCAGGAGTATCTGGTAACCCGCCCCCTCCAGCACCTCCAATATGCCCCCCACCATTTTGCCCATGGCAGAGGAATCTATCTTGGGCAGTATCACGCCTATCAGCCTGGACTTGTTGCTGCGCAGGCTGCTGGCGTGTATGGAGGGCGAGTAATTCGTATCCTCCACAGCCTTGGCTATGGCCTCCCGCTTTTCCTTGGACACATAACCCTTGTTAAAATACCTGGATACGGCCGCCTCCGATACCCCGGCCAGCCGTGCGATGTCATGGATATTCACCTTAGGTCTTCCCCCTGTTGATTTTTGGGTTTTTTTTGGAGATGAAGCTTTTTTGCCTTTTTCGGTACGTTTCTTTTCCCCTTTTTCCGACAGTGTTTTGCTCACCGGAGGAACAGGCTTTTTTTCCAATTGGGAAACAGGCCCCCCCTGGGTATCGGAGGCCGGTTTCCTCTCTCTCTCGGAAACCGCATCCTCCCCCCCTTGGGGAGCCGCTTCCCTCAAGCCCTGTTCCCCTCCGTCTGCCGGCGCTTCCGGCACGGAGATTCCTTGCCCCATCTCCAAAAAAAGCCCCTTATTCTTTGATGCTGCGCTTGAGGTAAACAAATCCGTATGCGGGCAGATCCACCCCCTTGGCCGCCCGCTCCGCGCCGCTGATCAGATCCACATAGGGACCGTCCTCCTCATTGATCCAAGCCGTCCTGGGATGCTCGCTAAAATTGAACAGGCTGATCAATTTCTCCCCGGCATAGTACCTGCCTATGCCCAGTATGGCCTGATCCCAGGTTTCCACAGTCCAGCAGGAGGCCTGGCAGACAAAGACCTGCTCCCGCCGCCGCAGGGCCTGCAGCCGGGCCAAACGCCCAAAGATGCGGGCCTCCACCGTTCCCTCCCGGTCTATCCTGGCCGCATTCTCCCACCGCATGGCCCCCCGGTGTATATACCGGGAGTCCTCCACCTTGAGAGGATCCTCCTTGTAAGAGTAATCATTGACCTGGCCTATCTCGTCCCCGCTGTAGAGTATGGGTATACCGGACTGGGCGAACATATATGCGTGGAGCATAACATGCAGATCTATGGCCCTGTCCATGGCCTGGTCATCCTGCTCAAAGCCGGCCTTTTCCACACCGCACATGGAGGCGGTGGTGCCGCAGAAGCGCGCATCCCCGGATACCGGGTCGGCATTGTACAACACTCCCCGGCTGTTGCTAAAACCGGTGACCCCCTGGAAGAAGTCATTGAGGTACTGCTTGTGGCTGCGCTCGCCTATGCCCTGCCTTTGCAGGCTGGCATAATCCAAGCCCCAGCCTATGTCGTCATGGCAGCGCAGATAATTGAGAAAAGTATACTCCTTTGGAAGCCCGTTGACAATATCCAATTGCCTCCTCAGCAGGCCCACATCCCGGGTGGCCACCGTATGCCAGGTAGTAGCCATGGTGGTCACATTGTAGAGCATATGGCACTCCGGCTTGGTGGTGGTGCCAAAATAGGGTACCACCTTCTCCGGCTCCATCACCACCTCTCCCAGCAGTACCACTCCGGGGCAGACGATCTCGCCTATCAGCCGCATCATGCGCACTATGGTATGCACCTTGGGCAGATTGCGGCACTGGGTGTGCAGCTCTTTCCAGATATAGGGTACGGCATCCAGGCGTATGACATCCATGCCCTTGTTGGCCAAGAAGAGCAGATTGGCCATCATCTCATTGAAAACCACGGGATTGTGGTAGTTCAAATCCCATTGATAGGGATAGAAAGTCGTCATAACAAAGGCTTGGGCATCCTCCAGGTAGGTAAAATTGCCCGGAGCCGTGGTGGGAAATACCTGGGGCATGGTCTGCTCATAGAGCCTGGGAATGTCATAGTTGTCATAGAAAAAGTACCGGTTGCGGTACTCCCCCTCCCCGGCCCGGGCGCGTCTGGCCCACTCATGGTCCTGGGAGGTGTGGTTGAGGACAAAGTCCATGCAAAGGCATATGCCCCTGCGGCGGCACTGGGCCGAGAGCCTCTCCAGATCCTCCATGGTGCCCAGTTTCTCCTGGACCTTGGTGAAATCCGCCACGGCATATCCTCCGTCAGATCGGCCCTCCACCGTATCCAAAAAAGGCATCAGATGGACATAATTGACCTGGCAGCGCTCCAGATAATCCAGCCTGGACTCCACGCCCTGGAGATTGCCGGCAAAATTGTCTATATAGAGCATCATTCCCAGCAGATCGTTGCGCTTGTACCACTCAGGATCCGCCTCTCTGGCGGCATCCAGAGCCTGCAAATCCTCCCCCCTGCCCAGAGCAAAGTCTTTCATGCGCTCCAACAGCTCATCGTACTTGTAGCCATCTTCGTACAACTCCATGTACAGCCAGCGCAGCTCCTCCTCCCTCTGGGACAACCTACGGGCATAGACCTCCTCCGGAGAGGGAGCTTCCGCCACAGGTATTGCCGGAGCGGGATATTCTGCCTCGGAATTTGCCGGGGAGGGTTTTTCCAACCCAGGGCTTACCGGGGCAGAGGTTTCCTCCAGGGAGGGTTTTTCCGACCCGGGGCTTACCGGGGCAGAGGTTTCCTCCGGGGCGGGTTTTGCCGACCCAGGGCTTACCGGGACAGAGGTTTCCTCCGGGGCGGGTTTTGCCGACCCAGGGCTTACCGGGACAGAGGTTTCCTCCGGGGCGGGTTTTGCCGACCCGGGGCTTACCGGGGCAGAGGTTTCCTCCGGGGCGGGTTTTGCCGACCCGGGGCTTACCGGGGCAGAGGTTTCCTCCGGGGCGGGTTTTGCCGACCCGGGGCTTACCGGGGCAGAGGTTTCCTCCG
>JBGYPP010000091.1:0-34303 GCA_041838515.1 Acetatifactor sp. | reverse complement strand
TATATCTTTATCTATATCTATATTTGTTTTTTGACATTCTTGACTTGTCATTGACTTGTCATTGACACTAGGCTGGCATCCGTTTTGACTTGTCATTGACATTTCAAGCCGTTTTCGTTTGGCTCTTTCCCTTGATTTCGCCTTTTGTATGCGATTATATTCCCGGATGTCTTGCATTTTTTCACTTTGGTTTTTGGAAAAGTTTGTGATGAATATTCCCTCGCTGTTGTTCTCTAGCATCCCGAAGGTTTCAAAAGTTTTCAAAGCAAGTCGGATAACTGATAGCGGTTTTCCAAAAATCGTTGCAAGCATATCCTCGGTATAGGGCAAATTTTCCGAAATCATCAAATAGCCGTTCGCATTGCAGATTCCAGCAAGAATTAGCATGCGAATCCATATCACAAGCAGTGCATCGCCTTCCGGCATCGCTTGAATAACCTTGATTTTATCATCGTCAAACATCCCTGTTTTTAGCTTAATCCACTTAATTTCTGCCATTCCGCAACGCTCCTAACTCATGTATTTTTTCATCAAATCTCTTTTTGAAGGCTTTGCCTTGGGCTGCTCTGCGGCCGGCTTATTTGCGGATGCAAGGAAATTTACACCTTTTTTCATTTCGCTTTCCGATGTTGCTTGTAAATTTTTGAGAATCAAATCTTGATGTTCCACAGCTTTCTGATAGACCGCATCAAGTCTTGTTTTCGGGTAATTTAAGCCACTAAGGCAGCATATTGTGCTTTTATCGTTATAAGTCTGAAATACATCAATCGGGATGCCAATTTCTTTTCGCATCGCATCCACATCCACGGCCCCGGCAATCGAAATCGAAATGTATTTGATAACTCTGTCCGGCTCAATCGGTGCAAAAATGCTTTTCTTGAAAGAATCCAATACTGCAGCCGTGGTGCTTTCTTTTGCCGGAATCTCGGTCACAACAAGCATTCCCTTGGCTTTTAGCGTTTCCTCAATCTCCGCACGGTCAATGTTTCCCCTTTCGTCATTGTGATGCGAAGGAATCTCGATAAAGTTATAAAACGCATTTACAATATGCTGATTCAAAAGCAGCTTATCTCCCTTTGAATTATCAATGATAAGGGTGCTTGCGATGTTTTCAATGCCTGTTAATTCCTCAAAGCATTCATAACAATTTATGTGCGCCTTCACACTCTCTTTTTCGCCCGGAATAACCGTAATTGCGCCCACCGATTCAATGCAGCTATTTCCGCCTGAAATATCATCAAGCAATAAATCAATCAGCATCGGGCCGCATCCGCTGCCTGTTCCGCCGCCGGATGCAAAAATAATATAAATCATTGATACATCCATCTTTTCGTAAATCTCTTTACTGATATTCTCAAAATCATCAATCACAAGTTTCTTTGCCTTGTTTCTGTCCTTATTGCATCCCTCGCCCCCAGCGATGTGGTATGTATATTTCGCATTCTTCAAAGTCTGCAGATCTTCCTGTGATGTGTTCAAATAAAGGACGGTACAGCCCTTGCTTTCAAATAATTTTCCGATATTGCCTCCGGCCTGTCCGATGGCAACAAATCCGATTTTCTTTTTCATGGTCTTATCCTCTCTTTCATGCTTCTTTTAAAATTTCTCTGCCTTTTTCTGTGATAAAAAAGGTTTTTTGTTTTCCCTCTTTGTAGCCCGGCGCAACATACCCCAACGCTTCAAATTCCGTTATTTTCTTAAAAATCGTATTGCCTTTATAACCAAAATCCTCTGTTTCGGAAATTTCCCTTGCGGTCATAGCGGAAAGTTTGTCGAATGCTTCATTTTTGGATAATATAGACAAAATCAGAAATCCCAACCGATTCAAAATAACACCTCCTTTCAAGGATATAATTTGATTATTCTTGAAATACCGTGATTTACTTTGATTTTCTTGGATATTTCAAGATATATTTTGACCCTTTAACCGTTCATATTCCGCCTCTGCCTTTTTATCATCGAAATCCCGGAAAACATCCATTTCGCCACATTCCGGGCAAGGCGCATCAATCGCCGCACTCCAAAAATTATGTAAGCATTTGCGGCATACGCACTTATAAAAGGGGTCTGTGTACTTCGTAACACCGTCCGAATAATACCCAATCATTTTTCTGCCTTTCCTCTTGCAAAATCTGCGTTTTGCAAGTATAACAATTAAGGGTAATGTCTTTCGTAGATGTTATTCAGCAAGGGGCTTGTGATTTAGTTTGACCGCTAGGCACAAGCCCTTTTTGTATGTATATTGTGCTATCGCACAATTAAACAGGATTCACATATCAGCAATCAGCTTTCACTTCATAGTAAGCGGAGAAAAAGCCGAGGCCGCCGACCGCATAGGCACGCTCGTCGGCCAAGTACAAAGCGGAAGACCCGGCGCTCGAAGTGCTGGCGAAGCGGCCGCCACGGAGAGGCACTTTTTCCCCGCCCTCTGTGTCTACATAAACAATCGCATCATTATCCGCCTGTTTTGCCGGAAAGATTCCAAGTGCTTTCACATAATCCGGGATATTCTCAATATTAATTTCAACATCTTTCCATCTGCTGCCGCCGTAATCTTCAACGGTTTCATCATCCGTTGCCACAAAGCACACTTCATCATCCGCAAAGGATGCTTTCAGAGGTTTTCCATCAATCAGAACATCCGCCCATTCTGCGCTATTCTTGGACATATCACAATCCGGGGCTGCCGCATCGTTATTCTTGATGTACTGAATTTTTCCATCAACCATGCGCATACCTGTAACGAATTTCCACACATTGCCGATAAAATCAGCGATGCCATCCTTAGAATGCCCGGTGTACCATGTATCGGGGCCGCTTCCTGTCAATGTGATTTCACAATATTTTGCGGACGGGATGCCCTTTTCGTTTTCGTCTGCATGGTATCTGCCAAAGCGTGTGTTGCCGTGCGGCACTTTGCCAGAAAGATTGATGCAATCCTCAATAAACTTCCATTCCACCGCTGTCATTGTATGCCATCCATCGCCCTTTAGCCTGTGGCACTCAATCACTTTATCAAAATTTAAACCTGTGGCCGGTGTCTGCAATGGTAAGCTGTAAGGGATTCCGTCAACCATGGAAGAAATATATTTCGGTAAATAGATGGCATCCACTACCTTGTCACGGATGATAAACATAGGATGAATTGCATCCCCGGCAACTTTCGGGTCAATATCCCTGTGCAAACACTTTTCCACACGCTCCATGATGCAAGGAATGCCCCTTTTGTCTTTTACTAATACGGTCTTACTCTTAATCATTTGCTGTTTCTCCTTTCATATCTGAAAACGGTATAGGCGCACCATCTGCAACTGCTGCCATGATTCCAAGGCTGAAAGTTGATTTTTTGAGTGCCGCATCAAGTTCCCTTTCCGTTTCAATTCCAAATTCTTTCAAAATATCAATAATTGAATTATTGTTCAAAGTTATCATCCTTTCATTTCTTCAAGCGAAAGTTTGTTTTGATAATTTATATTTGCAAGCATCTGTTCCTGTGCTTTCTTGTAAATTTCCTTTGATACCTCAAATCCGTATGAATTTCGCCCAAGTTGTGCTGCTGCTCTTAATGTCGAACCGCTGCCGGCTACCGGGTCAATTACAACATCGCCTTCATCCGTGAAAATCTCAATCAACCGCTGTAATACCGATACAGGCTTTTGGGTTGGATGGATTTTCGGATATTCCTTTGTGCAATCTCTTTTCCACTCAAACCAATTAAATACCATGTGGCCATCGTTATTGAATTTAGGCAGCTTGTCACGATACAACACAAGCGCATATTCTGTCGCACCAACTATTCGCATATTCGCCTTTAAAACCTGTGCGGAAAAATTCTTGCAGAAAACAAGCGGAATATAATTTTTAAATCCGTACTTTTGTCCGTATGCAATAACCGTCTGCATCTGCTGAAATGAACAAAATACAATCATGCAAGGGGCTTTTCCTCTTTCCTTTGGCTCTTTAATGAGTAATTTGCTGCAAAAATGGAAATATTCCGCAATATTGAAATTAAAATCCGTATTAAAGAATGATTTTCCGGCTTTCTTGCTTTCGCCGTTCTTTCTATCCCCCCCTATATACCATTCGGGATTACTACCATAAGCATTCACACCGATGTTATAGGGAATGTCAGCAATAACAACCTGCGCCCTAGGCATGCCGTATCGCTTGAAATTCTGAAAATTATCGTTGTAAAGTTCCGTTTTAACCATTTATTTATCCTCACTTGTAAACATATTAAACAGGGTTATTTGTACGGTTTCCTGTACCATCCGCTTTGATGCTGCTGCATAATAATCTGCATCTATCTCAAATCCAACATATCGCATTCCTAATCTGTGACAGGCGATAAGGCTTGATGCGCTCCCGACATGGGTATCAAGTATCAATGCGCCCGGTATTGCAAACTTGCTTAAAATCCATTCATACAGGGCAACAGGCTTTTGTGTCGGGTGGATGCGGATTTCTTTATCTTTCATATTTTCTTGCAGCATACCGGCCCATCTGAAGCGGAATTTACGCACCGCACAATTAAAACTCGTCCATGCCAATTCGCAATCCGCAAAATCGTTGTTACCGTTGTCCTTATCCCATACAATCCAACAACTAGAATCGTATGGCATCCGGGAAATAAAGTGATTTGCGCCCCAAACGATTACATTTTTGCTAACTCGGAATAACTCCGCAAAATATTCCGGCCCCGGCGGCTCTTTGTCCTTGCCGTAAAATTCCTTGTATTCCTTGGATCTCGACAAGCAGCTTCGTGTGCCGTTCTTCTTGCCGGATTCCCCGATGCCGTATGGTGGGTCAACAATCGCCAAATCGAAATATTTATCCGGGAATTGTCGCATACCTTCCACGCAATCCATGTTATAAAATCCATAATCAAGCATGCGATAAGGTGTAATAACTTTCATCAATACCATCTTCCAGGCTCGATAACATGAAACCAATCCATCCGCTTGCCGTCATTGAAGTCGTAGCGCAAAAATTCTTCCTTTGCATGTTCAAGCCAATATTCCGGCGGAATCTCCGGGTAAATGATATGCTCCTTAAACTTTTTCTTTTTGCCATCCGGCAATAAGATATTGAAAAATACCGCAACCGTTTCTTTGTATGGCTGTTCGTGCCATTCGTCTGCCGGCCGTGATACGCAATATGTAATCATTTCCACATAATGCACGGACTTTGGAACGAATCCGCATCGTATTCTCATCCCCACACCGTTATAATAATTCACGATAAAGGCATTAAATAAATCGCGCTGCTCTGCGGTCAAATCCTTGTAGCCCTTTAACTGTGCGATGTCGTGTCCGTGTACCGTCAAAATATCAAAGGCGGTTTTCAGCCTGTAATCGCTTAATCCGGCGGCATCGTACCGCTGTAACGCTTCGGCATAGCCGATTTTCTTTGCTGCTGCCATCTGCCTATCTCCTTTCGCATACTAAAGACTTTTTTTCAGAAATCCCCCGATTGTCTAGGTCATGGGGATTTACTAACACATTTCTACCTTTCCACTTTCCTTGTTATAGGCAAATTCCGCCGAATCCCCGGCGGAATCCGTTACCTTTACTTTGTTGCGGTCAAGCAATTCAATTTCAATCGCTTCTACATGGAAATCTTCCTGTATATGCCGCATGATGTGGATCGGTTTACCTCGTACCCTATACCGCCGCCGCTGCCAACTTTGATTTTTCAAGCTGCTGCCTATCGGCCAATGCTGATAAATAAGTTTTCGCAAGCACCTTGGAATTTTCATCCAAGGTTTCTAATAAGGCTGTAACTTCCTTGGTATCAGTACCATTCATTGACTTTCTGATTTCTTCGGTATTTGCATTTACCATGTGCGAATCTCCTTTCCATAGTCGTGTTTTATCTTGACTATGCCATCATTATATTTAACTTTGCCAAGTTTGTCAATGCCTTTTTAAGCTTTTTCTTGACTATGCCAAGTTTTTATTGTATTCTTATTTCAGAACATGAAGAAAGGGGGTTTTAGTTGTGAATGAACGGCTAAAAGAAATCCGAAAAGCATTATCATTAAGTCAAGAAGCCTTTGGTAAAAAGCTAGGAATTACCGGGGCCGGTGTTTCCAAGATTGAAAGCGGCGATAGAAATTTGACCGAGCAAATGATTTTGGCGGTGTGCCGTGAATTTAATATCAGCGAAGAATGGTTGCGAAATGGCAACGGCGATATGTTCTTGGATTTTACAGAAGATGAATTTGCAAGGGCTGCCGCATCTCTTTCCAATGATTCATTTGTTAGAAGTCTGATAGTTGAGTATTGGAAATTGGATGATGATAGTAAAAAGCTATTCCGTAATTTCATACATAGATTGTCGGACAACATGAGGGGGCAAGAATAAACTTCCGCCCCCTCTGCCGGACGGGCGCAACCGGCCCAGATGCTTATTTCAGATATTTAATAAATGTATATATCTTGATTAAGATACTTTTATCCGAAATAGCATCAATCATTTTATAGATGATTGCTTTTAATTCATCATTAGACATTTGCACATCCCCCTTTCCTAGATTGTGGATAGACCACTATATAATTTTAAACTTGGGGGAAATATTAAGAACAGAAAGGATTTAAGCATGGAATACTTGATAATATTAGTTATTATCGTTGCTCTCATTGTTTGGCGGACGCGAAAGCGAAAAGGCAATATTCCGAATGCTGATACTGTTAATTCTGTGGACACGGTACAAATATCCGCTTCCATCAAAACAGAATACACCGTGCGCCGTCCTACTTATGAGGATTTTGAAGCCCACGATGAATTTGAGGATAATTACTCCTATAAAGCAGATTCTTTAATGGGGCATTATGAAGATGCTTGCGAGAAAGTAAGGCAATTATTTTATAGCGATTTCGACTTAAAGCATCGCATCAAGGCACTGGAAAAAGCCTTGCAAAAATATAAGGAATGGAAAGATTTTTGCTATGATAAAGGCAATGCCGGAAAGAAATATTTTGATGATGCCTATTCTGTTTATAACCGCCCTTATATTCCGGGTAACAGGGATATGGATGGCGATTATGAAGCAGAGTATGAAAATGCCGAATTTTGTAATGCAGACTTTCTAAAATCTGTATTGAGTGAGTACACAACAAAGCCGGATGAATCAGCGGCGCATCTTTTGGAAGAACATATATTTTATTGCGGTGGCAAAGAGGAATATGAATTTATGTTAAAACTGCAAGCACTCCCAAAAGATTTATTAAAGGCAATAAAACAAAACGATGGAATATTGCAAAAGGATTTGTATGGGTTGTTTGATGAACGATTAAAAAGTCACATCCCGAAAGTTATAAAAGATTTGTCCGCCAAAGGAAAGATAATATCCGTAAAATCAGGGAATTCGTATATGTTGAGAATCAGAAAGTAATAAAAAACCGCCCTTGCTGCAAACAAAGGCGGTATAGGATACCATTGACCGGGTAAACCGTGCCAATAATACGACCTAGACAACCGTATTATAACATGGGAAGCCCGAAAAATCAAAGGGTTTCTTTTTTATACCCTTTTTTAGAAAGGATTGTGTTATAATATGGCTTTTGCTAAATATTTGAAAGCACGAAAGCCGAAGGCAGCTTTATACATTCGTGTATCGACCTTGTATCAGATTGACAAGGACAGCTTGCCATTTCAGAAGCAAGAATTGATAAATTTGGCTAAATATGTGCTAAACATTGAGGATTTTGAAATCTTTGAGGATGCCGGATATTCCGGCAAAAATACAGACCGTCCGGCATATCAGCGAATGATGGCAAAGGTACGCAAGGGCGAATTTACCCATGTATGCGTTTGGAAAATCGACCGTATATCAAGAAATCTGCTTGACTTTGCGGCAATGTATGAGGAATTAAAAAAATACCATGTTACTTTCGTATCGAAAAACGAACAATTTGACACATCTTCCGCAATGGGCGAAGCTATGCTCAAAATCATCCTTATTTTTGCGGAATTAGAGCGAAAATTGACATCCGAAAGAGTTACCGGGATTATGCTTGACCGTGCCACAAAAGGGCTGTGGAACGGCGCAAGGATTCCTTTGGGCTATCGTTGGGATGATGAAATAAAATATCCTGTGATTGATGATGCCGAAGCTGTTACAATCCGATTTATTTTCGATAAGTATGAGGAAATCAAATCGTGCCTTCAGATTTCCCGGATATTGAATAATAACAACATCAAGACCAAGAGGGGCGGCGAATGGACTTCTAAAACGGTGTGCGATATTATCCGCAATCCGTTCTATAAAGGCACTTACCGCTATAATTACAGGGAATCCGCAAGGGGTGCAGTTAAAGACGAAAGCGAATGGATTGTAATTCCAAACAATCATCCGGCGATTATTATCGAAGAACAATGGGAACGCTGCAACAAAATTATGGATGCCAACAGGGAAAGCAAAAATACATCGGAATTTCGTGCATGGAAGCATATACACATCTTTTCCGGCATTCTGCAATGCGCTGATTGCGGCGGCGGCTTTTCATCCAATAAAGACAAGCCCCGATTGTCCGGATGGCGGCCATCCATGTACCGATGCAACCGTGCAATACGGATGCGTGATTGTCCGGGTGTGGGTGTGTCGGATGTTAATATCGGCCCCTTTGTCTTTAATTACATTGCAAACTTTGTGCGATTGCAACGTAAGGGCGGCCCCTACACGATGGAATCCATTGAAAAGGCTTTATTGTCCGGCGGATGCTTTGAGAATATCGCTAAAATTGATTCTAGGGGCTTACAGGACACTTTACAGGCATTAAGGGATAGAAATTCAACCGGCCCCGATTTCGCCCCAAATTTGACTGTACAGCAAGCCACGGAATACGATTCCGCCGGGGTGGATGTCGAAATCTTGCGCCAAGAGGAAGAAAAATATAAAAGTGCCTTGCAGCGGCTTTTTGATTTGTATTTGTTTGATTCCTCTGCAATTTCACAAAAAGATTATATGCTCAAAAAAGAGGAATTGGAAAGCAAGCTGCAAGAAGTGCAGGATGCCATTGAAAAATCAATCAATGAATCCGGCTGCAGCATGGATGCCCCGGATGTGTCATTTATCAAAAAGGCATCCGCATTTATGGTAAATCAAAGGATTTTAAGCAAGAAGGAAATTGATTTTGAGGATTTAGCTACAAAATGCGATGCCGAAGTGATGAAGGATTTAATCACATCCACCATTGAAAAAATCGGTGTGAAATCCGGCAAGGTGGAGTTTATTAAATTTCAAAGCGGCTTAGTGCATCGCTTTGAGTATAAAGAGTAAAGAGAAAGCCGGGGATGCGCTCCCCGGCTGATATTATGCACCTGTATAAAATTTATTTACGATAAAATCCTTTCCCTCTTGCACCCCCATCTGTTCCGCATATTCTTTTAATGCTTCGGGGATGATTGTTGGTTGCTTCGGTGTGTTTTGCTGCAATGTTTGGTGTATTGCTTTGAAATCGTCTATCGGGCTTCTTTCTGTTCGCATATCTCCACAACCTCACAATAATTTTCTTCACAATTAAAATTCCACATGATTTCCCAAAGTGAAATAAAATTGTCATTTTGGCAAGCAAAAAGCGAATTATTGCACCCTGTAATTATCGGTATTTGTTCCCCGATAAAATCCCAATCAATCGTATCATAGAATGCAATGCCGTATGCGCCACACCCAAAAACAACATCGCCAACCATGCCAAGGAAATTCACTTTATCGCCCACATGGATTTTATTCAAATCCTTATCATATAAGCCTGTAAATGCTGTTTCTTGCATCCTTATCCCTCACAATTCTATAAAATTAAAACATATCAAAGTTAATCAAAATAAATCACATTATTGCAAATTATTTCTTTCCAAAAATTCCTGTTCTGTCTGCCATTGAAGCGGCATATAGATCTCGTGATATTCCCAATCGCCATCGCGCCCGGTATCTTCATCAAAAACATACCATATAAATGCGTGTTGGTTTTCTTCCTGTTCATCTGGAATCAATGCGCTAAGACTATAAAGGCCAGCACACCCTCAAAACAATATGATTGCGGTGTATCGTCCGATGCAAGGCGCATAATGCCGCTTGCGTTGTTTTCTATGATAGGCCCACGCTCCAAAATCAGCGGCTTGGTAATCTTGCAATCCTTATTTCCGCAAAAGTCATATGTTTTCTTCCTGTTGGAATCAGCACACCAGGGAACATGGTTTTGCAGAATCTTGATTTGCCGCCAAAATCACACATAGGCTTGTTGTGAATCCGTCCGCTTTCATATCTGCAATTTAATATCCTTGCTTTTGAAAGTGCATCATCGAATGAATCAGCGATGATATATAGCGAATCCAAACCACCGCCAAATATTTCCCATTTTTTCGCTTGTTTTTGATTATTCATAATCATTTTTCAAATGCCTGTAAACCTAGATAAATAAAGGATTTCCGCATTTCTGTGTTACAATAACCATAGGACACCCGAAAGTCACAACTGTGCAGGTCAGCGGCCTACCCAGAGCCTCTGAGGCCTGGGCTACCTTTTCCCTGGCCTTGGCCATAAAATAATACTGCCTCCAGGGTTCCTCCTCCGGAGGCGCCAAACGCAAATCAGGCTCCTTATACACCCCATCCTCCATCCGGCCTAGGCGCCGCTGGAGCCAAAGCCCCCATTGCGCAGCCCTCCGGCCTCGTCTTCCTCCACCAGGCCAAAGGGGAGGAATATGCCCTGAGCGAAGCCCTTGCCCGCCTCCAGGGTCAAAGTCCTTCCCCTCCGGCCATCATTGGTCAATTTGATAAAAATATGGCCCTGATTGTCCGAATAATAATAATCCTGGTCCACTATGCCCACGCTGTTGTCCAATTGCAGACGGTATTGAAATCCCAGCCCGCTGCGTGGAAACAGAGCCAGCACCCAGCCCGGATGCATTTGGGCGCGTATGCCCGTGGGTATGGTTATGCCCTCCCCGGGCTCCAGTTCAAAGGATAGAGGGGAGAAAAAGTCATAGCCGGCGCTGCCCTGGGTGGCCCGTCGGGGCAGCTGTAGGGCGGCATAGGCGGCCAAGGCCTCATCCGTCGTATGGGAGGGGAATAGTTTGATAAAATCTTGGCAAAATTGTCCTGAATCCACTTTGGAAAATCTGGCTATGCCCATGGCTCTACCCTCCGTAATCCCCGCAATGCAGCTGTATCTCCCCATTCCCGGCCAGCGTGGCCGGCACATCGATAACTCTTTGGTTCTTGCTGCCTTTCCAGAGCAGCCGGCCGTCAAACAAAGCCTGGACAAACTCCCCGTCCACCACTACATCCACCATGGACAGCAGAGGGTAACTGCGGATCTCCTCCCACAGGTACCCGGTGTATAGCCATATGCTTTTGTGGGGATATCTCTCCCGGATCTCCTCCATCAGCTGCCGGACGGCGGGCCTGTTGGCCGGGTGCAGGGGATCCCCGCCGGAGAAGGTAATGCCGTCTATATAATCCTTGTCCAGCTGGTCAAAAATCTCCTCCTTGGCCGCCTGGTCAAAGGGCAGCCCTCCCTCCACATCCCAGGTCATAGGGTTGTGGCAGCCCTTGCAGCCGTGATTGCAGCCGGCCACCCACAGCACCACCCGCAACCCCTCCCCATTGCGCATATCATCCTTAGTAATATTGTGGTAGCGCATATCCACCCCCTGTCTACATGCTGACCCTCTCGGCGATCTCCGCCATCTTGGCATCGTTGAGACGGGTATCCCCATGAACCCTGGAGTAAGACAGGTATCCGTTCATGCGGTCTATCTTGGTCAGATTGGCGCTGCCGCAGGCCGGGCATACGTCCATCTCCAACTCCTGGTGGCCGCAGTCGTCACAGTAGGCCAGAGAGAGGTTTACACCCTCGTAGAAGCCCATGTCCATGGCCCGGCGTATCAGCGTCTTGATGGCCTTTTCATTGTAATCAATGGGATACTTCACATACTGTATCTTGCCGCCGTTGGCCAGATCCCAGAAGCGGTTCTCTAAATCCTGCTTTTCTATGGGCGTGATGTCCTCGCTGACATGGCAGTGGAAGCTGTTGCTCACATACTCCTTGTCGGACACGCCCTCTATGATGCCGTAAATATTGCGGAATTGGTTGACCTGCAGACCGCACAGATTCTCCGCCGGCGTGCCGTAGATGGCGTACAGATGGCCATCCTCCTCCTTAAATCTGGCCACCTCCTTGTTGATATACTCCATCACCTCCAGCGCAAAGGCGCCGTCCTCCGCCAGAGATTTGCCATTGTAGAGCATTTGCAGCTCATGAAGGGCGGTGATGCCAAAGCTGGCCGTGGCACTGGCCAGCAGGGGCTTGATCTTATCCCCCAGCGCCAGATTGCCACCGAGGAAACCGCCTTCGCAGTAGGCCAGGGGGTTGGTGGAGGCCCGCATCTCACCCAGGTAGGCATAGGTACGCTTGTGCAAATTGCGTATCAATTCCAAATAATAGTCTAATACTTCATAAAAATCCCGGCTTTCATGCCTGGATTTTGCCAATATCATGGGCAGATGCAGGGATACGGCGCCCACATTGAAGCGGCCCACAAAAACCGGCGTATCCTGATCATCGGCCGGATGCATGCCGCCCCTCTCGTACCAAGGAGAGAGAAAGGCGCGGCAGCCCATGGGGGAGATGATCTTGCCGTATTTCTTGTACATATTGGCCACATATCCCTTGCCGGTCAGGGAGAGCCAGTCCGGATACATGGTCTTGGAGGAGCAGGCAACGCCGGCCTCAAATACATCCTCCAGCTCGCCTCCCGGGCCGTGTAGGGCCTCATCATAGAGGAATACGATCTTGGGGAAGAGCACCGGCTTCTTGCAGCCTTCCTTGCCCTGGCCTTTTTGCCTCACCTGCAGCATGGATATGGTGGCCAGCTTGGCAAAGCGGCCCCGGCCTGTGCCGGCGGTGACGGTGATAAAGGGATAATCCCCCCGGCTGCTGGCCACGGTGTTGAACTTGTACTCCCAGCCCTGGAAGCCCTGCTCGAACTCCTTTACCACATCCTGGTAGGCCACCTCCTGGGCCTTCTCTTGGCTCAGGCCCAGAGAGAGATATTTGGCCACATTTTTGGCATAGGACTTCTCCCCATAGGGTTCCAAAATCAGATCCACGCTGGGAACAGTAAACCCTCCGTACTGCTGGCTGGCGGCGGATAGCACTATATCTCCTATGACATCAAAGGCCACATCCAGGGTCTTAGGTTCATTGTACCAGATATTGCCCATCTCGAAACCGCCGGAGAGCACATTTTGCACATCAAAAAGACAGCAGTTCATGGTATCCCGGCGGGCGGACATATCATGCACATAGACGTACCCATCCCGGCAGGCCTGTATCTCCTCCGTAGTCATAAAGAATTTCTGGTACAACTCCTTGTTGAGCTGGTTAAAAATCAGACTGCGCTTGGTGGACACCAGCGCCGAGTCCGTATTGGCATTCTCCTTGTCGCCTATGTACATAATGGACTGGCTCTTTTTGTACACATCGTCCAACATGCGCACAAAGTCCTGCTTGTAATTGCGGTAATCCCTGTAGCTCTTGGCCACGATGGGCTTGACCTCCTCCAGCGCGCTCTCCACTATATTGTGCATGACCTGTATGGGCACACAGGATTGGCCCATCTCATCCACCTTGCGTATGACATGGAGGCAGAGCTGCCGCTTCTCCTCGTCGCTAAAGCGGGTCAAGGCCCGGTATGCGCTCTTGCCCACGGCATCTATGACCTTTTGCACATTGAATTTTTCCTTGCTGCCGTCCTTTTTGATAACAAAGATCTCCCCCTGGGGAGCATATAGCTTGTCATATCCCTCGTCCGACACTTCATTGTGGCTGCCCCAAACGCCCATATATGCCTCCTTGCCCACTGTCTGCGCCCACAGGACCAAAACCTCTCCAAAAAAGAAAAACCCCTGCGGAATCCTCCAACAGGGGTGTCTGCTCCACTTTTGGCCGCCCTGCCCTACCATACAACTACACTTGCATATATAGTATCAAAACTATGTCAGACCACTATATATTGTGTTTTTATAGTATAGGCAAGATGGCCTCAATTGTCAATGGCCAATCTTGGAGCTGCTGTCCTTTTTTTGCCGCAGGTAACGTCCCACAGCGCCGCCGGCAAAGCCCGCTGCCACCATCACCAGCATCAAAACGCCGTAGGATAGGAAGGTATTGATAAAAGTAACCATGCAAAACTCCTTCTCTTGCCCGGCGCCTGGGGCGCCGGCTGCTGCCATCGAACTACTCCCTCTTAGAATAGCATGGCCGGGGCATATTTTCAAGGATAAGCACACAAACTGGCAGAAAAAACCGCCGCTTAGTCGGACAGTTTCCACACACCCTCCGCCTCAAAGCGGGCCGCCATATCCCGGGCAGCTCTGACTGCCTCCGCTGGGAAGTCCATTCGCTCCAAAAGGCGTATGGCGTTGTTCTGCTCTGTTATGCCCGGGGTCAGTACATAGGTAAAGCGCACATCCTTCCGCTCCAGCTCTTCCCGAAAATGCCACTGGCCCAGATAGGCCTCCAACAGGCGGGCCAGCTCCCGGTCATGAGTGGCCGCCAGCAGATGTATGCCCAGCCCCTGCATATGCAGCAACAGTTGGGCCGAGGCTGCTATGCGCTCTACCGTATTGGTGCCCCGCAGGGCCTCATCCAATATGCACAGCAGTGGACCATGGCCGGCGGCCTGCCATATGCGTTTAAGGCTGCGTATCTCCACCATATAGTAACTCTCCCCCTGGGCCATATTATCCCGCAGGCTGATGGAGGAATAGATGCCATAGACTGGAGCCTTGTACCAGGCGGCCGGGCAGGTGTATATGGTCTGCCCCAGCAGGGCCAGCAGGCCTGCCGTCCGCAGAAAGGTGGACTTGCCGGAGGCATTGGCGCCGGTCAGTATCATGCCCTGATCCAGAGCAAAGGTGTTTTTGACTGGAGCCTCCAGCAACAGATGGTAGGCCTGGCCGGCCTCCATGGCTGCCTCCTGCCACTGGGGCTTGCACCAATCTCCGCCCAGGGAGGCGCGGAAAGAGGCCACAGACAATGCGGCATCCATGCGGCCCAGCAACAGCGCGCAGCGCTCCAGGCTATGCCTCTCCTGCTGTGCCTTGGCCATCATATGGTCAAAAATGATCAAGTCCAGGTGCAGGCCCATGCGCACATAGTCCAAGAAGATGTCCAGGGGATTGCCCTTGGTGCCGGGTACGGCTCCGGAGAAGAGTATGTCGCTGCCCCGGGACAGGGAGGATAAGCGCCGGCTGATCTCCCCCGCCTCCTCCCAGTGCCCGGCCCAGGGGCCTTGGGCAAATTCCGGGCTGGATCCGCATTTTTTTTGCAAATCCTGCAATATACGGGTCATGCGTATACTGTATGCCAATGTGGTCAGATATCCAGAAATCTCTTTCTTCTCACGGAAATATGTGACAATATTATACAAAAAAACCAAAAACAGCGCTACTATACCGGCCCCGGGCCGGAATATGGCCAGACCCATGGCCGCGGCCAGAAGAGCCGGCGCCGCCATATGCCTGAGCCTGCGGGGCTTGGGCAAAAGCGCCATCAGCTCCAGACCCTCCCAGAAAGAGTACTTTCCCATGCCTCCCAGATCGTAAAAGGCCAGGGAAAAATGCTGCCGCCAGTCCTGCCTCCCCTCGCCGGCAAAAAAGTCCGCCAGCGCGCTCTGCTCCCCAGCCTCCCCCAAGGCCCTATGGGGCTTTCGCAGCTGCGCATAGAGATATGCCTCCCCCAGATGGCTGCGGCAGCGGTTGATGCGGTTAAAGACCTTGTCCATCTCCAAATCCTGCCAGGTGATGTCGTCTATATCCCCGTCCTCTGTATTCCGCAGGTAGTACTGGCATGTATGCGCCTGGGACTCCTGGGGCGCATTGCCCTCCTTTTGGCCAAATTCCCGGGCAAACCGCGCAGATAAAGCCTCTATCTGCGCCTGCCGCTCCCTACGCCCTATGGCATAAAATCCCACTACCATGGCGATGCAGGCCAAAGTCATAATCCAACCAGCCATAAGCCCTCCTCAAAGGCCATGAAAAAAGGCGGGCCCTGTACTGCCCAAGGCCCGCCTCCCAATGTCAAAAGCTTGTATGTGATTTAGAATCCAAGGAAAAACTTGGCCGCAAACAGCAGGGCCAAAACGATGGTCAGAGCAGACACTTCCTTGGCCTTGCCGCTGAGAAGCTTGATAACGGAATAAGCGATCAGGCCTATGCCTATGCCATTGCCTATGCCGCTGGTCACCATCATAAAGATCAGCATCAAAACCACAGGCACGGAGGAGGAGAAATCCTGGTAATCCACCTCCTTGAGGGAGCTCATCATCAGAACGCCCACAAACACCAGTGCGGCGGAGGTGGCAGGCGGAGGTATCAGCGCCGCCACAGGAGCCAGGAACATGCACAGCAGGAAACAGAAAGCCGTCACCACAGAGGCCAGTCCGGTCCTTGCGCCCTCTTCCACGCCGGCGGCGGACTCTATAAAGGTGGTCACCGTGGATGTGCCGGTGGCAGCGCCCACGCAGGTGGCTATGGCATCGGAGAGCATGGCCTGGTTCATCTGGGGCAGATTGTCATTTATATCCAGCATCTTGGCTTTCTTGGCCGTACCCAGCAGAGTGCCTATGGTGTCAAACATATCCACCATAGCAAAGGAGATAATGGTCATCACCGCCGTCAGCACTCCCATCTCCAGCAAAAGACCAAAGTTGAACTTGAAGAAGGTCATTTGGAACATATCGGCAAAGGGCGGAACGAAGCTAGCGCCCTGCAGGGAGGCAAAGGGATTCTGCCCCAGGGAGAAGCTGCCGGCCCAGTATACCACAGAGGCCGTCACCATGCCCAGCAGTATGGAACCGGTCACCTTCTTGGAGCTGAGTATCACTATGGCAAACAGGCCCACAAAGAAAGTGATGATGTACAGGATCAGAGTGGGGTAGGCTACGCCCATGGCCGCCTGCACATTGTGGGCGCCATCCCTAAAGAAGCCTATCATAGTCTGAGATACGAAATTGCCGTTGGCATCGGCATAGAACACCTGCGCATTGGATCCCATGCCTATGCTCACCAGCATCAGGCCTATGCCTGCAGATATTCCCAGGCGCACAGACTTGGGTATGGCCTCCACAATTTTCTCACGGATCTTGAGTATGGTCAGAACGGTGAACAATACTCCGGAAAAAAGCACTATGGCCAGGCCGCCTCCAAAGGCCTCCTCATAAGACACCTGGGTGCTGGCCGCTATGCCGCCGACCACGATGGCAAAGTAGGAGTTCAGTCCCATGCCCGGAGCCATGGCAAAGGGCTTGTTGGCCAAAAGGGCCATCAGCATGGTGCCTACAAAGGTAGACAGTATGGTGGCCAAAAATACGGCATTCCAAAGGGGGGATCCCACCTGGAAGCCCGTCAGCAGGTTGGGGTTAAGCTGTACGATATAGGCCATGGTCATAAACGTGGCCAGGCCGCCCACCACCTCGGTGCGTACATTGGTCTTGTTCTCCTTGAGTTTGAAAAAAGACTCAAGCTTGCTTGTCTGGGCCATTCTCTCTCGTCCTCCATTGTGATAATATTGGCAAAGTTGCTGTAGGTTAAGCCCCGGGCCTAGGGCCTGGGGCAGAGCTACCTTTTACTGAGGGCAGTGCAGCCGGCAAAACTTTTTCTTCCCCTTTTTGAGGGTAAGACCCTGTCCGGACAGCCTTTCCCTGGAGAAAATCAGATGGATGTCCTCCACCTTCTCCCCATCGGCCCACACGCCGCCCTGCTCCACATCCCGTCGGGCCTGGGAGCGGCTGGGGCTAAGGCCGGAAAGAACCAGAAGCTGCAATATATCCAAGCCCTCCTCGCCCGGATCTACCTGGCAGCTGGGCATATCCTGGGGCGTTTCTCCGGAAAACAAGGCCCTGGCGCTGTCCCTGGCCCTCTCAGCCTCCTGGACTCCATGGACCAGCTGAGTCAGTTCAAAGGCCAGAATCTCCTTGGCCTCGTTGAGCTTGGCCCCCTCCCAATCCGCCATGGCATCAATCTGCTCCAGGGGCAGGAATGTCAGCATACGCAGACATTTTTGCACATCCCCATCGGCCACATTGCGCCAGTACTGATAGAAATCAAAGGGACTGGTCTTGGCCGGATCCAGCCACACTGCGCCCTTGGCCGTCTTGCCCATCTTGTTGCCCTCGGAATTGAGCAGCAGGGGTATGGTCATGGCATAGGCATTCTTGCCCAGTTTGCGGCGTATCAGCTCCGTGCCGCCCAGCATATTGGACCACTGGTCATCGCCGCCGAATTGCATATTGCAACCGTATTTCTCGTACAGCACCAAGAAATCGTAACTCTGCATGATCATATAATTAAATTCCAGGAAGCTCAGGCCCTTTTCCAGCCTCTGCTTGTAGCATTCCGCCGCCAGCATACGGTTGACGCTGAAATGCACGCCCACCTCCCGCAGCAGCTCCACATAATTCAGATCCAGCAGCCACTCCCCGTTGTCCACCATTATGGCCTTGTCCGGTCCAAACTCTATAAATCGCTCCATCTGCTTCTTAAAGCAGGCCATATTGCGGGCTATGGTCTGGCTGTCCATCATGCTGCGCAAATCCGTGCGGCCGGAGGGATCGCCTATCATGCCGGTGCCGCCGCCCAGCAGGGCTATGGGCCGGTTGCCGGCCATTTGCAGGCGCTTCATCAGGCTCAGCGCCATAAAATGCCCCACATGCAGGCTGTCCGCTGTCGGGTCAAAGCCTATGTAAAATGTAGCCTTGCCCGCATTGATCAGGCTCTTGATCTCTTCCTCATCCGTCAATTGCGCCAACAAGCCCCGGGCTTGCAGCTCCTCGAATACGGTCATGGCCTCTCCTCTCCAAATTATATACAATTTTTAAGAATGTTTATTTTTTCTTTAGCAATGATACCAAAGCTTGGTTCAATCCGTCAATACTCAATCGGTACATGGGGATCATTTCCTTGATGGCCGTTTCGGCCTCCCGCCAGGGCGCATGGCCGGGAGCCATCTTAGGGTTGAGCCAGGCCAGCCTCTTATAGCTCTTTTTGAGCAATTGCAGCCACTCATACCCGCTGCGGCCGCCGTTGGGCCCCCTATAGTTTCCGGTATCCGAATACAGCTCCTCCGGAGCCATGGCCGCATCCCCTACCAGCAGCAGCTTATAATCCTTGTCCAGCTTGCGTATCACCCACTCCGTGTCCACCCAGTCCCCATTCTCACATTCCGGACTTTTGTACAATTTGCTGTATACACAGTTGTGGAAATAATAGGTCTGCACATCCTTGTAATGGTTGGACTTGTGTATGGCCTGGAAAAGGTCGTTGAGCAGATGGGTAAAGGGGATCATGGTGCCGCCAGAGTCCATCAGCAGCAGCAGTTTGACAGAGTTGCGTCGGGGTTTTTGCATGGCTATGTGCAGCAGCCCGCCCTGGGCGCAGGTCTTTTGTATGGTGCCATCCAGATCCAGCTCCGTTTCCGGTATGTCCAGCTTGGCCGAGAATTCCCGCAGTTTTCGAAAAGCCAGGGTGAACTGCCTATTGTCCAATATCTTATCCTTGCGGAAGTCCCTGTACTTGCGCTCCCCCACCACGGAAAAGGCGCTCTGGTTGCCGGTCTTGCCCCCCACCCGCACGCCGCCCAGACTGCCGCCGGCATTGCCAAAGGAGGTTTTGCCAAAATTGCCTATCCAGAAGCTGCCGCCGTTGTGCTCCCCGTCCTGATCCCTCAGCCTCTGGCGGAAACGCTCCTCCACCTCTTTCCGGTCTATGTCTGGCCTTTCGTTTTTTTGCTGAGAGGCGGCATCCGGCCTCTCACCCTCCCGGGCCGCCTCCTGCCAATCCTCCTTGTCCAGCCAGCGCAGCATCTGGGCGCCTATCTCCGTATCCCGGCCTTGTTTCTGCAAAAAAAGGCGCTCAAAAACCTGGTCAAAAGCGTCGAAATCCGTTTCCCTTTTGACCAGGATCATACGAGCCAGATAATAAAAGGCCTGGAGGCTGTTGTTTGCCATGCCCCGGTCCAGAGCCTCCTGAAAGCAAAGCCACTCCCCGGGGGTGACGGATATGCCGGTCTGCCGCAGGGCCGTAAAGAATTGTATAAACATCAACGCCCCTGCTTTCTGAGCAATTCCACATCCTCTTCTTTTTTGAGCAGAACCCCGGCCAATGGCAGCGCTCCCTTGAGCCTGGCGCCGTCCATGCCGCCCAGCTGCAATGCCGATATCCAATCCAGCAATTCCGAGGTGGCCGGCTTCTTGCGCAGATCCCTTATGCCCCTCAGGTCATAAAAGGCTGCCAGAGCCGCCTGCAGCAGATTTTCCTCCACCTGGGGAAAATGCACCCGCACAATCTCCTCCATCAGCCCAGCATCGGGAAAATCAATGTAATGGAATATACATCTGCGGAGAAAAGCGTCCGGCAATTCCTTCTCACCATTGGAAGTAATAATCACCACCGGCCTTTGGGTAGCTTTGACAGTTTCTTTGGTTTCTTGTATGTAAAATTCCATGCGGTCCAGCTCCCAAAGCAAGTCGTTGGGAAATTCCAGATCCGCCTTGTCTATCTCATCTATCAAAAGCACCACCGACGCCTTGGCGGCAAAGGCCTCCCCCAGCTTGCCCAGTGTGATGTAGCGTCCTATGTCCTCTACGCCCTCCTCGCCAAACTGGCCGTCATACAAGCGGCGTATAGTGTCATAGGTATAGAGGCCGTCCTGGGCCTTGGTGGTGGATTTGATATTCCAGATCAGCAGCTCCATTCCCAGGGCCTTGGCCACGGCCTGGGCCAGCACCGTCTTGCCCGTGCCGGGTTCTCCCTTGATCAGCAAGGGTTTTTCCAGAGCCATGGACACATTGACGGCGTTGAGCAGCTCCGGAGAGGCCACATATTCCCCACTGCCGCCAAAGGCCTTTTTTCCACCGCCCATCGTGTATGCCTGTGCCATATCCGCCATTGTCCTTTCCTCTCTAAACCCTTATTCCTGGGGTTTGCTCTCCAGCTTCTTATCCCTTAGCATCAGATCCCTTACGGCCTCTGCCGCATTCTTACCGTCAAACAGCACCTGATTGACCTGCTCTATGATGGGCAGTTCAACGCCGTATTTTTGGGCAAGGCCCATAGCAGCCTTAGCAGAATACACGCCCTCTACCACCATCTTGACCTGGGCCATGGCCTCTTCCATAGTGGCCCCCCGGCCTATGAGTATGCCGGCCCGGCGGTTGCGGGAGTGCTGGCTGGCACAGGTTACAATCAGATCCCCTATGCCGCTCAGGCCGCTAAAAGTTTCCAGTTTGCCGCCCATGGCCATGCCCAGACGGGCGATCTCCGCTATGCCCCGGGTGATGATGGCAGCCTTGGTATTGTCGCCATATCCCAGGCCGTCAGCTATGCCGGCTGCCAGCGCCACCACATTTTTGAGGGCTGCGCCCAACTCTATTCCCAGCACGTCTGTGGAGGTGTATACCCGGAAAGATTCATTCATAAAGATATTCTGCACCCTTTTGGCCAGCTCCAAATCCTTGGCTCCGGCCACTATGGTGGTGGGCAGATCCCTGGCCACCTCCTCCGCATGGGAGGGGCCGGAGAGCACAGCCACGGCGCACTGGGGCAGCTCCTGCTCCACTATGTCGGACATGGTCATCAGGCTGGACTCCTCCACGCCCTTGGCTACGCTGACTATGGCCATGCCCGGAGGCGTGATGGCGGCCATGCTGCGGCAGGTGCTGCGCACAAAGCAGCTGGGAACGGCCAAGACCAGCATATGCTTGCCGGCTATGGCCTCCTCCAAGACCTCTGTGTATTCTATGCTCTCGGGCAAAATAACCCCCGGCAGCTTGTCCACATGCTCTCTGCGGCTGCGCAGCATCTCTATCTCCGCGCCCAGAGCGGACCAGATCACCACCTGGTGCCCATTCCTGTCCAACTGCCGCGCCAGCGCCGTACCCCAGCTGCCCGCGCCTATCATGCCTATTTTGGCCATGCCGCCTCCCTTCCCCGGATCACGCCGGCTCAAGTTTTTTTCCCCAAATAGGTCTTATTTTCCGTACCCGCCAAAAGCCTGCGTATATTCTCCCTATGCCGCCAAAAGGCCATAAGCGCCAGCGCCAGCACCAGCGCATACAGCTCCAGCAGCTGGGACGGGGTGGAGGGGGCGAACAATCCCGCCTGCCCCATAATAACCATCTGCGCCACAAATCCAACATAGACCAGCAGAGATCCCAAGGATACGTAGTGGCTGATGCCAAAGGCGCTGACAAACAAAATCAAGCCCACCGGTATAAAATAGGGGTGAAAGGCGGCAATAAGGCCGGCTGTGGCGGCTATGCCCTTGCCCCCCTTAAATCCCATGTAAAAAGGAAAATTATGCCCTATAATGGCTCCGGCTGCCCCATAGAGGCAGAGCAGATACTCCATGGCTCCGTCATAGGCGCCGCCGTAGAGCAGCCTGGCGGCGGCCACTGCCAGTACGCATTTCAAAAAATCTCCGGCAAACACCAGCAATCCGGCCTTTTTTCCCAGCACACGCAGCGCATTGGTGGTGCCGGCATTGCCGCTGCCGTGTTCCCTTATATCTATGCCATGCATACGGCCATAGATATAGGCCGTCTGAAACAAGCCCAGGCCATATCCCAGCAAGAAACAAATCCCTCTCTCCATGCTCTCCCTCTTATTTAGAACATTTGTTTGTATTATTTGCCCTCTTTTTCTCCATGCCGCTCCCGGATGATAAAGCGCAGGGGCGTACCCTTAAAGCCAAAGGTTTCCCGCACCTGGTTCTCTATATAACGCAGGTAGGAGAAGTGCATCAGCTCTTTGTCATTGACAAAGATGACAAAGGTAGGGGGCCGCACAGACACCTGGGTGATATAATACAGCCGCAGCCTTTTTCCCTTGTCTGAGGGAGGCTGCTGCATGGCCACAGCCTCAGCCATAATTTCGTTCAGCGCGCCTGTGCCCACCCGCATACTGTGGTTTTCACTCACCATATCTATAGTGGCAAAGAGATTGGACAGCCTCTGGCCCGTCAGCGCAGAAATAAAGAGTATCTCCGCATACGGCATAAAGGACAGTACCTCCCGCACCCTCTCGGTAAAACGGTATATGGTCTTGCTGTCCTTTTCCACGCCATCCCATTTGTTGACGGCGATGATCACTGCCTTGCCCCTGTCATGGGCTATGCCGGCGATCTTAGCATCCTGCTCCGTGACCCCTTCTATGCCGTCTATGACCAGCACCACCACCTGAGCCTTTTCCACAGCCGACACGGTGCGTATGATCATATACCGCTCCAAATCCTCTTTGATCTTCTTCTTGCGGCGCAGGCCGGCCGTGTCCACAAAGACATACTCCTTGCCATAGGCGCGTATGGGCGTATCTACCGCATCCCGGGTGGTTCCGGCTATGGGGGATACAATCAGCCTCTCCTCCCCCAGCAGCTTATTGATAATAGAGGATTTGCCCACATTGGGCTTGCCCACTATGGCCACCCGTATGCGCTCATCCTCCTCCAGATCCGCCGCCTCCGCCCGGAAATGCCCTACTATGGCATCCAGCATCTCCCCCAGGCCCATGCGATTGGCCGCAGAGATGGCATAGGGATCCCCCATGCCCAGATTGTAGAACTCGTACACATCCGCCATATATTTGTCCTGGCTATCCACCTTGTTGACCGCCAAGACCACAGGCTTGCGGGAGCGGCGCAGCATATCCGCCACCTTGCCGTCATCATCTGTCAAGCCCTGCCGCACATCCACCAAGAACAGGATGACATCCGCCGTATCTATGGCCATCTGGGCCTGGGAACGCATCTGGGATAATATGATATCCTGGCTGTCCGGCTCTATGCCCCCGGTGTCCACCAGAGTGAAATTCCACTGCAGCCAGGACACATCCGCATAAATCCTATCCCTGGTGACGCCCGGCTTGTCCTGTACAATGGAGATGCGGGAGCCGGCCAGCGCATTAAACAAGGTGGACTTGCCCACATTGGGCCTGCCCACCACGGCCACTATGGGCCGGGTCTTTCTATCTGCCATAAGCTTCCCCCTCTATACCCAACACTTTTTCCACAAAATCGTATCCGCTTGATTTTACAATAATCACCGGTACTTGTAAAGCAAGCTCCAATTCCTCCAAGGACATATCATCCAGAAATACCGGCTCACCGGAGCGCAGCACATTCTCCGGCAGCAAAAGAGCCTCCCCCAGATCCCTGCCCTCCAAGCCGTATTGCACATCCTGGCCGGTGAGCAAGCCGGATACGGTGATGCGATGGCCGAAAAAGCGGTTTTCTATCCCCACCACCTCCAGTTCCAGCCCGGGATGGGCTTCCATCAGCCGCCCGGCCATATCTTCCATAAAAGGCCGGGCCAGGAGGCCAGTGGCCAGGCTGAGCCTGCGGCGCAGATAGGCATGGCCGGCATACATCTCCATGGCCTGGTCAAATTCCTCCAAAAATGCGCGCATCATGCCCACGCCATTGGCCCACTGGGGATAACCGTCATACCTGGATTCCGGAGGCAGGGGCAGGCCGGCCAGTATATACCACTCATCCCCGGCATGGACAAAATGCTTGCCCCAGCGGGGATAGAGCGCCTCCTGCCATCTGTGTATGCGATCCAGCACCTCTCTGGCATCCTCCGGGCCAAAGGCTTCCAAGGGCGTCAGCCTCTGACGGTGTCGGGAGAGGCCCACAGGCACTACGGACAGGCTGTCCAGATAAGGCAAATAGGCGCTCAGATCCCCTATGCTCCTCTCCAGCTCCTCCCCGTCGTTGATGCCCTTGCAGAGAACGATTTGGCCATTCATGCTTATGCCGCCCTGGTAGAATTGGCGGGCAAAATCCAGGGAGGATCCGCCCCGGGCATTGCCCAGCATCTGGCAGCGCAGCTTGGGATTGGTGGTGTGAAAGGAGATATTGATGGGGGATAGGCGGTAGCGCAGGATTTTGTCCACATCCCTCTGGGTCAGATTGGTCAGAGTGATATAATTGCCCTGCAAAAAAGAGAGCCTGGAATCGTCATCCTTAAAATACAGGCTTCTGCGCATGCCCCTGGGCAATTGGTCTATAAAGCAAAATACGCAGCGGTTGCAGCAGCTGCGGTAATCGTCCAGCAGGCCCTTGGCAAATTCCAGGCCCAGGTCCTCATCCTCGTCCTTTTCTATACCCAATATCCACTGCTCGCCGTCCGCTTTTTCCACCAGGACTTCCAACTGGCTGTTTTGCATCTGGTACTGATAGTCAAAGATGTCCTCCAACGCCTGGCCGTTCATGGACAACAGCGCATCCCCCGGCTCTATGCCCAGCTCCTGTGCTATGCTGCCCTCCAGCACCCGGCTGATGGCATGCCTGCCGCCCTGGGGGCTGCGATCTTGTTCGATCATATGTTCTCTCCGATATGCTCTCTCCGGAGCCCGGCCCCGGAAATTGTCTTGACACCTCACTAGTCTACTATGATAGAATGGGCTTTGCAAATGGGTAATATCGCCAAAGGAGGATAGAAACCGCCATGCCCAACCTACGCCAATTAGAAACGGCCATGCCAGTCGCCCCCCTCAAAATCGCCGCCCTGCCCTCTATGGCAGATATGGGCCTGCGGATAGACAGTTATATGCGGGAATTTCGCCGCAGCATATGCAATGACAGGGTAAAAAAGGATCCCGCTTTCCACGGATATCTGGAGGAGAGCTATCTGTCCAAGGTGGAGATACCCCGCTTTGGCAGCGGAGAGGCCAAGGCTATATTCCGGGAATCCATCCGCGGAAAGGATCTCTTTTTGCTGGTGGACATCTGTAACCACAGCATCACCTACCAGGCCAACGGATATACCAACCATATGTCGCCGGATGACCATTACCAGGATCTGAAAAGGGTCATAGCCGCCTGCCATGGCAAGGCCCGCCGTATCAATGTCATCATGCCCTTTCTCTATGAGGGCAGGCAGCACAAGCGCAGCGGCAGGGAATCCCTGGACAGCGCTCTGGCCCTGGAGGAGCTGACAGCCATGGGCATATCCAATTTTGTCACCTTTGATGCGCATGACCCCAGGGTGCAGAACGCCATACCCCTCAAGGGTTTTGACAATTTCACCCCTCCCTACCAGTTCACCAAGGCCTTATTCCACTGCGAATCCGGCATACGGGTAGACAAGGACCACCTGGTCATCATCTCCCCGGACGAGGGGGCCTTGGACCGCGCCATCTACTTTGCCACCGTTCTGGGAGTGGACACGGGTATGTTCTACAAGCGCAGGGATTACTCCACCATCATCAACGGCAAGAACCCCATAGTGGCGCACGAATTTCTGGGCGATAGCGTGGAGGGCAAGGATGTCATCATCATAGACGATATGATCTCCTCCGGCGGCAGCATGCTGGACACTGCCAGGCAGCTCAAGGAAAAAAAGGCCAACAGGGTCTTTATTTGCACCACCTTCGGTCTGTTCACCGACGGCCTGGCCGCCTTTGACGAGGCCTATGCCAAGGGATGGTTCAACAAGGTCATAACCACCAATCTGACCTATTTGCCTCCGGAGATCTACCTAAGGCCCTATTTTGAGCAGGCGGATATGAGCAAATTCCTGGCCTCCATTATAGACTTTATGAACCACGACCTCTCCCTTTCCCATGTGCTGGCCAGCACAGAGAAGATCAAGGAGCTGGTGAGGGAGTACACCCAGAATTGCCAGCCAGGGGAAAGACCAGTTTGATCTTGAAGAGATCCCCGTCGGTGCGCACATAGAATCTCCCTTTTTGGGCCTCAACCAGGCTTTTAGCTATGGAGAGGCCCAAACCGCTGCCTTCTCCGCCCCGGGCGCTGTCGCCCCGGTAGAAGCGTTCTGTAAAATCCTCCCCGTCAGGAGGCAGCGCCTCCCGGGAGATATTCTTGATATAACAGATGGCCTGCTTCTGATCCTCCTCCAGTTCCAGATAGACCCGGGTGCCGGGCATGGCATATTTGTGAATATTTTGGAACAGATTTTGCAGCACCCTCCACATTCTCTGGCTGTCCGCCTCTATCCAAAGGGAATGGGAGGGGATTTTTTTGCACAATTCCAAACTGGCGAGGCTGAAAAACTCCTCCATCTCCCCATGCGCCTGCTCTATCAATTCCACCAGATCCATGCGTTCCATATTTAACTGGATATTGCCGCTGGAGATTTTGGACAATTCTACCAAATCATCAGCCAAAGCCTTGAGTTTTTGCGATTTTTCCTCCAATACCGAAAGATACTGTCCGGCCCTCTCCTCCTGCAAATCCAGTCTTTTGAGCAAATCTACATAATTGATGATGGAGGTCAGCGGCGTTTTGATATCATGGGATACATTGGTGATCAAATCCGCCTTTTGCTTCTCCTCTCGAGTGCTCTGGGAAACGGCCCGGCGTATGCCCTCGCCTATGTGGTTAACGGCCAGCGCCAATTCCCGCAATTCCCCCTGAAGCTTCTCCACATCCAACTGATATTCCACCTCTCCGCCCCTTATGCGGTTGATGCCCTGGATGATTTCCACCATCTGGGCCTCCCGGCGGAATAGGGCCACACACAAAAGCGCATCGGCCAGCACCAGGACTCCCACTGCCGCAAAGGCGAGTATGCGGTTGTCCTCCCGCATCCTATAGGCGAAAAACAATCCTCCCATATGGAATACCACCAGCAGGTTAAAGGGCACCAATGTGCGCACGGCGGTATTATGATTGGAGAGCACCATGAGCACCCCCCGTTTTATGCCCCTGTACAAGGCATAGATCCAGCTGTCCTTCCACAGGCTGCGGCTCTGTATGCGTCGCAGCAGGCTGTAGGCCAGAGTGCAGGCCAGGACACTGAAAGCAAAGCCCAAGAGGCCAAAAAACAGCAGCATCCGCCCCCGGCCCCAGATGGCGGCCAGCTCCGCCCCCAGACGGGCGGCCTCCCCCACATCACCTCTCAGCGCCAGTCCCAGATCCAGCCTGCCCTTGGCCAGCCACAACAAGCCATAGCTTCCTCCGGCCGCCGCCAGAGCCAATACCTCCGTATACCAGCGGTCAAAGGCTGTGAGATAAAAGACCGGCTCCCCCTCCTTGGTCCAGCCCCAGCCGGCCGTATAAGCCAGGTACAGGAATATGCCCAGCCAGGCCGCCACCAGCAGCCGTATGCCCCAGAGCATGCCGGCGCCTGCATTTTGCAAAAAGTCATAAGAATGCCGCGCCCGGGAGAAACCCTCCTCCGGCCCGTCATAATCCGCATCCAGGCCCACCCATAGCCGGGAGGAGGCGGGATAATCATATTCAAAGCTGTTAAATAAGCGCCAAACCTCCTGGGGGGATAGGTCCAAATTGCCCTCTTTTTGCATATCCGCAAAGGAAAAATACGCATAATCCGGCAGGGCGGCAAAATAGGCCTCCCGGGCCGTCGTATAGTCCGGGCTTTGCAGGGATATTTCCGTTTGGGATATGGGCAGGTTGCCTATGTGCTTTTCCCCGTCCGCATCCTGCCATTCTATGACATAACGCAGGGGGCTGCGGCTGTAGTGGAACTGTCCGTTGTGGTCAAGATACAAATCCTGGTAGGATTGGAGATCGGACACCAGGCCGGCCAGAGCGGTTTCCAGCGCATAATACTCCGCCCAATCCCCGGCCACATCCGCCGGAGCCAGCGCCCTGTCCATACTCCTGGCCTCCATCACCAGCATGGGCACCTCCAGCGCCATATTCCCATTGGCATCCAGGCCGATCTGGACCGGTATCTGGGATATGGATGTTTCCAGAACGGCCTCCTCCATCAGAGGCAGCCAGTGATCATACCGGGAGGAAAAGTCCGCCTGCTCCTGCAGCCAGATGGGCCCATTGCCCTCCGGCCAGAGCATGACCATGTCCTCCTCCCGTATATCCCCATAGTGCAGCGCGCCGTCGCTGTCCAGATAAAAACGGCTGCCATCGGCCAAATCCCGGGCGGCAAACATATATACAAACTCCTGCCGGCCAAAGCTGCGTGTGGCATATCGCAGTCCCTGATCCCCCCAGTCCAGCAAATCCCCCAGCCGAAAGGCCAGCCTCTCCCCGCTGCGGCTCTCCAAGGGCAGGTACATGGCCTTAGCCAAATCCAATTTGCCCCCGGATTCCAGATGCTCCTTGGCCACGGCCAGCATGGCCACATCCCCCAGCGTATCCTGCATGATCTCCCCCAGTATGGGAGATTGGAGAAAGGGCGAAGCTCCGGGCTGAAGATCTAGAACGTAGGTTCTGGTTATTCCATACAGGCCGGGCATCTCCACCCTGGCGCTGAGGCTGAGCGATATATACAGTACCAGGGCCAGACCGGCCAGCAGATGCTGCAGACAGCCCAGGCCCCAGCGCAGGCCTTTATTCTTCTCCATAAATTATCCTTTGTCCAGCTTGTATCCCACGCCCCAGACCACTTTGAGATATTTGGGTTCACGGGGGTTGATCTCTATCTTTTCCCGTATATGCCGTATATGCACGGCCACGGTATTGTCTGCGCCCAGGGCCTCCTCGTTCCAAATCCGCTCATAGATCTCCTTGGTAGAGAGTACCTTGCCCTGATTTTTGATCAGCAAAAGCAGTATATTGTACTCCAGCGGGGTTAGCCGCAGAGGCAGCCCCCCATCCACCCGCACCTCCTTGGCATCATCATCCACCGTCAAACCCCCGGCCGTATATACATTGTTCCCCTCCCCTCCGGAAAGCGCGCCCTGCATATTTCCCAGCTGGGTGTAACGGCGCAGCAGAGATTTGACCCGGGCTATCAGCTCCAGCGGGTTAAAGGGCTTGGCGATATAATCATCCGCACCCACATTTAGGCCCAGCACCTTATCCGCATCCTGGCTCTTGGCAGAGAGCATCAGTATGGGCAGGCTGCTCTGCTTGCGTATCTCTACGGTGGCCCGTATGCCGTCCAAACGGGGCATCATCACATCCAATATCAACAGGTGTATTTCCCTTTGCCCCAATATCTCCAGGGCGCCCAAGCCGTCATAGGCCTTGTGTACAGTATATCCCTCCTGGCTGAGGTAGATCTCTATGGCGTCCACTATATCCCTGTCGTCATCACAAACCAATATATCCATATGTCCATCCTCAACGCCGGCCCGGCTGGTGTCCGAAAGCGTTTTGTATCCAAATGATCTCCTCACCGGCCATGCCCACCACATCAAAGCGTATGGCCTGGGAGGCCGGCAATCCTCTCTCCATCCTATACCAATCCGCTACCCGGCAGATGGTTCTCTGCTTCCTCCAGCCCACGGCGGCCAATGGCCCCCCAGCGGCCATGGACCGTCTCCATTTGACCTCCACAAAGACCAGGTACGGCCCCTGGCGGCACACCAGATCCACCTCTCCCAGAGGACAGCGGTAGTTGGACTCCAACAAGGCCAAACCCCTCTCCCCCAGATAGGCAGCCGCCAGCGCCTCCTTTGCCTTGCCCAGGCTGCGCATATTTTCACCGGCCATACGCCTCTCCCTTGCCTCTATGCCATCCGATGAGAAACATTTGTTTTGTGCAAAAAATATAGAGTCTAAGGCCTTATGCCCTTTTGGGCCAAACGGTCCAGCGCATCCACAAATACCAGCACCTCCGCCACCACCTCGTACAGCTCCGGCGGTATCATCTCGCCTATCTCCAGACGGGCCAGCGTGTCCGCCAAAGGGGCATCCCTGTGGACGGGTATCCGGTGTTTTTTGGCCTCCTCCGTGATCTTGTCCGCCAATATCCCCCGACCCTGGGCTATGACCTTGGGCGCCCTCTCCCCGGCCTGATACTCTAAGGCTATGGCAAGTTTATTTTTTTTTCCCTGCTCCAAAGCTCTGCCTCCTCTTTGGCTAAGTCCGCATATCAAAAGATACGCCCGGCAGCGGTAGCCTCACCAGGGCCTCCTGTGTCCAGGCCTGTGCTGCGCCCATCAGCTCCGCATCCTTGGCCGATGCCCGGCTCTCTATGGAGTATCCCTTAGCCTCCAGTATTCTGGACAGGGCAGGCAAATGCGCCTCAACTATGGCCAGCGCCTCCTGCCTGGCCAGGCAAAAATGTAGCTTGGCCCTCTGCCCCTCCAGGGATATATGCGCGTCCATAGGCCCCAAATGGGCCAGATCCAGATGCAGCAGCGCCGTCAAAGGCCCCTTGGCCGCCTCTTTGGCCCTACGGCGGCCCATGACATACAATTCCCCTCCGGCCGCATCATCGCCCAGCTTTAGGGGCAGCTGTACAAAGGCATAGAGCTGATTCACCTGCCGCAGCATATCCAGCTGGTTTTGCAAGTGTGTCAGGTTCTGTTCCAGGACTGCCGTCCTTGCCGCCAGCTGGACTGCCGGAGGCGGCATATGCTCGTCCTGTACGCCCGGCGCATCTGTCTCCGGAGTTGACTGTAAAGCAAAATCTATATTTTGATCCCTTTTCAAAAATTCCAGAGCCTTGCGCAGCACCACCAAATCAGCCTCCAGGGTTTGGTAAAATTTTGCCAATCCCTCGGCGGAAAAGGACTCAGGGGACAAAGTCCAGAGGCTGGAGAGATCCCAGGCCGGGGGCAGGATGGCTGCCTCAGCTCCCAGCCTGGCCTGAGCAGCGCTATGCACCGGGGCCATATCCCCCTGGCCTGAGAAAAGGGCCTCATCCGGCCTGGCCTTATCCCCGGTTATGGGCAAAGCCCCGGCTATCCCATCTTCCCCCGGCGCTTCCGTCAGACCCTCCACACCCCCTGGAGCAAACGGAGCAGCAGCCATGGCCCTTACCCCCGGCCACTGTATACCCTTTTCCGCTGCGGATAAAGAGGAGGCAGCCAAGGCCTGCCCTTCTTCCAAGCCCTGCTGTGGGGCTGCTGCATGGGCGGCGGCCGTCTGCACCCCTTCCCCCCAGAACATATTCCCCTTGGGCGGCTCCAAACCCCGCAGCACATACATTTCTTCCAGGGCCGCTGCCACATTTTGGGCGGGCAGCTCTTGCGCCAGCGCAAACAGCTCCCGGCCTATCTTCCGGCCCAGGGTTCCCAACTGGCTGACCAGGGCCGGAGCCTCCCCCTTATAGGAGGCCAAGGCATGCAGACCGGCCTCCTCCAAGGGCAGGCCCAGCCTGTAGAGATCCACAGCATCCCTGGGGGAGCTTTGGGGCATTTTTTGCAAAAATTCCAACAATTTGCGAGCCAGCGCCCGGTCTATGGGCAGACCAGCCTCCATCATGGCCTGGGCCAGCGCCCGGCTCTGGGGCGTTTCCTGTATCTGGGCCCATTGCAGAGCCTTTTGCACCGCCTCCAGAGATTCCACATTGGCAAATAAGGGACGAAGCAGCAGCTGGCCTCCCTGGGATTTGACCTGAAAGCTGGCCCATTCCCCCTGTTCCAGCCGCATGCCGCCCTCCAGCCTGGCCCAGATCACCTCCTGGCTGTCCAGGCGGATTTGCGCCAGGCCATCCTTAGTGTCCAAAATGCGGCCATGGAGAATACGGCCTCCGGCGGCCTTGGCCACATCCTCAGGCGCAGCCTTGCCTGCCTCCCGGGGCAGAGCCTCTGCGCCGGCATCCATCCTCTGTGCCAGCTTGCCTCCCACTATTCCACTGCCCTGCATACGGCCTCCTTCTTCACTTAGAGCCGGCCCAAAAAGCTCCTCCTATGCAAAGGACAGGGACCCAGACGCGCCAGCGCCGCCCTGTGCTCCGCCGTTCCATATCCTTTGTGCCTCTCAAAGCCGTATCCGGGGTAGGCTACGGCATATTCCTCCATCCAGGCGTCCCTAGCCACCTTGGCCAATATGCTGGCTGCGGCTATGGAATAACTCTTCCCGTCCCCGCCTATAATGGCCCTCTGCGCCACAGACTGGCCGGGCAGCTCCAGCGCATCGATCAGCAGCGCCGCCGGCTGAAGCTCCAGCCCCGCCAGGGCGCCTTTCATGGCCTTGATAGTGGCCTGGAGTATGTTGATGCAGTCTATCTCCTCCGCTTCTATGCGGCAGATGGAAAAATCCAGCGCATCCCGGCGTATCAGCGCATCCAGCTCCCGCCGTCTGGCCTCCGGCACCTTTTTGGAATCATCCAGATAGGGCAGCGTATACTCCGGCGGCAAAATCACCGCCGCCGCCACCACCGGTCCTGCCAATGGCCCCCGGCCCACCTCATCTATGCCGCAGACCGGCCCCAAATGCGCCCATTCCCTTTCGTAGAGGCCCATCTGCGCCAGCCGCTCCATCTCCTTTTTCCACCATACCCACTGCCGGCGGCCCTTATCCAGCGCCCTGGCAGCCCCCTGCCGCAAATCCCCGTCCACCGCAGCCTCCAGGGCAAGCAAATCCGCCTCCGTCCGCACCCGGCCGGCCATCTCCATCAACCCCGCCAGGGGCAGCGCGCCTTTCGCCATATTTCCTCACCCCCTGGGCCTATTGATGCTCCACCAGCCCAAATTTGGACAGCGGCCATATACGCATAAAGGCTCTGCCCAGCAAATCCTCCCGACGCACATTGCCCACCTCTGTCATACGGCTGTCCATGCTGTTGTTACGGTTATCTCCCAAAACGAAGTACTCATTCTCCCCCAGAACAATGGGTTCGGCCGCCAGGCCTATATGCTCCGGCGCTATGACCTCCAATCCGTAGGACTCCACCAGCTGCTCCCCATTGACGAAAATCTTCCCCTCCTGATCTATCCACACCGTTTCTCCGGGCAGCCCTATAATGCGCTTAATATAATAAATGCGCTTGTCATAGGCCACGGGAAAGACCACTATGTCAAAGCGTTCCGGATCCCGGAAGCGGTAGCTGATTTTGTCGGCGATAAGGCTGTCACCGTCATCCAGCGTATACTCCATGGACTCCCCCTGCACATCCACCCTCTGCCCTACATAGGTGATAAGCAAAAAGGTAATCAACAGCACGCCCAGCACATACAGACCGGTGCTAAGCAGCTCCCAGACGATTTTTTTCATACCCGCTCTCCTGCCGGCCCGGTTTCAGGCCTTTCCAAGCTTATTCTTCCCAGCCGCCCGCTTCGAAAATCCTCTACAAGCAGGGCGGAGAAGCGGGCCAGATCCGGACCTCCCCCCTTTGCCAGACAATTTCTGGCCAGCGCCAGCTGCCCCAGTACTTCTTCCCCATTCCCCTGGGGCCTCAGACCGTACCTGGCCTCTATCCTATCCCCATAATCGGACTCCAGGGCCTGATACAGCTCCCAGGCCATCTCCTCCACGGGCAGGATGTCATCCTTGATGGATCCCAAAAAGGCCAGATGCCGCCCGGCTCGGGGATCCTCAAACCTGGGCCACAGCACCCCGGGCGTATCCAGAAGTTCCAAATTGCCCTCCAGGCTGATCCACTGCTTACCCTTGGTC
>JBGYPP010000090.1:0-3777 GCA_041838515.1 Acetatifactor sp. | reverse complement strand
TGGGCAAAAGTGAACAAGAGGCCCTGCGGGATGCGCAGAGCGAGCTGGGCAGCGGCGTAGTGGTGATGAACCGCAAAAAGATACGCTCAAAGGGCTTTTGGGGCTGGTTCGGCGGCGGTCAGGTGGAATTGACCGTGGCCTGTGAGGAGCCGACTGTGGAGGTCTCGCCCCGCGCCAAGGCTCCGGAGGAGGCGGAGGGCGCCCATAGGATATCCAAGAAGCTGGACGGCATAGAGAGTATGCTGATGCAGCAGTTGGAGGAGAGGCGCGCGGCCAGGCGCCAGGAGGAGGGGACTCTGCTGGCTCCGGCCCATAAGGAGCAGTCCATAGAATCCGTGGCCAGGGAGATGGCCTCCAAGGAGAAGCTGCCGGAGGACGAATCGGAGCTGCTCCGCTTTATACGCCTGTTGTACAATACCATGCTGGACAATGAGGTGGATGAGAAGTACGCCAACCAGCTGCTGGAGGAGCTGGAGAAGCTCAACCGCCCCAATGTTCCCATGGATCACACGCTGGCCGGCATATACCAGAAGCTGATTGTCAAGCTGGGCAGGGCCAAGGGCATAACCCCGGCCAAGGACGGTCCCAAGGTGGTATTTTTTATAGGCCCCACCGGCGTGGGCAAGACTACCACCATAGCCAAAATCGCCGGCGTTTTTGCCCTGGAGGAGAAGAAAAAGGTGGCGCTTTTGACCTCGGACACCTACCGCATAGCGGCTACAGATCAGCTGCGCACCTATGCAAATATTTTGGAAACCCCTTTCCGCATTATCTACTCCCCGGAGGAGGTGGCCCAGGCTGTCAAGGATTTTCGGGATTCGGATTATATCTTTGTAGACACCACCGGCCATTCCCAGTACAATGAGGAGCAGCTGGCGTACACCGGCCGCATGGTGCGGGGGGCGGATGGAGTGGCCGAGAGCCAGGTGTTTTTGGTGCTCAGCGCCACCACCAAGCAGAGGGATTTGCAGCGCATAGCGGACAATTACCGCAGCGTGTCGGATTTTGAGCTGATATTTACCAAGCTGGATGAAACCATGTCTTTAGGCAATCTGCTCAACATCAAATTTTATACCAATGCCCCTATAGCCTATGTGGCCTCGGGGCAGAATGTGCCGGATGACATAGAGAGCTTCAACCCCCAAAAAACCGTAAAGCAGCTGTTGGGCGGGGGCAATCACAGAGTTTAGAGCGGGCTAAGAGAGGTATTCGTCCCCATGGATCAGGCGCAACAGCTAAGGATGATTAAGGAGTCCAAACAGCCGGAGAGGCCCTTGGCCAGGGTGATTACCATCACCAGCGGCAAGGGCGGCGTGGGCAAGTCCAATACGGCCATCAATCTGGCCATACATATGCGGCAGTTGGGCAAAAGGGTCTTGATATTGGATGCTGATCTGGGCATGGCCAATATAGAGATTATGTTTGGCGCCATACCCAAGTACAATTTGTATGATTTGATATACCAAGGGAAGAGCATACAGGAGATTATCACGCCCGGCCCCATGGATATAGGCTTTATCTCCGGCGGATCCGGCATCAGCGCACTATCTTCCCTGGGCAAGGATGCGCTGGGCACCATCGTGTCCAAGCTGGGGGAGCTGGACCAGCTAGCGGATGTGATTATCATAGATACAGGCGCAGGCATAGCGGACAGCGTTCTGGAATTTTTGGTGGCGGGGGAGGATGTGGTACTGGTGACTACGCCGGAGCCCACCTCCATAACGGACAGCTACAGCCTGCTCAAGGTATTATTCAAGCACCCCTCCTTTGATCCCGAGATCACCAAGGTGCGCATGGTGGCCAACAAGGTGGAGAGGGAGCAGGACGGGGAGGCGCTCTACGGCAAGCTGGGAGCGGTGGTCAGCCGTTATCTGGGCCTGTCCATAGGCTTCCTGGGTTCAGTGCCCCAGGATCAGGCCCTGACCCGGGCGGTGATGCAGCAGGTGCCCGTATCTCTGCAAAATCCCGGCGCCAAGTCGGCCAAGGCCTATGAGGGCATAGCCAGGAAGCTGCTGGGAGAGGAGCCGTCCAAGGGGCCGTCCAGGGGCATAGCGGCATTTATGGGCAGATTGTTGGGGCGCAGGGCGCAATAATGGTAGTATAGGAGGCTAAGCCATGTTATCCAAGTACGTTCAACCGGGGGACAAGATAGAGCTGCAAGAGGTGCTGACGGCCAGGGAAGCCCAGCAGGGCAAGGAGGCCAAACGCCTGATGAGCCAGGTCCATGACATACATTCGGCCAGGCGGCTGGAGATCACCATGCCCATAGAAAAGGGCCGCCTGACCCTGCTAAAGCAGGACGGCGATTATGATATGGTGTTTATGGGCGCCAAGGGCATGTACCAGAGCTATGGGAGGGTCAAGGAGAGGCGCAAGGACGGCTCTGTATACACCGTACTGGTGGATGTAATGAGCGAACCCCGCCGCTACCAGCGGAGGGCCTATTACCGCCTGTTCTGTTCTATAGAGCTGATGGCCAGGCCTCTGACCCAGGAGGAAAACAGGGCCATTGAAAAGGAGGCTCCGCTGGTATTGGACCAGGAGCTGGAGATGGGTAAGGGCGTCAGCCTGGATATCAGCGGAGGCGGCCTGCGCTTTATCTCTCCCGTGCGGTATGAAAAAGACGACAGGATATGCTGCGCCTTTTCCATCATAGGCAAGGGGGGATTGGAGAAGCGCATATGGCTGGCCGGCCGCATATTGGGTTCGGATCCGGTGGAGAAGCGGCCGGATATGTTCGAGCAGAGGATCATTTACGAAAATATCAGCCCCGAAGAGAGGGAGGAGATCATTCGCTTTATCTTTGAGGAGGAGCGCAAACAGAGGAAGAAGGAACGCCTGAGCTAGGATGGGCGGCAGGAGCCGGGCGGGGTCCGGCTCCGGTTATTTTGGGGAAGCCATTGGGGGAAAAGGCGCAGTACCCGCCCCTGCGCCATGGGACAGCGTCACTTGGGCAAAAAAAAAATGGAAAATGGGAAGAAAAAACTATTGGTGATAGATGATTCTGCACTTATGAGAAGAGTCTATTGTGATATAATAGAAGCCAGTAGGGATTTTGCCGTGGGTAGATTGGCCAGAAACGGCCGGGAAGCCTGGCAGTTCCTGCAAGAGGAGGATTTTGACGCGCTGATCTTGGACGTGCATATGCCTGGAATGGATGGGCTGGAGCTGTTGGAGAAGCTGCGGCAGCAGGGCCGGGCGGTTCGAGTGGTGGTGGCCAGCGCAGATAGCGACATGGCTATACGCAAGACCTTAGAGGCCCTGGCTCTTGGCGCTATGGACTTTGTGGCCAAGCCGGACTCTATATGCGCCTGCCTGCGGGAGGAATTTGCCTCCGGGCTGCTGTCCACGCTGGACAGGGTCTGCGGCCTGCAATCCAGGCCGCTGCCGGGGCATCCTAGGGATGAGGGCAGGCCGCCGGAGGACGCAGCCGGAGGCCATGCCATCAGTCCTCCGGAGGAGAAGCCCCATGCCGCCTCCGGACCCTGCCGGGGAGCCGGCACGCTGGTGGCCATCGCAGCCTCCACAGGCGGCCCCCGGAGCTTGCAGACCCTGCTGGGCGCATTGCCGGCCAATCTGGCCGCCCCGGTATTGGTGGTGCAGCATATGCCCCCCAAATTTACCGCCTCACTGGCTGAGAGGCTGGACCAAGTCTGCGGCATACGCGTGCGGGAGGCCTGTGAGGGGGAGAGCCTGCGCAACGGAGTGGTTTACCTGGCTAAGGGCGGGTACCATATGACGGTACAGAGGCAGGGCTGCGGCAAGGGAGTCATATCC
>JBGYPP010000089.1:0-5776 GCA_041838515.1 Acetatifactor sp. | reverse complement strand
CGGAGCTGATGCCAAAGCGTATATCCTTAAAGCGCAGCTTTACATACAGCAGCATGGCGGCTATGGCCACGGCCACGGCCAGCAGCGTATCCCTCTTCATCTCTCCAGAGATGGTGGAACTGATGGTTTCTGTGCTGATGTCCTCCTCAGAGAGGCCAAAGGCCTCCACCAGCGCCAGGGCCAGGGCCTCCCTTTTCTCCACCGGCAGAGCGGCGGTCTTGAGTATGATTTCCGTGGAATCCTGTACCGTTTGGATCTGCACTGCGCCGCCAACGGCTTGCTCCGCCACCGGCAGCAGCTGCGCATTGGCCTCCTCCAGGCTCATGGCCCGGCCCATCACCACCGTGGTGGCCGTACCGCCCCGGAATTCCAGGCTGTAATTGAGCGCGCCCTTGCCGGACTGCTGATAATACGCCATGCCCGCTCCGCCGGCCAGTATCACCAGCAGGGACAGGACAGCAAACATCCTGCCTTTGGAGAGAAAGTCTATGGCCTGCCTCTCCTTTGCGCGGCCATAGTATTTCTCCTCCCTAAGACCCAGGGCGTACAAGGCCTGCAATATCCAACGGGTGACGAACAGGGCGGTGAACATGGACAGCGCTATGCCCAGGATCAGGGTCTGGGCAAAGCCCTTGATGGTACCGGGTCCCAGTATCCACAGCACGGCGGCAGCCAGCACCGTGGTGATATTTCCGTCCAATATGGCGGATAAGGCCTTGTCAAATCCCTCTTTCATGGCCTCGGCTACGGTCTTGCCGGCGGCCAGTTCCTCCCGTATGCGGGCGAATACGATGACATTGGCATCCACGGCCATGCCCACGGAGAGTATGATGCCGGCTATGCCGGGCAGGGTCAGGGTCAGGTCAAAGCCGCCCAGCAGCATGACTATGGAGCTGACATAAATAGCCAATGCGCCTACAGAGGCCAGGCCGGCCAGCTTGTACACAGCAATCATAAACAGGGCCACTATGGCAAAGCCTATGGCTCCGGCCTTAAGGCTGGAGGATATAGCCTCCACGCCCAGGTGGGCGCCCACCACCTTGGAATGCAATTCTTCCAATTCCAATTTCAATCCGCCTATGCGTATGGTAGAGGCCAGATTCTCCGCCTCCTCATAGGTGGCCATGCCGGTGATCTGGGCCTGACCCTCCTCTATCACGCCATTGACCCTGGGTACGCTGACAAATACGCCGTCATAATAGATGGCTATGGTCTGGGGATTGCTGCCATCCCCATAGGCCCGGGCGGTGGCGGCGGCGAACTTGGCCTTGCCCTCTGCCGTCATCTGCAGATCCACCACAGTTTCGGTATTTCCCATGGAATTTTGATAGGTGCCGGCCCGGGCCTCGGCTATATCCGTGCCTGTCAGCGCCACAGAGCCGTCCTCCAACAGCGCGGAGATATCCCGCAGCAGCGTGTAGGTATACCCATCCTCCGTAGCCGTGGGCATGTAGTTGAGCTCGCCCTGGGCGCCGGTCTGGGAGAGGAAGTAGAGCGCGCCCGGGCGGCCCAGATCCTGCAATATGGCATTGGCATCGCTGACGCCGGGTATCTCTATATTGATACGGTTGGCACCCTCCTGGTACACGCTGGATTCGGTGCTATAGCTGAGCACCCGCTTTTGCAGCTTGGATATGGTGTCAGCCATGTCCGTGGGATCCGGCTCCTCCTGCCCCACCACCTGGTAGGTAATGCTCACGCCGCCGGCCAGATCCAGGCCCAGCTTGATCTTGTCCGCGCTGCCAGCGCCGGCAGCGCCCAGGCCGAAGATGTCTATGTATGTGGTAACCAACAATAAGACTGCCAACATGGCCAGACTTATCCACGCTTTCTTTTTGGTCATATTCTCCTCCTCATGATGCATTGCCTATGGCTAAGCGCTGGCTCGGCTCCGGGAGCCGCTCCGGACGGCGCAGGCTCAGTGCCGGGATCCGCTCCGGGGCAGCACTCATTCCATGCCGGGATGCAATCCGGGCGGCACAGGCTCAGTGCCGGGATCCGCTCCGGGGCAGCGCTTATTCCATGCCGGGATGCGCTCCGGGCGGCGCTAGCTCAGTGCCGAGATCCGCTCCGGGACAGCGCTTATTCTATGCTGGGATGCGCTCCAGGCAGCGCTGTCTCAGTGCCGGGATCCGCTCCGGGGCAGCGCTTATTCTATGCCAGGATACGATCCGGGCGGCGCTGGCTCAGTGCCGGGAGCCGCTCCGGGGCAGCGCTTATTCCGCCAGCGCGGCCTGCAAGCCTATGGCGCATTCCACCCGCTTGCGCTGCAATTCGCAGCCTATATGGTAAGTTTGCCGTATATCCCCGTGGAAATTCCAGGCGTTGGCGGCGCAGCCGCCGCTGCAATAAAAGCGGGCAAAGCATTTGCGGCAATCCGGCTTGGAATATACATGGCAGCCCCGGAACCTCCGGGCTATGTCCGGCCTCTCTATGCCTGTATCCACATGGCCCATGCGAAATTCCTCCTTGCCCACAAACTGGTGGCAGGGGTAGAGATCCCCGAAAGGGGTGACGGCCAGATACTCCGTACCGGATCCGCAGCCGCACAGGCGTTTGGCCAGGCAGGGGCCTCCGCTGAGATCCAATTGGAAGTGGAAGAAGTGAAAGGGCCTGTCCTCCGGCGCCGGCTCCCTGCCCTGCTCACCAGCGGCCCGCGCCGCCCTCTCCCGCCGCAGGATCTCCGCCGCCAGCAAGTCATATTCCTCCTTAATACGGCCTATGTCCTCCGGACGTATGGCATAATCCGCCTCCTCCCCGGCCACCACCGGCTCCATGGATATGCGGTCAAATCCCTCGGCCGCCAGGTGGAGTATATCCTGCATAAAATCCAGATTGCGGCGGGTAAAAGTCCCTCGGACAAAGTACTCCTTATCCCCCCGCCCCTCCAGAAAGCGTTTGTACTTTGGTATGATTTTGTCATAGCTGCCCTGTCCGCCCCGGAAGGGCCGCATGGCATCGTGTATCAGGGGTCTGCCGTCTATGCTCAGCACCACATTGGACATCTCCCTGTGGACAAAGTCCAGCTTGTCCTCGGTGAGCAGCAAGCCGTTGGTGGTCAGCGTAAAGCGGAATTTCTTGCCATAAGGCTCTTCCAGGCTGCGGCCATAGGCCACCAGCGCCTCCACCACGGGCCAGTTCAGCAAAGGCTCGCCGCCAAAAAAATCCACCTCCAGATGCCTCCGGTTGCCGGAATTTTGCACCAGCATATCCAGGGCTTTCTTGCCCACCTCCAGGGGCATATGCCCCTTGGGGCCGCTGTACTCCCCATCCCCGGCAAAACAGTAGCCGCAGGAGAGATTGCAGTCATGGGCTATGTGCAGGCACATGGCCTTGACCACGGTGGGCCGGTCGTCCACGGCCTCCAGATACTCCCGGCTGCCGTCCCGGGAGAACAGCAGACCCTCTGCGGCCAGCTCCAATATCTCCTCCGCCGGAGATAGGATTTCCTCAGGAACAAGGCCCTGCATATGGGCCAGCGCGCCGGCCAGCAGCCGGGCTTCGTCCATCCCCCCCTCCACCAAAGGCTCGGCCAGGGGAATCAGGTCGTAGAGCAGCTTGTCCACTATGTGTATGCTGCCGCTGTTGACATCCAACACGATATAATTGTCCAGGCTCTTAAAGCGATGTATCATACTGGGGAATACCTACTTCCTTTCAAAGGGAAACATGACGAAAAAGCAAGGATATACCTCCCTGCTTTCCCGCACGCTTCCTTGTTTGATTGTCAGGCCTGCTTCTGCTCCTTGGACAGCTGCTCGCAGCGCTGGTTGCCCACGGTGCAAGAGGTCTTGCAGGCGGACTGGCAAGAAGTCTGGCACTCGCCGCAGCCGCCCTTTTTCAGGCTCTCTTGCAGATTGCGGGTAGACAAAGTCTTGATATGCTTCATGGATATTCCTCCCTTTCCTATGTCCATAGATAGTAGTATACCACAGCAGCGGCCACATGGAAAGCCCCCGGAGGCATAGGCCCCCGGAGGCTTTTGAAGCACTGTCTGTGTGTGTCCATCCCCCGGGGGAACCCTCTGGGGATTATTCCTGGACGGCGGCCGTCCGTTTACGGATGTCTGCACCCTGGGGGGGAACCCTCCGGGGATGATTCCCGGACGGCGGCCGTCCGTTTACAGATGTCTGCACCAGGGGAAGAACCCTCCAGGGATTATTCCTGGACGGCGGCCGTCCGTTTACGGATGTCTGCACCCTGGGGGGGAACCCTCCGGGGATTACTCCCGGACGGCCTCTGCTGCCAGCTCCCCCCTCTCATCCACATCTATGCGCAGCCTTCCCTCCCGGCCCACATCGCCCCTCAGTATACTCTTGGCAGCCAGGGTTTCCACCTGCCTCTGCAACACCCTGGCAAGGGGTCTGGCGCCGTACACCGGGTCATACCCCCTCTCCGCCACCCAGGCTCTGGCGGCCTGGCTCAATGCAATCTGCACCTGCTGTCCGGCCAGCCGGGCGTTGAGCTTGGCCAGCATCAGATCCAGTATGCGCTCCACCTCCTGACGGCGCAAAGGGGAGAATTGCAGTATCTCATCCAGCCTGTTGAGAAATTCCGGACGAAAATGCGCCTTGACCTCCTCCAAGGCCCTCTGCTGAGCCTGGGCCGACAGCCGTCCCTCCCCGTCTATGCCCTCCAGCAGATGCTCGGCGCCCAGATTGGAGGTCATGATCAATATGGTGTTCTTGCAATCCACCTTGCGGCCCTGGGAGTCGGTGATATGCCCCTCATCCAGCACCTGAAGCAGTATATTGAACACATCCGGATGGGCCTTTTCTATCTCGTCAAAAAGCACCACGCAGTAAGGCCTCCGCCGCAGCGCCTCCGTCAGCTGGCCCCCCTCCTCATATCCCACATATCCGGGAGGCGCGCCTATAAGGCGGGAGGTGGAGAATTTTTCCATATACTCACTCATATCCAGCCTGACCATATTGGCCTCATCGTCAAAGAGATTTTGCGCCAGGGCCTTGGCCAGCTCCGTCTTGCCCACTCCGGTAGGGCCTAGGAACAGGAAAGAGCCTATGGGCTTGCCGGGATCCTTGATGCCCGCCTTGGCCCGTAATATGGCCTCGCTGACCCGGACCACCGCCTCCTCCTGGCCTATGACCCTCCGGGCCAGGGCAGATTCCAGCTCCAGGATTTTCTCCCTCTCCCCCTGGGTCAGCCGGGACACGGGTATACCCGTCCATCAGGATACAATCTGGCCTATCTCCTCCTCGGACACCTTCTCCCGTATCCAGGCGGCTCCCTTTCTGGCCGCCTCAGCCTCCTCCAATTTCTTTTTCAGCTGGGGCAGCTCCCCATAGCTGAGCTGCGCCGCTTTTTCCAGATCCCCCTCCCGGGTGGAAATCTGAATTTGCAGCCCTATCTGCTCTATCCGGCTGCGCAGTTCAGACAGAGCCTCCACCGCCTGCTTCTCCCTATCCCAGCCGGCCTTGCCGGCGGCGAACTCCTCACGGCATTTGGCCAACTCCTCCTGGAGGACGGACAGACGCTGGCGGGAGAGGGCATCCTCCTCCTTCTTCAGCGCGGCCTCCTCTATTTCCAACTGGGCAATCTGCCTCTGGCTCTCATCCAGGGAGGCCGGCAGGCTGTCCAGCTGGGTCTTGATCATGGCGCAGGCCTCGTCCACCAGGTCTATGGCCTTATCCGGCAGAAACCGGTCGCTGATATACCTGTGGCTGAGGGTAGCGGCGGCCACCAGCGCATTATCCATAATCTGTACGCCGTGAAAGACCTCATACCTCTCCTTGATGCCCCGCAGTATGGATATGGT
>JBGYPP010000088.1:0-17321 GCA_041838515.1 Acetatifactor sp. | reverse complement strand
TTTTGCCCAAAAATTTCTTGATTATCATGCTGCGGTTACCATTCCTATGGATTGCAATTCTACCGTACTGTCTATTTCATTGTAGGATACCACGGCCAAATCCTTGTAATACTCCTCGCACAGCCTCTTGAAGTACATACGCACTATGGGGGAGGTGATAATCACCGGCTGCTTGCCCAGCTCCTCCAACTTGGACAATTCCGTTCCCACAGAAGCCATAATAGCCTTGGTGCGGGCAGGGTCCAGGTTGAGGAAAGCGCCTCCCTCGGTCTGCTTGATGCTGCCCATGATCTCCTGCTCTATCTTGGGATCCAAGGTTACCACACTGGTGGTTTCATGGGCTGGGAAGTATTTGGTGGAAATGGCCCGCTTCAAGCTCTGGCGCACATATTCTGTCAATATATCTGTATCTCTGGTCGTTGCCGCATAATCCGCCAAGGTTTCTAATATTGTCAGCAAATCCCTGATGGATATGCCCTCCCGCAGGAGATTTTGCAGCACCTTCTGCACCTCGCCCACACCCAGCAACTTGGGTACCAGCTCGTCCACCAGGGCAGGATGGCTCTCCTTGACATTCTGCACCAGGTTGTACACATCCTGCCTGGTCAGCAGCTCCGCTATATGGCGGCGTATGGTTTCAGTCAGATGGGTGGCTATAATGGACGGCGGATCCACCACTGTATAACCCAGGCTCTCCGCCCTCTCCCGCACCTGCTCCCCTATCCATATGGCGGGCAGATGGAAGCTGGGCTCAAAGGTGGGTATGCCCGGTATCTCCTCCTCCACATACCCCGGGTTCATAGCCAGGTAGTGGTCAAAGAGTATCTCTCCCTGGCTGACCTCTATGCCCTTTATTTTAATCAAATATTGGTTGGGATTCAATTGTATATTGTCACGCAGGCGTATAATAGGCACGACGGCGCCCAGATCCAGGGCGATCTGCCGGCGTATCATCACCACCCTATCCAGCAAGTCTCCGCCTTGATTGACATCCGCCAGGGGTATAATGCCGTATCCAAACTCCAGTTCTATGGGATCCACCTGCAACAGGCTGTTCACATTCTCCGGCTGGCGTATCTCCTCCGCCTCCATCTCCTCCAGGCTCAGATCCGCCTGGGCCTCACTGACCTCCAGCCGCATGGCCACGGTACGGCCCACAAGCACAAATACCAGACCCAAACCCACGAAGATAATGGTGTTCAGCTCTGTCACAAAACCCAGCACGGCCAGGGTCGCGCCTACGATATACAGCACCTTGGGAATGGAAAAAATCTGCCCCACCATGCCCCCGCCAAATTCCATTTCCTTGCTGCCCTTGGTCACCAATATGCCTGTGGCCAGGGAGATGAGCAGGGATGGTATCTGGCTGACCAGGCCGTCGCCTATGGTCAGTATGGTGAACTTGCTGATGGCGCCGTTCACATCCAGACCCATGCGGGTCACGCCCATGATAATGCCGCCCACCAGATTCACCGCCGTAATGATCAGACCGGCCACGGCATCTCCCTTAACGTACTTCACCGCACCGTCCATAGAACCGAAGAAATTGGACTCCTCTTGGATCTTCTCCCTGCGCCTCTTGGCCTCGGCATCGGTGATGGCGCCGGTGTTGAGGTCCGCATCTATGGCCATCTGTTTGCCGGGCATGGCGTCCAGGGTAAAGCGGGCAGTCACCTCAGCCACCCTCTCCGAACCCTTATTGATCACCATAAACTGTATCAATATCAGTATGACGAAGATAATCAGGCCTATAATCAAATCACCTCCGCCCACATACTGGCCGAAGGTTTCCACCACATTGCCGGCATATCCCTTGCCCAGTATCAGCTTGGTCGAAGAAACGTTCAATGCTATACGGAATATGGTAGTAAACAGCAGCATGGTGGGAAAGAAGGACATATCCAGCACCTCTTTGACAAACATGGTCATAAAGAGGATGGTAAAGGCTATGGCTATGTTAAAGGCCAGGAATACATCCAATACCAGGGAGGGTATGGTGATAATAAACATCAAAAAGGCTGCCAGTATATATAAGGCCACGCCCAAATCCGCTTTCTTGAGCTTCATATTCCCTCCTTTCTAGGCTTTTCCCTTTAACTGATAGACAAAGGCCAGGACCTCGGCCACGGCCTGGTACAGTTCCGGCGGCACCAGCTCGCCCACGCCCACATTGGCGTAGAGCATGCGCGCCAGGGGCTTGTTCTCCACTATCTCTATATCATTGGCCTTGGCCGCCTCCCGTATCTTGGCTGCCATATAATTCTCCCCCTTGGCCAGCACCACAGGCGCCTCGGCCTTGTCCGGGTCGTATTGTATGGCCACGGCCAAATGGGTGGGGTTGGTGATGACCACATCCGCCTTGGGCAGATTTTGCATCATTCTGGCGCGGCTGGCCTCCCGCATACGCTGCCGTATCTTTTGCTTGATCAGGGGATCTCCCTCTTGGAGCTTGTACTCCTCCTTCAATTCCTGCTTGCTCATACGCATTTCTTTGGCGAATTTGTACTTCTGATACCCGTAATCCGCCAGAGCCAGCGCCATGTAAAAGGCGGATATACGTATGCCCAAATCCGTCACCACCTGGCCCGTCAACTGTATGCCCTGCAGAAGGGGCATCTTGTAGAGCAGGAATATCCACTCCCATTTGTCTTTTAGGTAGGACTGGCAAATCCAGATAATCAGTCCTATCTTGGCCAGGGATTTGATCAGCTCCACCACGGAATTGACCGAAATAATCTTTTTGAAGCCGCTGATGGGGTTTAGCTTGCTCAGCTTTGGACTGAGGGGCTTTGCCGTGGGACTCCATTTGACCTGGGCCAGCTCGCTGACAAAACTGATGGCAAAGCCTGCGGCCAATATGGGTCCAAGCAGGAGGAAGATCTGCAAAAACATCTCCAGCAGCAGCGCCTCCATGGCCATCATGGCCTCATATCCGTTCCAAAAGGTGACCGTTTCCTCCATCCGGGCATAGACCCGGTCGAAGATTTGCATAAACTGCAATCCCATGGAGCCGGCCATATAGCGCAGAAGCAGGAAGAGTCCCAGCAGACCCAGACCGCTGGCGATTTCCCGGCTCTTGGCCACCTGCCCGTCCTTGCGTGCATCCGCCAGCTTCTTTGGCGTTGCCGCCTCGGTTTTTTCCCCGCTGTCCTCGGCAAAAAATTGAAGATTGTAGCGCAAACTCACATCAAGGCTCCCGCAAACTGCTTCATCAACTCCTTGGTCTGTACAAAGATCATCTCAGCGGCCGAGGGTATCATAAAGGCGGTAAAGAACAGCGTACCCAGACCTGCCAGTATCTTGAGCTGCAAACCCACAGAGAACATATTCATCTGAGGGGATACCTTGGCCAATATGCCCAAAATGCCGTTGAGCAGCAGCAGTACGCTAAACACCGGCAGCGCTATGCGAAAACCCAGCACCAGAAAATCCGCCATAAAGGCCGTCATGGCCTCCACCAGCGGCCCCGCCCGCAGAACGGCGCCGTTGACCGGTATCAGCACAAAGGAGTCAGCCAGCGCGCCTATCAGATAGGAAAACATACCGCTGGCCAGCATCAGCGCCAATATGGCATATTGGTAAAGCATGCCGCTGATGCCGGTTTGAGACTTGGTGGTGGGATCCCACAGGCTGGCCATGGACAGGCCGGAGTCCATATCCACCAGTGAGCCGGCGAAATTGGCTATGGATATGCACATGGCCGAGGCCAGGCCCAGCAACAGGCCCACAGCCGCCTCCTTTAGCGCCAGCGCCGCATATGCCAATATGCCGGTTGGGGATATATAAGCATAGGGCGGCATGGCCAATGCCAGCAGCAGGCTGATGGCTATGGCCAGCGCAGCCCGCACCCTCCTGGGGGTTTGGCTCATAGAAAAAAAAGGAGAGATAAACACAAAGGCCGCCACCCTGGACATAACCAGGAGAAACCACTCCAGTTCCTGGAGGGAAAAGCGATAATCTACCAAGGCCGGCCCTCCTTAACGGCTCAAATACAAACTGAAGTTCGACCAAAGCCCTATGGTAAAATCCGTCAAACTCTGGAGCATCCAGTGGCCGAAGAAAATCAGGGCCAGGAATACGGCCACTATCTTGGGCACAAAGGTCAATGTCTGCTCCTGCAAGCTGGTCACCGTTTGGAATATGGATATCAGCAGTCCTATGACCAGGGATATAAGCAGGACGGGCAGAGAAACAATGATAATCCTGTACAGCGCCTGGGCCGTGATATCCGTTACTGTATCTATATTCATGCGCCGCCTCCCTTAATAAAAGGTCTTGACCAGGCTGCCTATGACCAGTCCCCAGCCGTCCGCCAGCACAAAGAGCAAAATCTTAAAAGGCAGGGATATGGTAGTAGGGGGCAGCATCATCATGCCCATGCTCATCAGCGTGGAGGCCACCACCATATCGATGACGATAAAGGGTATATAGATCAAGAAACCTATGTAAAATGCCGTCCTCAGCTCGCTGATGACAAAGGAGGGGACCAGCACAGCCGTGGGCACATCCTCCAGTGTTTTTCCATCCCACTCCCTGCCGGATATCTCCATAAACAGCGCAGTGTCCTTGACCTGGGTTTCCCGGTACATAAACTCCCGGAACGGCTCTATGCCCCGGGAAAAGGCCGTCTGGCCATCTATCAAACCCTGCTCCAGGGGCACCACCGCCTCGGTATACACCTTGGTCAGCGTGGGCTCCATAATAAAAAATGTCAATATCAGCGCCAGAGCTATCAGAATCTGGTTGGTGGGCGCAGATTGGGTATTGAGCGCCGACCGGGTAAAGTGCAGCACGACTATAATGCGGGTAAAGCAGGTCATGACCAGCAGCAGCGTAGGTATCAGCGCTATCAGGGTCAGCGTGATCAGTATGCGCAAGGGGCCGGCCAGCTGCCCATTGCCCCCATCGTCCATGGAAACGGTAAAGCTGCTGCCCCCGGCTTCCGGAACCGCCTGGGCCGCCTGTGCCACCAGCGGCGGGGCAAATGCCCATATAAACAATATGCCCACCGTCACCAGCAGGCATAATTTTATCATGGCAGCGCCAGGCTTCCACGACCTCATCCTATTCTTCATCCTGTTTCCCATTCCCCTGCTTTGGAAGTCTGACTTTGGAGAGTATGGCGGCAAATCCGCCCTCCCCGGACTTCTCCTCCCCTAGGATGAGTCCCTGGGCTTCCACCTCCGCCAGCATGGTCAATCCCTCCCGGCTGCTGGCCAGTGCCACATACCGCCCCCCAAGGCGGACGAGGTGGATATGCCTGCCGGGAGCGAGGGGCAGGCTCTCTACCAGCTCCAGATTTCTCGCCCTGCCGCCCTGCTTCTGCACAGAGGCCATCAGGCGGACGCTCCAACTCGTTAACAAAAGCACAAGAACAAATATCAGAGCCACAGCCACAAAACGGGCATAGGATGCGGCCCCCAAGCTCGCCAAAAGGGCCATTATCCCACTACCTTTTTCACAGCCTCAATAACCCTCTCCGCCTGGAAAGGCTTTACGATAAAGTCCTTGGCTCCGGCCTGTATGGACTCGATAACCATGGCCTGCTGGCCCATGGCGGAACACATGATCACCTGGGCGGCTCCGGAGGTCTTTTTGATCTCCTTAAGGGCCTGTATGCCATCCATCTCGGGCATTGTGATATCCATCAGCACCAGATCCGGATTCAGCTCCTTGTATTTCTCCACCGCGCGCAGGCCGTTCTCCGCCTCGCCCACCACATTGTAACCGTTCTTGGTGAGGATGTCCTTGATCATCATCCTCATGAATGCCGCATCATCGCAAATCAAAATGTTCTTCGCCATTTTTTCCTCCACCCTACTACTTAATAATCTCAGTTACTCGAATACCAAAACTCTCTTCGATAACCACCACTTCCCCCTTGGCCACGAATTTGCCGTTGACCAAGACATCTATGGGTTCGCCAGCGATACGGTCCAGCTCAATAATAGTGCCTGGCGCAAAGTCCAAGATCTCGGATATGGACTTGCTGGTGCGGCCTAATTCCACCGTCACCTCCAAGGGTACGTCCATAATCAAGCCAATGTTCTCGCCTCCCGGCACGGCCGCCATATTCGGCTGGAAGTTCTGGAATTGGGCCGGTGCCACGGGTACGCCCTGGGTAGGGTTTTGGGAGCCATCCATACCCCATGGCGGCATTGCGCCGTAGGGAGGCATGGCATAGGGCATACCATAGGGGGGCATACCGTAGGGAGGCATGCCGTAAGGCTGAGCCTCCATGCCCATGGGCATAGAGCCCGGGGGTGCGGCTTGGGCCGCAGGCGCTGGCTGTGCCGGAGCCGCAGCGGGCGCCGGACTTGCAGCCGGCACTGGCGCTGGGGCTGCGGCGGGCGCAGGCTCCGGAGCCGGCTCGTTGTGGGTGAACACATCCACAACAGCCCTGGAAAAATCTATGGGATAGAGCTGCATGATGGAACTGTCCACCAAATCCCCTATCTGCATACGGAAAGAAATCTTTACGAACACGCCGCCCAGGAAAGGCGCTACCTCATCCCCCCGCTTATAATCCTCCAGATTGAGCAGACTGGCCTCCGGCGGTGATATGTCTATCATACGGCCCATCATGGTGGAGAGGGATGTGGCAGCCGCCCCCATCATCTGGTTCATGGCCTCGGATATGGCGCTCAGGTGTAATTCCCCCAGCTCCGTATCCTCGGTGTTGATGCCATCTCCTCCCATCATCAGATCGGTAATGATCTTTACATCATTTTCCCGCAGAACCAGTATGTTGCTGCCGTCCAAGCCATGGGTGTATTTGATCTGGATAAATACACAGGGCCTCTCGTATTCATTTAACATCTCATCCCAGGTGGCCAGAGCCACTTCGGGCGTGGTGATATTCACCTTGCGGTTCACCAGGGAGTACAGCGTGGTAGCCGAGGAACCCATGCTGATATTGGCCACCTCGCCTATGGCATCCTTTTCCTCAGCCGTCAGGCTCTCCCCGTTCAAACTCAACCCGCCTCCGGCTGGAGCCTCCTCTGTCTGGGCCTCTGCAGGAGCCGTATCGTCAGACAGATTCATTCCGCCCAAAAGCGCATTGATTTCGTCTTGAGATAACATTCCATCCATCCACTACTCCTCCTTGATTACAGAAGCCACTCTGATTGCGTAAGAATCCTTGCTGATGCCCGGCAGCGCTGTAAATTTCTTGATATTGCCCACATAGACATCCATTTCGTTATCTACTTTGGAGCCTAGGCGTATGCAATCCCCCACTTGCAAATTCATAAAATCCGCCACAGAAATCGTACTCTTGCCAAGCACAGCCTTGACCGGGATATCCGCCTTGCGAATCAGAACTTCAATATAATCATGGAATTGCTCGTCCGCATACTCTTGAATGTTGGAGAACCAGTACTTGGTGTTGAGCTTGTCCATCACATCCTCCAGCGTAAAGAAAGGCAGACAGATGTTCATCAAGCCCTCCACCTCGCCTATGCGTATGCTCATGCCCACGATGGCTATCATATCATTGGGCGCTATGACCTGGGCGAACTGGGGATTGGTTTCCAAGCGGCTAAGCACAGGGCTGATCTCCACCACATTGCGCCAGGGATCTCTGAGCAGCTGGGTGAAGAGGATCATGATCCTCTGTATGATGACCAGCTCTATCTCCGAAAAATCCCTAACCTTGTCCAGAGGCTCACCCTCGCCGCCCAGCATACGGTCTATGATAGTATAACCCAAATTGGTGGACAACTCAATAATAATCGAACCATTTAGCGGCGCAAAGTTCACTATGCCCAGTATGACCGGATTGGAAAGCGCATTGCTGAACTCGCTGAATGTAACTGTTTCGCTGCTGACCACGGATATCTGCACATTCTTGCGCAGGTGCACAGGCAAATTCGTGCTCACCAGGCGGCCATAATGCTCAAATATGATTTCCAAGGTGCGAAGATGCTCTTTGGAAAACTTGGCCGGCCGGTTAAAATCATAATTCTTGACCGGCCTCTCCACAGGCTCCTGCATCTGCTCCACATCCAGCTCACCGGCGGACAGGGCAGCCAAAAGACTGTCTATTTCATTTTGTGATAAAACCTCTCCCATCTTGCTCCCCGTTTATATGCCGTTGGTTACTGGTATTTTACCTCGCTCATGGCCACCTTGTAGATAAAGTCCGATCCGTACATATCCTGGACGGCCTTGAGTATCTGGGCCTTCAGCCCCTCTGTGTCGGCCTTGCACTCCTCCATGGTCTTGGCGGATACCACAGAGCTGACCGCATCCTTGATCAGACCCTCCTTGGCCGTCAGGGCCTCGCCGCCGTAAGTCTTGTAGTCCTCATGCTTGGTATTCACCGAGAAAGCGATATTGAACATGATATAGTGGTCCTTGCCGTCTGCGCCGGCAGCCAGAGGTATAGTCATGGCACCGTCTATGCTGTACACCTCGGTATCGGCCAGATCCACGGCGGAGGCCTCCTCCTCGCTGCCTCCGGCCGGAGTCAGCTCCAGGTTCAGCACTGTGGCTATATTGCCCACCAGCGCCGCCGTCTTGGATCCCGTTTGTATCACCTACAGCATGGTGACCACGGACAAAACGATATTTACCACCAACAAAGCCAAGATAATTACGGATAATAAATTCTTCTTCACAGCATACCCTTTCTTTGCAATCGCCCCCCGGCAAGCCTATGTGCCATCCACATCCAGGGGAGACTCCCCATCTTACAAACACCCGCCGCCTGCGCCCCAGCCCTACTGGGAAGCGGCCGTGCTTTCTGCCGCAGAGCTCCCAACGGCTGTACTTGCTGCAGCACCGCCCCCGGCGGCTGCGTTTTCTGTCGCAGCGCTTTCTGCCGCGGCGTTTTCTGCCGCAGAGCTCTCCGCAGCTGTGCTCTCAGAGGCCGCGCTTTCAGAGGCTGTGCTCTCGGCGGCTGTGCCATCCCCGGCACCGCTGACCGGGGCCGCGCTCTCATCAGTTGCCTGTCCATCCCCGCCTGCCCCATCGGTTTCAGTGGCCTCGCTCTGCGCCGTACCCACCACCGGATTGTATATGCGTATCTCCACCCGCCTGTTAATGGCCCTGCCCTCCGGCGTGGCATTATCAGCTATAGGCACATACTCGCCCCGGCCGGCATGCTTTACATCCGCCGGATCCAGAGCCGTGTTGGCCAGCAGAAAATCAAAAACCGACAGCGCCCTGGCGCTGGACAGCTCATTGTTGTTGGCAAAACGCGCGCTGCTGATGGGAACATTGTCCGTATGCCCCTCCACCTCCACAGTGCCGTCAGAGTAGCGGTCCAGTATATCCCCCACCTTGGCCAGCACAGGTATGGCGTCGTCCCGTATCTGGCTCTTGCCGGAGTCGAAGAGCAAGGCCCCCCGGAGCGACAGCTGTACGAAATCCGCAGTAAAACTCACCTCTATCTGGTCGGCCATGCGGCTCTCCGCCACAGACTCCGCCACCTTCTCCGCCAGCTCCTCGTTGGCCGCCAAGGCGGCATCCTTCAACGCTTGGGCCATGTCCTCCAGCTCCCCCTGGGAGCCTCCCTGGTACTCCTCCATCTCCTGGCTCTCGGATTCGCTCTCCGCCGCCTTGCCCGCCGAAGTCATGTACTTGTCCAGCAGATTGAGCTGGCTCACCCCTTGCCCCAGCAAGGTTCCCTCGCCTATGGCCATGGCGCCGCCCTCAAATATGCTAAAAGAGGACTGCATGGAGGCCACCAGAGAGGTGTACTTTTCCTCATCTACAGAGGACATGGCAAAAAGCAAAACAAAAAAGCAAAGAAGCAGGTTCATCAGGTCGCTGAATGTGGCCATCCATTCCGGTGCGCCCGCTTTGGGCGCCTCTTCCTGTCTTTTGGCCATTACGCCTCACCTCCCGCTTCGTCGCCTCCAAAGTTCCTGTCCTTGGGCGCAAGGAACGATTTCAATTTTTCTTCTATAACCCTGGGATTTTCACCGGCCTGTATGGAGAGCAGCCCCTCGATCACCAGCTCCTTTTGGCTCATCTCCACAGCGTTGTCCGCCTTTAGCTTGTTGGCCACGGGAGCGCATATCCAGTTGGCCAGCAGGGAGCCGTACAGCGTAGTGATCAGAGCCACGGCCATGGCCGGGCCTATGCTGGCGGCGTCTCCCATGTTGTAAAGCATATTTACCAGACCCACCAGCGTTCCTATCATGCCCCAGGCAGGGCCAAGGGAACCCATGGTTTCCCAGAAGCTGATGCGGGTCTTATGCCTGTTGTCCACGCTGACCATCTCGGTTTCCAATATCCCCCGGACCAGTTCCGGATCCGTTCCGTCTACGATCAGCAGTATGCCTTTTTTGAGAAATGGGTCGTCCAGATTGCCTGCGGCCTCCTCCAGAGAGAGCAACCCCTCCTTTCGGGCCACATTGGACAAGTCAATGATTTTCTTGATGACCTCTACCGGATCGCCGCCGGGCATGCGCATAATATAGCCCATGCTGCGGAAACCGGCAAGAAAGTCCGCCATAGAATACGATGTCAAGGTAGCGCCTATAGCCCCCCCAAAGGTGATAATGGCGCTGGGCACGTCTATGTAATACCGCATGCCCGCTATGCCAGATGAAGATATGATACCATACATAAGCATGGCAAAACAAAAAACCAACCCGCCAATGGATGCTATATCCACAAATACCACCTACTGTTCTTTCCGAAAACCCATCCCCTCTAACCCACAAAGATACTCTTTCTATACGATTTTACTAGATTTTGTATCTCTTGTCTACTTTCTTTTGCAATAATTTTTTTGCCCGAGGTGAGGGTGATCACCGTGTCCGGCGTTTCCTCCACCATCTCAAACAGATCCTGATTGACCAGTATTTTCTGCCCGTTCAATTTGGTCAGCTCTATCATATTCCTTTCCCCCAAGAAAAAGGGAGGGGAGGGCCTGCGCCCGCCCCCCGCCTATGGATAGCGATTATCGCTTGAGATTGGTCAGCTCCTCCAGCAGCGTGTCCGATACGGTGATAATGCGGCTGTTGGCTTGGAAACCCCTCTGGGTGGTGATCATCTCGGTGAACTCCGCCGAGAGATCCACATTGGACATCTCCAGCTGGCCTGTGGCCATGGAGCCGCCATTGGCCGTCACATCCACGCCTATGCCGTCAAACTCCCCAGAGTTGAGGGTGGAGGTGTAGAGGTTGTCGCCCCTCTTCTCCAGACCGGAGGCATTGGCAAAGGCGGCCGTGGCGATCTGGCCCAGCAGTTTTGTCTGGCCATTGTCATAGGTGGCATAAATCATACCGTTGTTCTGTATGGTTACGCCTATCATATCTCCCTGGCGGCGGCCGGAGCCCAGGCCGTTGGCATCGCCCCGCACCGCGCCTATAGTAGAGGCGCCCTTATTGTCAAACATCTGGGTCTTGGAGAAATCTATGGCGATATCCTTAAAATTGGAGCTGACCGTCGTCAGGCCCAGTACCGCGCTCTGGCTGCCGGCCGTTCCCACATAGCTGAATTTGCCGTTGGCCGGGTCATAGGCCAGCTCCACGCCGGTGGATATGGCATTGCCGCCCAGGGTGGCGCTGCTGCTGTTGGCCACCTCTGCTCCTGTGGAGTCTATGATACTGGTAACCGTCACTGTGTACTTGCTGACATCTGCCGGATTCTGCTTCAGCGCCATCTTGGCCGTGTAGCTGTATCCCAGGTTGTCAAAGAAGTTCAGGTTGATGGTCTTGCCCGCCGTGCTGCTAACATCTGTGTCATTTCTGTCCACCAGGCCGGATACTGTGGCCAAGGTGGTGGAATCCGGCGGATATGTCATATTGTCCGGATGCATAATGCGCAGCGCCGAAACCGTGTTCTTACGGATGGTCATGGTGGCCGTGTCCACGCCCCAGCCCATGACATTGTATCCGTTGCTGGTCATGGCCAGGTTGCCGGCGCCGTCCACATAGAAAGAGCCGGAGCGGGTGAAGAGATTTTCCAGGCCGTTATTGACCACAAAGAAATTCTGCCCCTCTATCATAATGTCAAAGGGATTGCCGGTGGACTGGGCCGCGCCCTGGCCGGTGATATTGGTATTGATGGCGCCGGTCTTTACGCCCAGGCCTATCTGCCGGGGATTTACGCCGCCGGTACCGGTTTCTGTATTGGCGCCGCTGGCCTTTTGCGTGGTCTGGCTCATCAGCTCGCTAAAAGTCATGGAGCTGGATTTGTATGCCGTGGTATTGACGTTGGCTATATTGTTACCTATTACGTCCATACGCACCTGATGGGTCTTTAGGCCGGATACTCCGGCGAAGAGAGAACGCATCATAGCTGGTCTTTCCTCCTATATTTTGGGCTTTCTTCTGTCAGTCCGAAAGCCCCCGGCCTCCCCTGAGGGTCCGGCCACGTCTGGGACTTATACGATCACAGCCCCGTCTATATTGGTAAATACGGCAGCCTCCTGGCCGCTGCCCACAGCAGTTACTATAGTCTTGGATGGGATATGGACAATGAACGCCATGCCGTCCATCACCACCAAGCCCTCGCTGACTCCCTTATCCCCCGCCCGGCTGGCCGCCCGGTCCAGCTTCTGCATCTGCGCCTCGCTTAGGCTTATGCCCCTCTGGTGCAGGCGCATGGCTGCGTGCTTGGACAGGTGCAGCTGGTTCTTTTGCCTGAGAATCTGCTCAAAGCTCTCGCCTCCCTGGGATACCCCGACCGCCGCCTCCTTTGGCGGCGCGCTTCTGGGGGAGAGCAGGCCGGCTTGTACCCTTTCCATAGACATAAAACCGCTTCTGTCCACAGAAATCTCCATTTCTACCCCGTTTCTTCCGTCCTAGGGAGCGCTGTCCTCCTCTTTTTTCAGAGCGGCCAGCAGGCTCTGGTACTGCCCCAGCAGCTCCAAATACTCTCCAGGTACGAAGCTCTTTTCATATTGGCTCAAATTTGCATAAGCCTTGGTAACCGTTTCCAACTTGGCCACATCCCCCAGATTGACAAAATTGGGCTGGGGCAGCGCTTCCAGCTGGTTCAGAAAACCGTTGGCCCTATCATAGGCCGCCTTGTAGGCGCTGTCGGACACCCGGCTCACATCGTCGGCGTTGTACAGCTTGCCGCCCACGGACACATAAGCCTTATTCCTCTCATAGGACACAAAGTCCACCTTGCCCTCTACGGTCTCCGTGTGGCCGGCGCTGTCCTTGGAGGTGATGACCACCTGCTCTCCCACCAGCGTGCCTGCCCTCTGCATCTGCACGGCCGAGGACATGCTCTGCATCTGCTCTACCTGGGAGAACTGGGCGTACTGGGCCACATACTCCGTGTTGGATGTGGGCTGCAAGGGGTCTTGGTACTTCATCTGCGCCACCAGCAGCTTGAGAAACGCCTCCTTATCCATGCCGGAGGACTGGGCCGCCTTGGCCTTTTCCTTGGAGGCATCTGTGGCATTGACCACCTTGCCGTCCTTGATTGTCGCGCTCACATTCATCTGCACAACTCCTCTTTCTTCCTATGGCTGCTAAGCCCTAAACTCCACCGTGCCCAGCCCGTCTGTGGCCGCCGGTTCCACGGCCGGCTCCTCTGCCGCCGCCAATCCAGACCCTGCCTCCCGCAGAAAACGCCGCCGGTTCTGGCCCCTCTGTCCGGAGAAATCCCCTCCGGCCTGGCCGCCCTGCTCCATCTGCCGCCCAAAGGCATTGGTCTGCACGCCCACCTCTACATCCTGGACCTGCAATCCCTGCCGGGCAAAGCTCTCCTTGAGCAAATGCAGCTGGCTCTCCAGCGCCTGCCGTACAGCCTCGGACTCGGTCTGCACCTGGGCGCTGATCACACCGCCCTTGGAAATTAATTGTATATACAATTTTCCCAAGTGTTCAGGGTGCAGCTGCATCTCCAGCCTGTCCATATCCGGACCCAGCCGCAGCCGCATCTGATCCATAATCTGCCGCAGCAGGCTCTCCGTATCCAGCTCCCCGGCTAAGGCCTGGGGCCGGGACAATTCCGCGCCCTCTAACAGCTGCTTGGCGGCAAATACGTCCAACGGCGCCACAAAGGCCTCCGGCACAGTCTTGGACTGGGCCTGCCGGGAGTCATCCCCCCTGCTTCCGGCCTCCCTGCCGCCTCCGGCCATCCTCTCTCCGGCCACTGTCCGGGGCTGTGCATCTGACTGCAGCGCCTGGCCATGGCCCTCCAAGGCCATATCGGCATCCTGCCCCGCCAAAAGTTCCGGCACCTCTGCTGCCAGCGCCTCTGCTGCCGGCGCCTGGGTTCCAGCCTCCTCCAGGGTCCAACCCCTGGCCAGGAAAGTCTGCTCCAACTGCCGCACCTGCTCCAGCAAGCCCTCTTCGGTGAGAAAGGCCACCTTGTCCTGCTCTCCCGCCGCCGCCAGCACCCACTGCTCCAGATCCCCCGGAGCCACCTCTCCTGCGGCCACCAGCGTTCCCACAGTCTGAGCCAGCTCCGCCCCCGGTCCTGCCATATCCAGGCCCAGTATGGCCAAAACGGCCATGACCAGCTCCTCCCGGGCGCTTACGTCCTCCTCCGGAGACATGCCTTCATGTAAGGCTGCCGCCTCGGCAATCCGTCCATCCTCCGGCGCCGCATTTTGTGAGGATCTGGCCTGGGTCTGGGGCCGGCTGCCCTGGGCACTGCGCGCGCCCTCCCAGGCCTGGTCCGGCTTTGGGGCTGCCTTTCCTCTGGCAGGCCCTCCATCCGTACGGCCGCCCTCTTCAGCCCTGGAGGCCGTCCTGCCGCCCTGCTGCCAAAAATCCGCAAAGTGCTCCTTGGCTCCGGAAGCCCTCTGCCCCTTGCGGGCCTGCGCCGCCGCTGCCGCCGGCGCCTGTACTCCCTGTACCAAAACACCCCCTCCTTTCACCTAAAAATATAGTATGGGAACGCAAAAACTCCCATATTTATATCGGCCGGATTTGCGCAAAACTTTAGTAACTGGAGGCCAGCAGACGGGTCAGCTTGGCCGCCACCTCCGCATCCATGGCCGCCAGCACCTCCCCCCTCTTGTCCGCAGACATGGTGGAGAGTATCTGCGCAGCCAGATCCAGATTGTCTGTCATGGCCTCAAATATGGCCGCAGCCCTGGCCGGCTTCATAGCAGAGTAGGCCGTTGCAAACTCCTGGGCCTCCTTGCTGGCCTCCAGGCTGGTAACCACCTGCTTGTATAGATACTCCGCATTGGAGGGTTCTATGGCCTCGTAATATTTGCGGTATTCCTCCGCACCGGGGCCGTTCTCGGCGTAGACCACCTCCTCGTAGAACTCGCTGCGTATCCTCTGGAATTCCACCTGCTTCTCTTCAAACTCCCGCAGCCTGGCCACCTCCTGCCGCAGGCTCTCCAGCTCCTGGGTATTGCCTGTGGCATCCGAGCTAACCTTGGCCAGCTCCAGCTCCAGCGCCTTGATCTGCTCCACGGCCTGCTTTAGACTGCGGTATCCGCCATAGGCCTCGGGGTCTGTGGTTTCCGTGGTATTGTCCTGGGGCAGTATGGCGTTTAGCACCGGCACATCGCCTATCAGCGGCGCCAGCACCTTGCTGCCTATGCCGCCTATGTCCAATTTGACCACAGCCGCCAACACCGCCAGCCACAGTGCCACCACCAGCAGCGTTGCCCCCAGTGTCAGCAGTCCGCCGCCCTCCTCGTCCTCCTCCAGAGCTTCCTGCCGCTTGTTGATCTCCTTGACCCGCTTCTTGGCCTCCCTGGCCTGCTCCCTCTGCTGTCTTTTTAGCTGCTGCTTCTCTTCCCGCAGCTTTTTCTTCTCCGCAGCGGCAGCGGCCGCCTCCGGACTCAAATTCTTCGCCATAGTACCAAACCTTTCTCTGCTGCCCGCCTACAAACTCCTCCTGACCCTGCCGGCCAAAAGCCCCCTGCCGTAGCGGTAGCTGGTCAGCTCGTCCGACTCCACGCCCTCCTTGTGCAGCTCCTCCTTCCAAAAGGAATCCCAGGCCTTTTCCCGGAGATTCTCGTGGGTCTTTCTCTCTTTCATCACATCCTCCAGAGCCTGACGCCTTTCCTCCAGCCTCTGCCTGGCCAGCTCCACCTGGCCCTTCTGCCAGACTATCCTCTCCTTGATATGGAGTATGGCGCTGTAATTGAAGTCCAATTCCAAAAAATCCAGCACGCCCTGGCGCAGCTCCCGGCCCTGCCTCTCATACTCCCGCCTGCGGCTCTTGAGCCGGGCCAGCGCCTCCTCCTCCCTGTCCAGCGCGGCCTTGGCAGCTGCAAACTCCAGTTTGGCCTGATTTTCCAGCTTTTCTTTGATTTGCAGTATGCCCTGCAATTTGTAGCGGAAACGCGCCATCCTCGCCCCCTATGCTATTCCTGCTCCTCTGCGAAGAGGGCCAGCAACAGCTCCACGCTCTCCTCCAGGCCAAAACGGCTGTCCACATCCTGCCGCAGGAAGGCATTGACCTCCTCTATCTTGCGTATGGAGTAATCGATCTGGGGATTGGAACCGTTTTTATAAGCGCCTATATTGATCAGATCCTCGGCCTCCTGGTAGGTAGCCAGCACATTCTTGAGCTTGCCTGCGGCCTTTTTGTGTTCCCACCCGGCGATCTGGCTCATGCAGCGGGATATGCTCTGCAGCACATCTATGGCCGGATAATGGTTTTTATGCCCCAGCTTGCGGCTGAGCATAATATGACCGTCCAATATGCTCCTGGCCGTGTCCGTTATGGGTTCATTAAAATCATCCCCATCCACCAGCACGGTGTACAGGCCGGTGATGGACCCCCTCTCCGAGCAGCCCGCCCTCTCCAACAGCTTGGGCATTTGGGCGTACACGCTGGGAGGATAGCCCCTGGACACCGGCGGCTCCCCGCCGGCCAGACCTATCTCCCTCTGCGCCATGGAAAAGCGGGTCAGGGAGTCCATCATCAGCAGCACATCCTTGCCCTGATCCCGGAAGTATTCGGCTATGGCTGTGGCCGTCTTGGCCGCCTTGTTCCTCTCCAGCGCCGGCCTGTCCGAGGTGGCCACCACCAGAACGGAGCGGGCCAGACCCTCCGGCCCCAGATCCCTCTCTATAAATTCCCTTACCTCACGGCCCCTCTCGCCTATCAGAGCGATGACATTGACATCGGCCTTGGTATTGCGGGCAAACATACCCAGCAGAGTGGACTTGCCCACGCCGGAGCCGGCGAATATGCCTATCCTCTGGCCCTTGCCCACGGTGATCAGGCCGTCAACCGCCTTTACACCCAGTGGCAGTATCTCCTCTATCATAGCCCTGCGCAAGGGATCCGGCGGCGGCGCCTCCACGGGGTAGGACAGCCCTCCGGCCAGGGAACTTCCGTCCGCCAGACGTCCCAGTCCGTCCAGGGTCTGGCCCAGTATGCCCGGCCCCACCTGCACAGAAAGGGGGATGGAGAGGTTTTGCACC
>JBGYPP010000087.1:0-11981 GCA_041838515.1 Acetatifactor sp. | reverse complement strand
TTTCTTCTGTTTTTTTTCTATTATTTCTTCTACTTCGTCTTTTTTCTTTTTTCTATACAATTTGATATTATTTCTATTTTGTCTGTTTTTATTCTGAATATCGATTTTGATATCCGTCTGGCATAATTCTGCTCATCTCCCAGCAAACCGCCAGACCAAAAAATCCGTCCCCCCCAACCAGGGCAAAGGTCATCCCCCGCTGAAAAAAATACCAAACCGCCCACATCAGGCCATGACTTAACCCCACTGCCAGAACAAACTTCCAGCCGCCAACCCAGGAAAAAACTCCCCCCATCTCCTTTCCCCGCCTCCTTTCCCTGACTCCTTTCCCTGAATCCTTTCCCTGCTGACAAGACAGCTTGCAATTGCGATACAACTGCGCTATGCTGTCGCTATTCATTTTTTCATTTGGCCGCTTCCCTTTACAAGCCAAAATGCCCTGTGACACCAGACATATGCCTGCCTCAAGGGAGATCTATATGAAGATAAAAGCCCTAAAAGCCGCTTTCCCCCACACCCTGCCCATATTTGCGGGCTTTTGTTTTCTGGGTCTGGCCTATGGCATTCTCATGCATATACACGGCTTTCCCTTTCTCTACCCTCTTTTTATGAGCCTGCTGATTTTTGGCGGTTCCCTGGAATTTATAGCCGTCCAATTGCTGGTTTCCGCCTTTTCCCCTCTGGCGGCGATAAGCATATCCCTTTTGGTCCAAGCCAGGCATCTCTTCTACGGCATCACCATGCTGGACCGCTTCAAGGATATGACTTGGGCCAAGCCCTACCTGATCTTTGGCATGTGCGACGAATCCTTTTCTATCAATTACACGGCCAAGATTCCTGAGGATGTGGATCCCCAATGGTTTATGTTTTTTGTCACAGCTCTCAACCACCTCTATTGGGTGTCCGGCTCCACCTTGGGCGCGCTGATAGGCCCCTGGCTAAAAATTGACACAGAGGGACTGGAATTTGTCATGACCGCCATGTTTGTAGCCATCTTCTTGGAGCAGTGGAAAAAAGAAAAAGAAAAAAGCACCGGCGCCATAGGCATAGGGGCCAGCGCTCTCTGCCTGGCCGTATTTGGCGCCGATGCCTTTATGATACCCCCCATGCTGTGTATACTGGCCATACTGACATTGGCCAGAAAGCCCCTGCAGGCTAGGCTGAATGAAGAGGAGGAGGCCAAATGAGTCCCATGACCCTGACCCAGCAGATCATCATCATAGCCCTGTGCATTCTAGGCACCATGCTGACCCGCTTTCTCCCCTTTTGGATATTCTCCTCCAAAAAACCCACGCCCCGATTTGTGCAGTACCTGGGCAAGGCCCTGCCCTGCGCCATATTTGGCATGCTGGTGGTCTACTGCCTCAAACATGTCCAATGGCTCTCCGGCACCCGAGGCCTGCCGGAACTGGCCGGCATAGCCATCACCGCCGTCCTGCACCTTTGGAGAGGACAAATGCTGTTGTCCATAGCCGGGGGCACAGCCGGCTATATGATGCTGGTGCAGTGGGTGTTTTAGCCTTAGACGTATAGGCTATGCCCCTTTGCCTATCTCCTGCAAAAACGCCCTGGCCTGCGCCAGCTGGGCCTCCATGGCCTCCGGCCCGGGGCCTCCGGCTGTATTGCGGCGGCCCACACAGCTCTCCAGGCTGATGGACTTATAGATGTCCTCTCCAAAGAGGGGGCTGTGGGCCTGCCAGTCCTCCAGGGGCAGCGCCTCCAAAGGCAGCCCACGTTCTATGGCCAGCAGCACCAGACGGCCGCTGACATGGTGGGCATCCCTGAAAGCCATGCCCCTCTCCACCAGATAATCCGCCACATCCGTAGCATTGGTATACCCGCCCATGGCGCTGGCCGCCATCTTCTCCCGGTCAAATCTGGCCGCCGACAGCATTTGCCCAAAGAGGGATAGACAGGCATCCGCCGTGTCAAAGGCGTCAAAGGCCGCCTCCTTATCCTCCTGCATATCCTTGTTATATGCCAGCGGCAGACCCTTTAGCACGGTCAGCAGGGAAAAGAGATGTCCATATACCCGGCCTGTCTTGCCCCGCACCAGCTCCGCCACATCGGGATTTTTCTTCTGGGGCATGATGGAACTGCCGGTGGCATAGGCATCGTCCATCTCCGCAAAGGCAAACTCCTGGCTGTTCCACAGGATCAACTCCTCACAGAAGCGGGAAAGGTGCATCATCACCAAAGAGAGAGCAGACAGGCATTCCACCAGGTAATCTCTATCCGACACCGAATCCATGCTGTTGGCCGTAATGCCGCCAAAACCCAGATCCCCGGCCACCATCTCCCTGTCCAGGGCATAGACCGTTCCGGCCAAGGCCCCTGCCCCGAGGGGGCATACATCCATACGCGCCAACGCATCCCCCAGCCGCCCCCAATCCCTGCGGAACATGGAAAAATATGCGCCCAGATGATGGGATAAGGTGGTGGGCTGGGCCTTTTGCAGATGGGTAAAACCGGGCATATATGTGCGGGTATGGGCCTCCATCAGCGAGAGCAAAACGCCCAGCAAATCCCGCAGCAGATCCCGGGTTCCCTCCATACGCCTCTTGGTATACAGGCGCATATCCAAAGCCACCTGATCATTGCGGCTCCGGCCGGTGTGCAGCTTCTTGCCGGCCTCGCCTATGCGCGACACCAGCGCCGATTCCACCAGGCTGTGCACATCCTCCTGGGCCATATCCGGCTGCCAGCGCCCCTGCCGCCAGTCCTCCAAGAGGGATAGGAGGGCATTTTTCACATCCTCGTATTCCTTATCGTTTAGTATTCCTATGCTATGCAGCATACGGCCATGGGCCAGACTGCCCTCTATATCCACCTCCAACAGCCTGATGTCAAAGGACAGTGAGGCGTTAAAGGCAAAAGCCTCCTCATGGGTATTCTTGGTAAATCTACCGCCCCAAAGCGTAGCCATATTTTTTTCCTCCCGCTTCTGCCTACCCGTCTGAAATGCTGAAAGAAAGGATTCTTCCTCGTCCAACCCTCTATTGCTAGAGTTGCCCCACTCTCAGATTTTTTGCCGCAATTGTAAATCCATATGCCGTTATTTTGCCCGGCATCAGACTGTGCCAGGATAAGATTTCCTTCGTATCCGACTGTGCGTATCTATAATTTCTCCCCAAAATAACTCTTGTACCCCTCGCCATAGATCTCCGAAGCGCTGCTGACTATCATAAAGGCCTGGGGATCCTCCTCCCGCACGATCTGCTCCGCCCGGGGGGCTATATTCTTCTTGATAGCGCAGAAAATCACATCCTTCTCCTTGCCGCTGTACGCCCCGCTGGCCCGTATATGGGTGGCTCCCACATCCAGCTCCCGCAGCAGCCTGTCCGTGATATTCCAGGATTGGTCGGAGATAATATAGATCAGCTTGGCCTCATCCCGTCCATAGAGGACCATGTCCAGCACCTGGGCTGTGACCATCACTGTAAAGCCCGCATAAAAGGCCCTGTCCACATTGCGGAACACCAGCGCCGAGGCGGAAACCACCATAATGTCAAAGGCCAGAAACAGCCTGCCGGTGGGCAGATGGGGAAATTTACGCTTGAGCAGCTTGATGATAATATCCGCTCCCCCGGTAGTGCCTCCCCCCTTAAAGACCAGGCCCATGCCCACGGCCATCAGCACGCCTCCAGCCAGCGCCGCCACAAAGGGCTCGCTGGTCAGCGCCCCATAATAGGACATCTTGTTGATCAAAAAGGAGGATAATATTGTACAATAAATTGTGGATATCGTGGTTTTCCAGCCAAATTTCCAGACAGACAGGATTAACAGAGGTATATTGAGCATCAATAACCATATGCCGGTCTGTATACCGCTGATCCGGTCCAAAATAATGGCCAGGCCGGACACGCCTCCGGGCGCCAGGGAATTGGGATCCAGAAAAAAGCTGATAGAAGCGGCAAAAATGCCGCAGGCCACTGTCATTAAGAGATAATTCTTGGCTATGGTAGCCGCCTTGGTTTTCATGCTGCCGACCTACCCCCCGAAAATCAAATATTGGTGCGCACCTGCCTGGGGTCATACCCCTCCTGCCGCAGGCGCTCTATAATCTCATGCTTGTGCTCCGTGCCAAAGGCCTCCAGCGTAATGCTGATCTCCACAGCCGCATTGCGGTTGGTGGACACAAACTGGTTGTGCTCTAGCTTGATCACATTGCCATTGACAGAGGCTATGGCCCCGGCCACCTTGCACAATTCCCCGGGCTTGTCCGGCAGCAGTATGGATATGGTAAATATCCTATCCCTAAAGATCAATCCCTGCTGTACTACGCTGGACATGGTGATCACATCCATATTGCCGCCGCTGAGTATGGCCACCACCCGCTTGTCCTTGACCTTGAGCTGCTTGAGGGCGGCCACGGTCAGGAGGCCGGCATTCTCCACCACCATCTTGTGGTTCTCCACCATATCCAGAAAGCTGGCCACCAGCTCCTCATCCCTGACTGTGGTCAGATCGTCCAGGTATTTTTGCACATAAGGAAATACCAGCGCTCCCGGGGTCTTGACGGCCGCGCCCTCGGCTATGGTGGACACCTTGGGCAGGGTGGAGGGCTTGCCCTGGGCAAAGGAATGGGCCATGGAGGCCGCTCCCGCCGGCTCCACGCCTATGACCCTGATGTGGGGGTGCAGCTGCTTGGCCAGCGCCGCCACTCCAGCCGCCAGACCGCCCCCACCCACCGGCACCAAAATATAATCCACCAGGGGAAGCTCCTTGAATATCTCCATGGCCACCGAACCCTGGCCCGTAGCCACAGCCAGATCGTCAAAGGGGTGGATAAAGGTCATGCCCTCCTTATCCGCCAGCTCGTATGCCTTTTCACAGGCCGCATCGTACACATCCCCATGGAGTATGACCTTGGCCCCATAGGCCTTGGTCCTGTTCACCTTGATCAGCGGTGTGATGGTGGGCATGACTATGGTGGCCGCCACGCCGTAGGCCTTGGCCGCATAAGCCACGCCCTGGGCATGATTGCCCGCAGAAGCCGTCACCAGCCCTCTGGCCCTCTCCTCCGGGCTAAGGCTGGCAATCTTGTAATACGCTCCCCGCACCTTGTAAGAGCCGGTCAGCTGCATATTCTCCGGCTTGAGATAGACCTTATTGCCGGTCTTGGCGCTGAAATAATCGCTGTAGACCAGTTTGGTTTCCAGCGTAATGCCCTTGACCAGCTGGGAGGCCTCCTCAAAGCGCTCCAGGGTCAGCATCTTTTGCCCCGCCTCCTCCACCTGTTCCCTTTGCGGCCACAGCCCCTCGCCCATACCCACCTCCTATGAAAACAAAGCATCCACAAATTCTGCCGGATCAAAGCGCTGCAAATCCTCTACATCTTCGCCCACGCCAATATATTTTACCGGTATGTTCAACTCCGATTGTATGGCCACAGCTATGCCGCCCTTGGCCGTACCGTCCATTTTGGTCAATATGATGCCGGTCAGATTGGCTACCTGCCCAAATTCCCTGGCCTGTGCCAGCGCATTCTGCCCCGTGGTCCCATCCAGCACGATCAGATTCTCCCTCAGAGCAGCGGGAAATTCCCGGCCTATGATGCGGTTCATCTTGGCCAGCTCCTCCATCAGGTTCTTCTTGTTGTGCAGACGGCCGGCCGTATCGATGAGCAGCACATCCACTCCCCTGGCCTTGGCCGCCTGTACGGCATCAAAAACCACGCTGGAGGGGTCTGCCCCCTCGCCCCCCCGGACCATGGGCACCCCGGAGCGTTCGGCCCAGACGGCCAGCTGGTCCACGGCGGCGGCGCGAAAGGTGTCGGCTGCAGCTATCAGCACCTTTCGCCCCTGCTGCCTGAGTATAGAGGCCAATTTGCCCACGGAGGTGGTCTTGCCCACACCGTTTACGCCTATAACCAGCACCACGGCCTGAGTCTTGGTGAAATCATAAGCCTCCGGCGCCACGCCCATCTGCTCCTTGATGCCCTCCACCAACAGCTTCTTGCAGGCCAGCGGCTCCTTGATCCGCTGCTCCCGCACCTTGCGGCGCAGATTGTCCAGTATGGAGGCCGTGGCATTGACGCCTATATCCCCCAGTATCAAGGCCTCCTCCAGCTCCTCATAGAAGTCCTCGTCTATAGAGGAGGACCCGCCAAACACCCTGTCTATGCCCTGGACGATATTGGCCCTGGTCTTGCCCAGGCCGTCCCGCAATCTGGCAAAAAAACCTTTCTTTTCCTGCATACCGCCCCCTGAACTAATTTTGCAAATCCTTCTCTACCAAATTCACGCTGACCAGAGCCGAGATGCCCCTCTCCTGCATGGTAATGCCATACAGCCTGTCCGCCCTCTCCATGGTACCCCGCCGGTGTGTGATGACGATAAACTGGGTATTGTGCGCCAATTTGTGTAAATATCCGGCAAATCGGCTCACATTGGACTCGTCCAGCGCCGCCTCAATCTCGTCCAACAGGCAAAAGGGCGAGGGTTTGAGATTTTGTATCGCAAAGAGCAGGGATATGGCCGTCAGGGCCTTTTCCCCGCCGGAGAGCTGCATCATATTCTGCAACTTCTTGCCTGGAGGCTGGGCCTTGATAGATATGCCGCTCTCCAGCGCATCCCCCTCCTCCAGCTCCAGCCAGGCCTTGCCGCCGCCAAACAACTCGGCAAACACCCTGGCAAACTCCCGTTCTATACGGCCAAACTGCTCGCCAAACTGCCGGCGCATGGCCTGATCCAACTCCCCAGCCAGCTGCGCCAGAGCCTTGGCCCCCTCCTCCAGATCCTTGTGCTGCTCAAAGAGAAATCCATGCCTCTCCTCCAGCTCCCGCAAATCCTCTATGGCGTTTACATGCACATCCCCCAGCGCCTTGATCTCTGCGCCCAGGCGGGCCTTCTCCTTTTGCAGGGCGGCCAGGGGCCGGTCCTCCTCCTGGGGCTGGGATTCCATGTGCCGCCTGGCATCCCGCAGGGTCATGGCATATTCCTCCCACATATAAGCCACGGCCTGGGATATCTGCTCCCCCACCCGCTCCAGCAGGGAGGACAGCCGCATACACTCCTTTTCCACCAGCGCCAGGGCCTCTCCCCTCTCCTCCCTGGCCTCCAGCCAGCGTTTTTGGGCAGCCTTGGCGGCCTCTCTGGACTCCAACGCCTGGGAAAGGCTCTTCTCCCCGGCCAGCTTCCTATGGCTCTGGCTTTGGACCTCCTCCTCCAGAGCTGCCAGCCGGGCCTTTTTCTCCCCCTGCTCCTGCTCCAGCCTACGGTGCAGCGCCTCCATCTCAGCAGCTCTTTCCAAGGCCTCCTGCCTGCGATGCTCTAGCTGCTCCAGCTGCTGGCCGGCATACTCTCTGGCCAAGGAGAGCTTCTGCTCCTCCAGACGGCTGGCCGCCGCCTGGGCGCCCAGCCGGGCCTCCCTGTCCTGCTCCTGCGCCAATGCGGCCTGGAGACCGGACATCCTCTCCTCCAAATCCCTGGCGGCGGCGCCCTGGCCCTCCAAGGCCTCCCTGGCCTTTTGCTTCTCCATATCCAAGCGGCCCAACTCCTGGCCCAGCCTGGCCTCCTCAGCCTCCAGGGACTGCCATCTGGCCTCCTCTTCCTGCTCCTTGAGGGCCAGGCCGTCTATGTCTTTTTGCATAGACATCTGCATGGATTCCAGATCCCTTTGGCGTTCCTGTAAGGCCTCCAGCTCCCGGCGCAGCGCAGCCCTGGCGGATTTGGCGGCCTGAATATCCGCCTCCAGCGCCTCCACTTGGCCTGCGGCCTCCCGGACAGACAGCTCCAAGGCCTCCAACTCCCTGCGCCGCCCGAGCAGATTGGCGCTGTTTTTGAAAGCGCCGCCGCTGATGGCTCCGCCGGGGGAGAACAGCTCCCCCTCCAAGGTAACCATACGCAGGCTGTGCTGGTATTTCCTCGCTATGGCCAGCGCCCTGTCCATGGTGTCCACCACCAGTATGCGGCCCAGCAGCTGGGCCGCCAGCGCTTCAAACTGCGGCGCATATTGGCAGAGCCGGCTGGCCAGACCCAGCACGCCCGGCTCTTCCAGAGCCTGCTTGGGCGAGAAATCCCTGGCCTGGGAGAGTCCGTCCAAGGGCAGAAAGGTGGCCCTGCCCCATTTTTGCTCCTTTAGCCTCTGCACCAGAGCCTTGGCCGTGGCCGAGTCCTTGGTAATGATATGCTGCAAGCTGCCCCCCAGCGCGGTTTCCAATGCCAGCGCATAGCGGCTGTCCGTGTGTATGACATCGGCCACCGTGCCCAGTATGCCGGGAAAGCGGCCCCTCTCCTCCATCAATTTCTTCACAGATTGGCCATAGCCCTCATACCGCTGGTGTATGGCCGTCAAGGCCTCCAGACGGGAACGGCACAGGTGGTACTCCCCCTGCTTGCCCCTCAAGGCCCCGTCCAGCGCGGCCAGCTGCTGCCGATACTGTCCCAGCCGCTCTTGCATGCCGCTCTCCAGGGCCTCCAATTCCCCAGCCTCCTCCACGGCGGCATCCAAAGCCTGCTGCCACTCCCTCCTCTGGACGGCGCGCAGCTGTCCTCCTGTGGCCCTCTCCACCAACTGGCTCTGCAGCGCAGCCCTCTGTATGGCGAATTGCTCCCCCAAAGCGGCCGCTTTCTCCAATTGGCTCTGCAGCTGTCCCCCACGGGCGAGGATTTCCCTCTCCTCCTGTCCCAGCGCCTCCAAATCCCTGCGCCCCTGGGCCAGGGCCTGCTGGCTCTGCTCCCAGGCGGTCCGGGCGGCCTCCATCTCTCCTGCCGCCGCCTGCCAAAGCGCCTCCTGCCCGGCCAGCGCCTGACGGCGGCCGGCGGCCTCCTCCTCCAGCGCGCCCGCCTCCCGGCCATAGGAACTATGCCTCTGGGCGGCCTCCTCCGCCTGGCGCCCCAACTGCTCCCACTGCTCCTTGCACAGGGCCATCTGTCCCTGCAGCCGGCCTCCCTCCTGACCCTCCTGGGCCAGCGCCTCCTGGAGCCTGTCTATGCCCTCCTGTATCTCCTCCAAACGGCTGTTTTCCTGCGCATAGGCCTGCCTTGCCTCCTCCAGACCCTCAGCAGCCTCCTGGCGGCCGCTCTCGGCCAGCGCCAAGTCCCCCTCCAGCCTGCGGCCCTTCTCCTCCAGAGCGCCGTGTTCCCCAAGGAATACGGCTATATCCACGGCCTTTAGCGCCTCTTTATACGCCAGATAGGTCTTGGCTTTCTGAGCCTGCCTGGTCAGCGGCCCTATCTGCCTTTCCAGCTCCCCCAGCACATCCTGTATGCGTAGCCTGTCCTGCTCCTGCCTCTCCAGCTTGGCCAGGGCCTGGGCCTTGCGGCGCTTAAATTTGACTATGCCGGCGGCCTCATCAAACAACTCCCGCCTCTCCTCCGGTTTTCCTGATAATATTTTATCAATTTGACCCTGGCCTATGATGGAGTAGCCCTCCTTGCCTATGCCGGTGTCATAGAACAATTCCTGCACATCCCGCAGACGGCAGGCAGATCCATTGATCAGGTACTCGCTCTCCCCGGAGCGGTATATGCGCCTGGCCACGCAGACCTCCTGGTACTCTGTGGCCAGCTGCCCATCCTTATTGTCCAGCGTGATGGCCACATAGGCATAGCTCTGGGCCTTTTTGTCCTCCGTTCCCGAGAATATGACATCCTGCATGCTGGAACCCCGCAGCTGCTTGCTGCGCTGCTCCCCCAGCACCCACCGCACGGCATCTGCCACATTGCTCTTTCCGCTGCCGTTTGGCCCCACTATAGCCGTGATTCCCGGTTGAAATTGCAGGCAAATCTTGTTGGCAAAGGACTTAAATCCCGCCACCTCTATACTCTTCAAATACATCGAAACCCATTCCCCGTTCCCGCAGCGCCAGCAGCGCAGTGTAAGCCGCCTGCTGCTGCGCCGCCTTTTTATTCTTGCCCTCGCCCCGTCCATAGATCTGGCCGTCTATGCGCAATTCCACACAGAAGCGCTTTTGATGCTCCGGCCCCTCTTCCCATATGGGCAGATACTCTATCTGGGCCTTCCAATCTTTCTGCACCACTTCCTGCAGCATGGTCTTGCTGTCTTGGAAGAGCCGCCTTTGCTCCAGATCCTGCAGCACCCGCCTATGGACGAAACGCCGGGCCTCCTCTATGCCCCCGTCCAGATAGACGGCCCCTATCAGAGCCTCCAAGGCATCAGACAGTATGGAGTGGCGCTCCCGCCCTCCGGAGGCCTCCTCCCCCCTGCCCAGCAGCAGATACGCATCCAGGCCCATGGCCTTGGCGCAGGCGGCCAGTGAGGGTTCGCAGACCAGGGAGGCGCGCAGCTTGGTCAGCCGCCCCTCCGGCATCAAAGGGTAGGTTTCAAAGAGATATTCGCTGCTGAGCAGCTCCAAGACGGCGTCCCCCAAAAATTCCAGCCGCTCGTAATGCCCTATTTTGTTAATCCTTTGTTCATTGGCATAGGAACTGTGGGTCAAGGCCTGCCGCAGCAGATCCTCCTCCCGAAAATGATATCCCACCGCCTTCTCCAGCGCCTGGAAACGGCCTCCCCGCAGATGATTCTCCATATGCCCTCCCATAGGAAAAAGCGCCCCGGCCCACACCTAGGCGCCCTTTGCCTGCCTCAATGCAGCCGCCCCTGTATCAGGGCAACAGCCTCGCCCACGGTGCGAATCTTATCCACCTGCTCCGTGGGGATTTGTATCTCAAATTCCTCCTCCAGGCCCATCAAAATCTGAAATATATCCAGGGAGTCCGCTCCCAAATCCTCCACAAAGCGTGTATCCGGCTGCACTTCGTCCAAAGCCACGCCCAATACCCCGGACACTATGCCTTGTATCTTCTTTAACACCATAACGCACCTGCCCTATTCTGCTTGTTGTCCTGTTTCCGCTGCGCCTGATGCGCCAAAGGCCGCCTCCAACTTGGCACCCATGCCTCCCTGGCAAAAGGCCACGCATTGGAGCAGGGCATTTTTCACCTCCCCTGCCTTGCTGGATCCATGGCATTTGACCACCAGGCCCTTTAATCCCAGCAAGGGCGCTCCGCCGTATTCGGCCAGATCATAGGCTTTTAGCGCCTTTTTTAAGGCCGGCTTGGCCAGCAGCGCGCCTATCTTGCTCAGAGGCGTGGAGAGCAAGGCCCCCTTGATCTGGGAGATCAGCGTCTTGCCCACGCCCTCGTACAATTTCAATATAACATTGCCCACAAAGGCCTCGCAGACGATGACATCCGCCTCTCCGGCCGGTATGTCCCTGGCCTCTATGCTGCCTATGAAATGGATGTCCGGGCAGGCCTTGAGCAGGGGAAAGGTTTCCTTGACCAGCGCATTGCCCTTCTCCTCCTCGGCGCCTATATTGACTATGGCCACCCGGGGCTTCTCCAGCCCCAGCACATTCTGCATATACAGGCTGCCTATGCGGGCAAACTGCAGCAAATGGGAGGCTCTGGCATCCACATTGGCTCCGCAGTCCACCAGCAGGGCCACGCCCTTGGCCGTGGGTATCAACGGGGCCAGGGGCGGCCTTTCCACCCCCTTTATGCGGCCCACCAGCATCTGGCCACCCACCAGCACAGCCCCTGTGCTGCCGGCGCTGACCAGGGCTTGGCACTGGCCCTCCCGCACCAAATACATGGCCTTGACCAGGGAGGAATCCTTTTTGCTGCGTATGGCCGCCACCGGCGGCTCGGCCATGGCGATTTCCTGGGTGGCGGGTACTAAATGCAAGCGGCAAGAATCAAAGGCCTGGCCCTCCAGCTCCCTCTTTAGCGCCTCCTCCCGGCCTACCAGATGGATATGCAGCCGGGGTTCTGCCGCCAGGGCCAGCAAGGCCCCCTTGACCACTTCCCCAGGCGCATGGTCGCCGCCCATGGCATCCAGAGCCACGGATATCTTGTCCAACTTGTCCATATACCGCTCCTTTTTCCAAAAAATACTACTCTTTTCAATATACTAAATCCAAGCCCGGAAAGCAAGGAAAAACCGCCCCCCAGCCAGGCCCGACGCCCCTATCCCCATGCCGCCCCGCCGGCCCATCTAAAAGAAAAAACCGC
>JBGYPP010000086.1:0-38938 GCA_041838515.1 Acetatifactor sp. | reverse complement strand
TGATACTGGAGCGCACGCCGCCGGAGCTGTCTGCCGACATCTACCGCCAGGGCATATATCTGACCGGAGGAGGCTCCCAGGTGGCCAATCTGGCGCAAAAGCTGGCGCAGGGTACCGGCCTGAATGTCAATACTGCGGCCAATGCGCCCATGAGCGTGGCCATGGGCCTGGCCCGTATTATCAAGGAGGAGAATTACAGAAATCTGGCGTATTTGGCGGAGGGCAGGGCTTAAAGCCTTACACGGGCTTTGGGTCCGGCCTTAGACAGAGGGATTTGCCCCGGGCAGGTGATACAGACCTGATATTTGCAGTTTCCGCCCCTCCGTCTTTTCACCTATTCAAGAAAAGAGAGGACATATATGAGTCCTGTGATGAAACCAAAGGGGGAGAGGTTTACTATACCAAGTAAATATCTCCTTTTCCTTTTCACCGCTTTGTGCATACTGTTGATGGCGCTCAGCTTTGGCACAGGCTGGCTGGAAAAGCCCCTGAGCCATGTGGCCGGCGTATTTGTCACACCCCTGCAATCCGGAATCAGCCGCATAGGCAGCTTTTTGGGGCGGCGGGGGCAGGAGCTGGCCTCCATACGCTCGCTGATGGAGGAGAACCAGGCCCTGGAAGCCCGTGTGGCTGCGCTGGTGGAGGAGAATACGCTTCTGCAGCAGGAGAAGTATGAATTGAATCAATTGCGCAGCTTGTTCCAACTGGACAGCCAATATGACGAATACGAGAAGATAGGCGCCAGAATCATAGGGAGGAATCCGGGCAATTGGTACAGCAGCTTTACCCTGGATAAAGGGGAGGAGGACGGGCTGGCCCTGGATATGAATGTGCTGGCCGGAGGCGGCTTGGTGGGCCGCATCACTGCGCTGGGGGCCAATTGGTCCCAGGTGACCTCCATTATCTCAGACGGATCCCATGTCAGCGGCATGACGCTGGCCTCGGCGGACAACCTCATTGTATCCGGCAGCCTGGAGCAGATGGAGCAGGGGCAGATACTCTACAGCCGTCTGGTAGACAGCCAGAACGTCAGCGCGCCCGGGGATAAGGTGGTGACCTCCAATATCAGCGACAAATACCTGCCCAATATATTGATAGGTTATATACATACCATAGAGCCGGATGCCAACAATCTGACCAAATCCGGCCTGCTGACACCAGCTGTGGACTTTGAGCATCTGGACTCCGTCCTGGTGATTTTGGGCAATAAGGAGGCTGTGGAGTGAGCATATTCGGAGGAGTTTGGGCCTTGATCTGTGCCCTGGGCCTTCTGCTTTGCTTTGCGGCCCAGACCACTGTGTTTTCCTATTGGAGCGCCGGAGGCATAGCGCCCAATCTGCTGCTTTTGTTTGTGGCCTCTGTGGGCTTTGTCCGTGGGCGCAAACAGGGCATGATAGCGGGATTTTTTGCCGGCCTTCTTCTGGATCTGCTCTATGGCGGCCTTTTGGGCTTCTATGCGCTCTTGATGGTTTTTTTGGGGTATGGAAATGGCGTTTTCCGCCGGCTCTTTTTTCCGGACGACATCAAGATGCCCATGGCCCTGTTTTTTCTGAGCGATCTGACATATTCGCTGACTGTCTATATCCTGCTGTTTTTGCTCAAGGGACGTTTCAACTTCGCCTTTTATTTGCGCAGCATTATCTTGCCCCAGGCCCTGTATACACTGTTGCTGGCACCGGCCGTCTATCTGGCCGTAGGCGCTGCCGCCCGGCGCATGGATGCCTGGGAGAGGAAGTGGGAGGAGAAGGGTGTTTGAAGAGATCTGGGCTGGCATCAGCCATTTTTTCACCAGCCGCATCACCTGGGTGGGGGCAGTTTTTTGCCTTTTGGCGGCAGTACTGCTTTGGCGCTGCTTTGATCTGCAAATCATACACGGCCAGGAATACCTGGAAAAATTTGTGCTGGAAACGGAAAAGACCAGGGATATACCCAGCACCCGGGGCAATATACTGGACAGAAACGGCCAGCTGCTGGCTTATAACGATCTGGCCTATGCCGTCAAGATAGAGGATGTCTTTGAGAGTAATAGACAAAAAAATATCAATATCAACTCCACGCTGGATAGGCTGATCGATTTTGTGGAGGCCGGCCAGGATCAGGTGGTGACGGACTTTCCCGTGAGCCTGGACCAAAACGGCCGCTATGTCTATACGCTGGAGGGCAGCGCCCTGCTGCGCTTTTTGGCGGATGTCTACGGACATACGGCTGTGGGGGATCTGACCGAGGAGCAGAGGGCCTCCACCCCCCGCCAGGTCATGGATTTTTTGGCCAAGGCCAAGGGCGGATTTGCCATAGGCCAATATGAGGATCCGGAGGACAGCGGTTCCGCCTTTCTGCCAGGCCAGGGCTACAGCCCTAAGAAATATCTGCAAATGGTGACACTGCGCTATGCCATGAAGCTGACCAGCTTCCGCAAATATGTGGGCACCACCGTGGCCACGGATGTAGGGGAGAGTACGGTAGCCCTGATCATGGAGAACATCTCCCTGCTGCCCGGGGTCAGTATTGAGGAGAACACCGTCCGCCGGTACAAGGATGCCAAGTATTTCTCCCATATTCTGGGTTATACCGGCAAGATTTCCTCAGAGGAGATGGAGATACTCAACCAGCCCTATTCGGATGAGGAGGAGCTGCCGTATCAGGCCAATGATGTGGTGGGAAAGGGCGGCATAGAGGCCCATATGGAGGGCGTGCTGCGGGGTTCTAAGGGCCAGGAGAAGGTCAGCGTGAACAATACCGGCAAGGTGACCAGCCTGCTCAGCCGCACAGAGCCGGTGGCCGGCCAGGATGTATGGCTGACCATAGATGCCAAATTGCAAAAGGCGGCTTATGATATACTGGAACAGAGGCTTGCCGGCATATTGCTGGACAAATTGATACACGCCAAGGAATTTGTCCAGGGGGAGCGCTCCAGCGCGGATATCAAGATACCCAGCTATGATGTGTATTTTGCCCTGATCAACAACCAAACCTTGGATATCACTGCCTTTGCCGCCGAAGGGGCCGGAGAGGCGCAAACGGCACTTCTGGCGGCCCACGAGGAATACAAGCTGGGCGTATATGCGAATCTGGGGGAACAGTTGGGGTCCGGGGCATCGGCTTACAAGGACTTGCCCAAGGAGTATCAGGTGTATGAAAGCCTGCTGGTGTCCATGATGCAAAAAAGCGGTTTCCTCCAGGCGGACAAGATACCTGCCGAGCATCCGGTCCAGACGGCCTGGGCCAAGGAGGAAAGCCTCAGCCTGGCCGAATATCTGCGCCTGGCCATAGAGAACAACTGGGTGGACGTATCCCTCCTAAATATGGACACGCAATATTCGGACATGGAGGCTGTTTACAAGAAAATAGCAGAATATTCTATTTCTTTAATGGAGTCCAATCTGGAGTTCCAAAAGCGGATGTACAAGTACATGCTATTGCAGGATGTGATTTCTCCCACCCAGATCTGCGAAGCCCTCTGCGAGCAAGGGCGGGTGGAGATACCGGAGTCCGACAGGGAGGCCTTATACCAGGGGCGTCTCTCCGCCTTTGAGTTTGTCCGCCGCCGTATAGAGGCTCTGGACATCACTCCGGCACAGCTGGCGCTGGATCCCTGTAACGGCTCCATGGTGATAACGGATGTGCACAGCGGCCAGGTATTGGCCATGGTGTCTTATCCGGGCTTTGACAACAACCAGCTGGCCAATACGGTCAATGCCGAGTATTACGCAAAATTGCTGTCGGACAAGTCCTCGCCCAGCCTTAATTATGCTACGCAGTACAAGGCGGCGCCCGGCTCCACTTTCAAGATGGTCATGGCCGGGGCGGGTCTGATGGAGGGCGCCATTTCGACGGATACCCAGGTGGACTGCGTGGGCACTTTCACAGACATCACCCCTTCCCCCCGCTGCTGGCTGCACAGCGGCCATGGACACCAGGATGTCTGCCAGGCCATCGAAAACTCCTGCAACTATTTCTTTTTCCAGTTGGGATACAATCTCTCGTTTTATGAGGGATCCTACCAGGAACAGAAGGGCTTGGATATATTGGCCGCTTATGCCTCCCAGTTCGGTTTGGACCAAAAAAGCGGCGTGGAGATCAGCGAATATGAGCCGGACATCTCCAAGGAGGATCCGGTGCGTTCAGCCATAGGACAGGGTTCTTTTTCTTTTACCACGGCGGCGCTGGCCCGTTATACTGCGGCGCTGGCCAATGGCGGGGATTGCTACAAACTGAGCCTCCTGTCCAAGATTTCCGACAAGGACGGCGTGGTGTTAAAGGAGTATGAGAAGGAGTTAGGCAGCCGGGTGGAGATGCCTGCCGAATATTGGAATCTGATCTGGGAGGGCATGCGCCGGGTGGTGGAGAAGAAGAGTTATTTCTCGGATCTGGCCGTACAGGTGGCCGGCAAGACCGGCACAGCCCAGCAGATCAGCACCAGACCCAACCACGCCTTATTTGTGGCCTTTGCGCCCTATGAGCAGCCGGAGCTGGCCATAGCCACCCGCATACCTTTTGGGTACTCCTCAGATTATGCGGCCCAGACCACCCGGGATTTGATACGCTATTACTACGGACTGGCGCCTGAGGAGGAGTTGCTGACCGGAACGGCGGAGAGGCCGGATGCCGGAGCCAGTACCCAGGAGTATTAAAGGAGTAGCCGTCATGGATAGAGAAAATGATCAAAACAAAAGGCCGGTAGGGGAAGGGGATCTGTTGATCCGCTCCTATGCCCAGGGTTTGATTTTGCATATGCCCGACTGGGGGAATGTGGACAGCCTGCTGGAAGCCGTCTATGCCAAATTCTCCAAGTCTGTTTCCTTCTTTGGCGAAAAAGCCCTTATTCTGGGGCTGGAGGGCAGGGAGTTGTCCCTGGAGGAGGAGCTGCTGGTTTTGGCCGCCATAGAGAGGGCCGGGGTGCGTGTGGCGGCCCTGGCCGGACGGGATGGGGGACATGTGGAGAAGCTGCGGCTGGCTGCCAGACAGATGGAGGAGAAGGCCTTGGAGGCCAGACCTCAACCCCTGCGCATACACAGGGGGGATGTGGGGCCGGAGATGTCCATAGAAACGCCGGGCAGCCTTCTGGTACTGGGCAATGTGGACAGGCAGGCCAGTCTGCGCGCGGGAGGGGATATAGTGGTTCTGGGCGTGCTGGCCGGCAGCGCCCAGGCAGGCATACAAAAGCAGATCGCCTGCCTGGCCCTGGATGCGCCCCGGCTGCGCATAGGCGGACAGGCTGTAAAACTAGGCGTTCTGGACAGCAGGAGGGGGAGGCCGGCGCATTTTAGCATTCAGAAAGGCCGGGTGGAAAAGGGAGAGTGGGAGGCTGAGGCCATACAAAACCTCCTCTGCCGGTTTTGGGATTAGGAGGAGCAGGTGGCAAGGCGGTACCGCATACGGGATTTCGATTTCAAATTGCTGTTTTTGTGTCTGGCGCTGGCCGTATTCGGCATTTTTATGATAGGCAGCGCCAAGGAGAGCCTGCAGAGCCGGCAAATACTGGGCGTGGCCCTTGGCCTGGGCGTTATGCTCTTTAGCGCCTTTGTGGACTATGGACTATGGCTGAAAATGTATTGGCTGCTGTACGCCGGCAATCTGTTTCTGCTGGCTATGGTGCGCTTCTTTGGCGCCGAAAGGGGAGGCGCCCAACGCTGGCTGGTTTTGGGCGAATTTACTTTCCAGCCCTCTGAAAGCGCAAAAATTTTGTTGATTTTATTCTTTGCGCAGTTTATTATGAAATATAAGGAGAGGCTGCATTCCTATGGGATGCTTGCCGTGCTGTCTTTGCTGGCCTTTGTGCCTTGGATGCTGGTTTTCTCCCAGCCGGATCTCTCCACCAGCATGGTCATACTGGCTTTGTTTTGCGGCCTGGTGTTTCTTTCCGGCATGAAATTGCGTATACTTGCCACCACCCTGGCCGTGATCCTGCCCCTGGGCATGATATTGCTGGCCCTTGCCCTGAGGCCGGAGTCCACCCTGTTGGAGGATTTCCAAAAGAACAGGGTGCTGGCTTTTATCGATCCGGAGGAATATGCCACTACCACTGCCTACCAGCAGATCAATTCCGTGACGGCTATAGCCTCCGGCCAGCTGGACGGCAAGGGGTATAAGAACAACGAGATCACCTCGGTGAAAAACGGCAATTTTATTTCCGAACCCCAGACGGATTTTATTTTTTCCGTGGTTGGGGAGGAATTTGGGTTTAAGGGCAGCCTGCTGGTGGTGGGGCTTTTGACCGCCATATCCCTGGAGTGCCTGTGGGTGGCCGGCAAGGCCAAGGATCTGGCCGGCTCTCTGATTGCTGCGGGCATGGGGGTCTGGGTGGCCGTACAGAGTTTTTTCAATATAGGCGTTACCACCTTTTTGCTTCCGAACACCGGCCTGCCCCTGCCTTTTGTCAGCTATGGGCTGACTTCGCTGCTGGCCTTATTCGGCGGCATGGGCATAGTATTGAACGTGCGTTTGCAAGCCAGCGCCAAAAAGGACGGCGGTCTGGGTTTCTTTTGAGCTGGATTCGCCTTGGCTGCGAGGAAAGGGAAGGATGTATGAATATCGCCTTAATAGCGCATGATGCGAAAAAGAAGCTGATGCAAAATTTTTGCATAGCATACAGGGGGATACTGTCCAAGCATCAGCTGTATGCCACCGGTACCACAGGCCGTCTTATAGAGGAGGTGACCAACCTCAATGTGCAGAAGTATCTGGCAGGACATCTAGGCGGAGAGCAGCAGATAGGCTCCCAGATAGAACACAACCATATAGACCTTGTCATATTCCTGAGAGATCCCCTAAGCCCCAAATCTCATGAGCCGGACGTGAACAATGTGGTGCGCCTCTGCGATATGCACAACATACCCCTGGCCACCAATCTGGCCACCGGGGAGCTATTGGTCAAGTCTTTGGACCGGGGGGATCTGGAATGGCGGGAAATGTACAAGTGAGGCGGGGCCGTTCCCGGATCCTTTCCCTGAAAATAGGTTTGGCCATGGTCATGGCCCTGATGGGCTTGGCCTCCTGCGGGGCTTCGGGGCTGCCCCTGCCCTATGGCTCTGCCCAGGCAATCTACCAGGCAGCTTCCCCGCCTTCCCAGGGGGAGGAGGCCGTTTTTTTTGCCCAGGATCTGTGCGTGGCGCCAGGGGATATGGCCGAGGATGGCAGCCTGGATATGGAGGGGGTGACAGCGGCGGCGCTCTTTGCGCCGGAGGCCGGGGAGGTGGTCTATGCAAAAAATCCCCATCAGCAGATGTATCCGGCCAGTCTGACCAAGGTGCTGACGGCGCTGGTGGCCCTGCGGTACGGTTCTTTGGATATGCGGCTGGTGGCCACGGACAATGTGCGGGTGCAGGAGAGAGGAGCCCAGGTGCTGGGGTTAAAGCCTGGGGATTCCATGACGCTTGACCAGGCTCTGCGCATATTTCTCCTCAACTCGGCCAACGATGTGGCCAATCTGATAGCGGAAAATGTAGGAGGCAGCCTGGAGGGATTTGCCGTTCTGATGAATCAGGAGGCCCGGCAGCTGGGGGCCACCAACAGCCATTTTGTCAACGCCCATGGCCTGTCGGATCCCAACCATTACACCACAGTCTACGATCTGTATCTGATATTCCAGGCGGCTGTACAATATGAGATTTTCAAGGAGATCATCAATATGGCCTCGTATTCCACCTCCTACCAGCTGGCGGACGGCAGCCAGAAGGCGGTGGAGGCCAAGTCCACCAATTTTTACCTGCGGGGGGATGTGGCGGCTCCGGAGCAGGTGACTGTCATAGGCGGCAAGACCGGCACCACCCAGGCGGCCGGGTCCTGCCTGATATTACTTAGCCGTGATACGGCCGGTTCTCCTTATATTTCTGTGATACTGCAGGCGCAGAGCCGGGATCTGCTCTATGCCAAGATGTCGGAGCTTTTGGCCAGAAGCGTCAATTAGCAGTTGAAAAAATCCCTGTCATGTCCTATAATAAATACAGGATTTCCTCAAAAAAAATACGGAACGGCGCAAGGAGGACATAAGCCATGATAGAGTTGATAGTGGGTCAAAAGGGCAAGGGCAAGACCAAGGATTTGCTGGACAAGGTCAATGGCGCGATCAAGACTGTTGACGGCAATATCGCTTATTTGGACAAGAGCACCAAGCATATGTTTGAGCTGAACAACCGCATAAGGCTTATCAATGTATCGGATTATCTGATTGAGAATGGGGATGAGTTCCTGGGCTTCGTCAGCGGCATACTTTCCCAGGATCACGATCTGCAACAGATGTACTTTGACAGTTTTCTCAAGATTTCCCATCTGGAGGGCAAGGATTTGGAGCCGGTGCTTGCCAAGCTCAGCCGCATGAGCGAGGCTTTCAAGGTGGATTTCGTTCTGAGCATTTCCGTAGATAAAGAGGATGTGCCGGCGGCTTATCAAGATAGGATTATTATCGCCTTATAATGCCATCCGGGCCAGGTGCCGGGATGATGAAAAAGCCTTGGCGTGGCCAAGGCTTTTTCTATAGATAGGGCAGAGGAGTGGCTGGTGGAGGAAAGAAGAAAAAAGAAAAGGAAAAAAAAGCATACACAGGCAAAGATATACCGCTATCGACGGCCCATGCAGGTGCCTGTGGTCTATATTCTCTTCGGCTTGTTCTGCCTCTATGTGGCCTTTGGCTTATTTTCCTATCTGAACAAGCCCCATATCAAGAATTATGAGGTGCAGGAGGGTTCCCTCTCCTCTAATAAGATTTACAAGGCGCTGGCTCTGCGGGATGAATTGGTGGTCACATCCTCCGGGGCCGGCACTATACACTACTATGCCGGCGAGGGTATGCGCGCCGCTCTGGGGGATGTGGTATGCCTGGTAGATGGAAGCGGCCGGATGCAGGAGTATTTGGACGGGCAGGATCTGTTGGACTCGGGGCTGGACGATGCCCAGATAGAGGATTTCCGCAACCAGATACGCAGCTTTATGCATGATTACTCTCCGGCGCGCTTTGAAGGGGCCTATGCCTTCAAGCAGCAGCTTCGGCAGGATGTGGTGCGTATGGCCAATGCCGGCGTGCTGGAGAGCCTGGGGGCGGAACTGTCCCAGATGGATTCCTCCTTTGTCCGCAACCAGGAGGCGGGCATACTGTCCTATTGGGTGGACGGGCTGGAGGATATAGGCCTGGCTGCCGACCTCACCCAGGTTTTAACCGAGGATCTGGTCAGCGGCCAGGGTGTGGAAAAGACCCTGCTGGAGGGCGGACGGCTGGTGGCGGACGGGGATGCGCTGTACAAGGTGAATACCAGAGAGGAATGGATACTGGTCTTTTTGCCGGAGAGTCCGGAGGTGGCCCAGGCTTATGTGGATGAGCAATATATCAAGGTCCGCTTTCTGCAAAACCAGTATGAGGCCTGGGCCAGAGTGTCCGCAGTGCCTGCCCGGGACGGTAATACCTATGTGCGGTTGGATTTGAACCATTCCATGCTGGCCTTTGTGGATTGGAGATATCTGGATATAGAGCTGCTGCTGGCTCAGGAAACGGGCTTGAAGATACCCTTAAGCGCCATTGTGGACAAGGATTTCTACCTGGTGCCGGAGGCCTTTGTCCAGACGGAGGGCCGTCAGCCTGGAACCGGGCTGGTGACCATACAGGGTTTTGACTCCGAGGGAAACAGGGCGGATTTCACCAAGATAGTCAACCTATACCACTTTGATGAGGAGGCAGGAGAATATTTTGTGGATGTGAGCTTCTTGGACATTGGAGCCGTTCTGCTCAAAAATGACAGCCAGGAAGTGTATACCATCAGCCGGAAGAGGGGGCTGACCGGCGTATACAATATGAACAAGGGATATGCAGATTTTCGTCAAATTCAGATTTTGGAACAGAATGATGCCTATGCCATAGTGAAATCCAACACAGTCTATGGACTGCGGGTTTTTGATTACATAGTGCTGGATGCCGGAGCGGTAAAAGACAGCCAGCTCATACACGAGCCGGCGCCCAGGGAGGAGTGAGCTTGAAACATATATCTGCCAATTTGGAGCTGATCCGCCAAGAGATGGAGTTCGCGCTGAGGCGAGGGGGACGGCCTCTGGATGCAGGAGCCTTGATTGCCGTCAGCAAGACCTGGCCGGCGGAATATATTATGGAGGCATACCGGGTGGGGCAGCGGGATTTTGGGGAGAATAAGGTCCAGGAGCTGCTGGAGAAGGCGCCCAAACTGCCCCAGGACATACGCTGGCATATGATAGGCCATTTGCAGACCAATAAGGTGAGGGCGCTGCTTCCTCATGTATACTGTATACACTCCGTGGACAGCCTGCGTCTGGCCCGCCGCATACAGGAGGAGGCGGCCAAAGCCGGCCTGCGGCCTCGCATACTGCTGGAGGTCAATATGGCCGGAGAGCTTAGCAAATATGGTCTACGGCCTGAGGAGGCAGAGGATGTGGCCAAGGAGTGTGGGCGCATGGGCAATCTAGCCCTGGAGGGTTTGATGACTGTGGCTCCGCTGGTGGAGGATGGGGAGCAGAACAGGCCTGTCTTTGCTGCTTTAAAGCAATTGTCGGTTGACATACATGGGAAAAATATTGATAATGTAAAGATGGGGCATTTGTCCATGGGCATGAGCGGAGATTTCAGTGCGGCTTTGGAGGAGGGTGCCACTTGGATACGTGTTGGCTCAGCTATTTTTGGCCATAGGGAGTATTTTTAGCCCCTCATAGGCTTTGGGCATATTTTTGCAGGTGGAGGTGTTTGTTATGGGCGGATTGTTGGGAGTGTTGGCAAAATTTGGGAAAATTGACCAGGATGATCTGGATGATGAGGATGGATTTGAGGATGATGGGGAGGCAGGTTTCAGGGAGGCAGATCTTGTAGAGGAAGCTTCGGAGCCTCGGGAGGAGAACCGGGTCGGATTTTTTCATAACAAGAAGTTGCCCCAGTCCGTTCGCAGGCCTGCGGAGGGCAGCCAGCATGTTTCTTCCATACACCCCACCTGTCTGGAGGATGAGGAGAAGGTGGTCAATGAACTGTTGAAAGGCCATGCTGTGATTTTGAACCTGGAGGGCTTGGATATCGGTGTGGCAGAGAGGGTCTTTGACTTCACCTTGGGGGCCTGTTTTGCCCTGTCTGGAAAGATGAAGCAGATTTCCAATTATGTTTTTGTTATTGTTCCGCCCAGTATCACCTTGAAAGGGGATTTTTCGGAAAAAGAGGATGAGAGCCTGGCCAAGATATTTAACAGGGTGTAGCAGGGGGTAAAAATTTTGGAACTATTGTCTATACGCGCTGGGGTGGCGCAGGATTACAACCTTTGTTTTGACCAGGGTTTTGCTGCCTTATATCCCCAGTTGAAAGCCCTGGGGAAACACAGGGCTTTTTGCATTATTTCGGATGAGAATGTATATCCCCTCTATGGGCAGGCCTTGTTGGAGGGCTTGGAGGAGGCCTATGGCGGGCCGGAGGCAGGCATACGGACGGCAGTGTATTGCCTGGCGCCGGGCGAGGCATCCAAGACGCTGGAAACGGCTGGGGCGATCTGCCGTTTCTTGCTGGAGAGGGGATTTGACCGCCAGTGCCTGCTTCTGGCGCTGGGAGGCGGAGTGGTCGGAGATCTGACGGGATTTGTGGCCTCCATTTTTCTGCGGGGTGTGGATTTTGTCCAGCTGCCCACCTCCCTGCTGGCACAGAATGACAGCAGCATAGGCGGCAAGACCGGTGTGGATTTGGACGGATACAAGAACGTGGTGGGGGCATTCAAGATGCCCAGATTGGTGTATGCCAATCTGTCCGCGCTGGCTACCCTGCCGGAGCGGGAGTTTTCCAGCGGAATGGCCGAGGTGTTAAAGCATGGCCTGCTGGGGGATGAGGATTTCTACGTTTGGCTGTTGGAGCATATGGTGGAGATTTTGGATAGGGATATGTCCACCTTGCAGGCCATGAATGGCCGCAGCTGCCGGATCAAGCAGCGCATAGTGGAGGCTGACCCTCTGGAAAAGGGCGAGAGGAGATTGTTAAATTTCGGCCATACCCTGGGCCATGCCATAGAAAAGGCCAAGGGCTTTGCGCTGACCCATGGGGAATGCGTATCTCTGGGCATGGTTGCGGCGGCGTATATCTCCTGGCAAAGGGGATATATAGAGATGGAGGAGTTCTACGAGATACGGGATATGATGGTATTCTTTGGTCTGCCCATTACCATGGACGGTCTGGATGTGGCAAAGATCATTGCCCTGACCAAGTCGGACAAGAAGATGGAAGTCGGACGCATACGCTTTGTGCTGCTGGAGGCCGTTGGCAGGGCCTTTGTGGCCGAGGATGTGGAGGATGGGGAATTGGAGCAGGCCTTGGCGCAGCTGGTGTATAAGGAGGAGGCGTGATGGGGCAGAGGACTGGAGGCTTAGAGGGGGGAATACCCCTTTCCCTGCTCCCTTATGGCGGGCTGCTTATCCTCTTGGTAGCGGCAGATCAGTGGACTAAGGCTTGGGCCGCAGCCAGTCTGAAGGGCCGGGCGGCCATAGCGCTTTGGCCGGGAGTTTTTGAGCTTCGCTATCTGGAGAACCGGGGCGCGGCCTTTGGCATATTGCAGGACGGGCGCTGGCTTTTGGCTGTGCTGGGCGTGATTTTGCTTCTTTGGATAGGCCGGGTGTTTTGGCGCCTGCCCGTGCAGGGTTATGCCCTGCCCCGCATACTGTTGGCCATGGTGGCGGCCGGCGGTCTGGGAAATATGATAGACCGGCTGCGGCTGGCCTATGTGGTGGATTTTTTGTATTTTTCCCTGATAGATTTTCCCATATTTAATGTGGCGGATATCTGGGTGGTCTGCGGCTGCATTGGCCTGCTGGCGGCCTGGATATGGCTGTATAAGGAGGATGGGCGGGTGTCTGCCGCTTTCTTTGGAGAAGAGAAGTGAGTATGGAGGAGCAAAGCTATGTCCTCTCCGTGCCTATAGAGGGGCAGGGGGAGAGGTTGGACCGTTTTTTGGCTGAACAATTGTCCCATCTCTCCCGCTCCTATGTGCAGCAGCTGATACGGGAGGGCGCAGTCTGTCTGGGGGGCAGGCCGGCCAAGCCAAGCCAGAGGCTGGAGGAGGGGGAGGATGTATGCCTGCGTATGCCGCCCCACAGATATCCTCCGGTGGAGGCCCAGGACATATATTTGGACATCTATTATGAGGATGAGGATCTGTTGATAGTGAACAAGCCCCAGGGCATGGTGGTGCATCCGGCGCCCGGCCATTATCAGGGTACGCTGGTCAACGCCCTCCTGCACCACTGCCAGGGAAAATTGTCCGGCATCAACGGCGTGCTGCGGCCCGGCATAATCCATAGGATAGACAGGGATACCAGCGGCCTTTTAGCCGTGTGCAAGAGCGATTTTGCCCACAGGCATTTGGCGCAGACCCTGGCCGCCCACGATTGGACCAGGCGCTACCTTGCCCTGCTGCTGGGCCGGCCGCAGCCGGAGCAGGGGCGCGTGGATTTGCCCATAGGCCGCCACCCCCAGAGGCGCAGGGAGATGGCTGTGGTGCCAGGCGGCCGCCGGGCCATTACCCATTACCGCCTATTGGAGAGCTGGGATAAGTACAGTCTGGCGGAGTGCCGTTTGGAAACCGGCCGTACCCATCAGATACGGGTGCATATGGCCGCTCTGGGGCATCCGGTGCTGGGGGATGCCGTCTATGCCAAGGGGCGCAGCTGGCCCTTTGCCCTGGCCGGCCAATGCCTGCACGCCGCTGTTTTAGGCCTGCGCCACCCCCGCACCGGGGAATATATGGAATGGGAGGCGCCGCCCCCTGAGTATTTTACCCGCCTTTTGGCCCGGATCCGGGGCTGATGGGCGGTTTTTTGTCGGTTAGCATTAACCAATATATACAAAAATTTACGAAATATTTTTGATTTTTCTGTATGGAATATTGTACAATTTGGGCCTTTCCATTATAATGGGTAAAGTACCAAGGAATACATCTGGGGGAAAAGGGGGAAGCGGTATGCGTACGATCATAACCATAGGCAGGCAGTTTGGTTCCGGGGGCCGGGAGATAGGCGCCAAGGTGGCTGAGCATTTCGGCGTTCCTTTTTATGATAAGGAGCTGCTGGTGCGGGCGGCGAAGGAGAGCGGCCTCTGCGAGGAGATGATACAGAACCATGATGAGAGGCCTACCAATTCCTTTTTGTACAATTTGGTGATGGATACCTATTCCTTTGGTTACAACGCCTCGTCTTTTGTGGATATGCCTATTAGCCACAAGGTGTTTCTGGCCCAATTTGACGCCATCAAGAAGCTGGCCGGAGAGGGGGGCTGCGTCATGGTGGGGCGCTGTGCGGATTATGCGCTGGCGGATTATCCCAACTGCGTGCATCTGTTTGTCTGCGGCGAAGAGGAGAAGAAGGCCCGGCGGATATCTGAGCGCTATGGACTCAGCCTGGCTAAGGCCAAGGAGATGATAGTAAAGAAGGACAAGCAGAGGCAGAGTTATTACAATTACTATTCCTCCAAGAAGTGGGGCAGGGCGGACAGCTATGACCTGTGCATCAACAGCTCCACGCTGGGGCTGGAGGGCAGCGTGGAGCTGATCGTGGGATATGTAGAGGCCTTTGAGAAAAAGGGGGGCCGCAATTAGGCTCAAGGTTTTTCTTGCACTTTGGCAGTAAAAAACCAATTGTAAAGGAGATGTACAGACATGAAACTTCGACCGAAAATGATTATCCGGATAGGCGTGCCGGCCCTGCTGATCGTCTTTGTCCTATCCCTGATCGCCTACCTGTTCTCCAGCGCCCTGCTCACGGGGGAGAGCAAGGAGATTTTGGGCAATATGGCGGAGAAGTACGCCAGGCAGGTGGAGTCGTATCTGGAAAAACAGGTGGTTTTGGTCGAAGGCTTAGCTTTGAGCATGACCAAGGTGGAGCGCAGCGCAGAAGAGCTGCAGGCTGAACTCTCCCATCTGGCCGCCAATAATAGCGATATCAGCGATATCTATGTGGGCTTCCCGGACAAGAGTTTTGTCACGGCCTCCAACTGGGATGCGCCCTCGGATTATGACCCCACCTCCCGCCCTTGGTACACCAAGGCTGCGGATTCCCAGGGGGAGGCGGTGATTACGGATATCTACACGGACAGCATCACCGGCAAGATGGTGCTGACTGTGGCTGCGCCCATACGCCAAAACAACAGGCTGGCCGGCGTGGTAGGCATGGATGTGTTCGTGGATTCCGTGGCCCAGATGGTTAATGAGATCAAGGCATATACCACGGGCAAGGCCTTTGTGCTGAACTCTGCCGGGAATTTTGTGGCCCATAAGGAGTATGGCCTGGAGGACAACGTACTGGAGATCAGCAACGGCATTTACCAGGAGGTGGGCCGGCAGATACTGGCCCATGAGGAGCATTTCTTCCGCGCAGATAAGGCCGGTGTGTCCACTTTCTTTGATGTGTCGGAGATAGCGCATACGGACTGGGTGCTGGTGATGGATGTGCCGGTGGCCGAGGTGCTGGAACCCTCCAGGACACTGGCTGTATTTATGTCCATAGTGGGTTTTGTTTCCATAGCCATACTGCTGGGCCAGGTGTTGTTCACAGCCCATAGCATAGCCAAGCCCATAGACGAGCTCTCCCATGATCTGGAAAATCTGGCCAAATACCAGCTGGCCCTGGCGGACGATGCGCCCTGCATACGCTATGGCAATGCCGGCGGGGAGATAGGTCTGATGGCCAAATCCCTGGAAAAGGTGATACGGGTGATGCGGCTTTTGATAGAGCGCGTGAACAATATGTCCACCAATATACATGATACCTCCACAGGGCTGGCGGACTCCTCCGCCACCTCCTCCGATGCCACCCAGGAGATTTCCACCTCCATCGCAGCTCTGGCTGAGGCTGTATCGGACCAGACTGCCCAGATGCAAAAGGCCACAACCATAGCCGAGAGCATGGAAAAGCTGCTGGAAACCAATTCCCAGGCCCAGGAGAGCCTGGCAGAGGCAGCCGGAGGCGTTATCCGCGCCAAGGAGACCGGAGTGGAGGCCATAGCACAGCTGATATCCACCACCCAGCTGGTAAGCGGCAGCGCGGAAAAGGTCAACAGGGTAATATCGGACAGCAACGCCAGCGCCATACAGATAGAGAATGCCAGCAATATGATCAAGGCCATAGCCAGCCAGACCAATCTGCTGGCGCTGAATGCAGCCATTGAGGCGGCCAGGGCTGGGGAAACCGGCAAGGGGTTTGCCGTTGTGGCTGATGAGATACGCACGCTGGCTGAGCAGTCCAACAAATTTGCCGAGGAGATAGCCGCCATTGTTGCAGGCCTGACCCACAATACCAATGAGGCTGTGTCCATTATGTCCTCTGTTCTGGATACGGTGAAGCTGCAATCCGGCAAGGTAAATGAAACCAAGGTGCAGTTTGATGCCATATCCGATGAGATCAAGGTGGCCAATGCGGCCGTGCAAAATCTGAGCAGCATACAGGAGGAGCTGGGCAAGGTAAAGAACCGCTTCTTCAAGATTATCAAGGATCTGACCATACTGGCCGAGGAGAATACCGCTTCTACTGAGGAGTGTTCTGCGGCTGTGGAGGAGCAGGTGGCCATCAGCGAAACCATAGAGGCCACCAGCGGCCATCTGGCCACGGCTTCCAAGGACTTGGCATATATGATACGCAAATTCCACCTGTAAAATAGCTTTACAGGGGCGGGAGCCGGGACTTCCCTATGGGGAAGTCCCGGCTCTTGACATAGACTGGATTTGTATGCTAATATCAATTGGTATGCCGCTTAACTAGGTTCAAGTATACATTGGTTGTATCACCGAGGTTAGCGAGAAAGGTTTGGAGGTAGTTTTATGTACGCTATTTTGGAAACTGGTGGCAAGCAGTACAAGGTGTCTGAGGGAGATATCTTGTTCGTAGAGAAGCTGGAGGCTGCCGAGGGGGATGTTGTTACCTTTGATCAGGTGCTGGCTGTCAACGACGGTACTTTGAAGGTGGCGCAGGATGCCGCCGGCGCTAAGGTGACGGCAAAGGTGCTCTCCCAGGGCAAGGATAAGAAGATCATCGTTTATAAGTACAAGAGGAAATCCGGCTACCACAAGAAGCAGGGCCACAGGCAGCTGCACACCAAGCTGGTGGTGGAGAAGATAACCGTATAAGCGGGATTTGGGGCGCGTGATGACCAGTGTGGAGATTTTTCGGGATGATAAGGGCGGATACGCCGGTTTTTTTTGCCGGGGGCATGCGGGATATGCCAGGCCCGGACAGCCGGACATAGTGTGCAGCGCCGTATCCCTGCTGGTGATTAACACCGTCAACGCATTGGAACAATTGGCCAGGGAGTCTTTGGAGCTGCGTTCCAAGGAGGATGAGGCCTTGATAGAGTGCCGTTTGCTAAGGCCGCCCTCCAGGGAGGGAGAGGTCTTGCTGGATGCTATGGTCATGGGGCTTAGGGAAGTGGCCTCCGTCTATGGCAAGCGGTATGTGAAAATCATCGAATGTGGATCCCGGCATACGGGAAAAGGAGATTAGCCATGATGAGATTAAATCTGCAATTTTTTGCCCATAAAAAGGGCGTAGGTTCCACGAAGAACGGCAGGGATTCCGAGTCCAAGCGCCTGGGCGCCAAGAGGGCTGACGGCCAGTTCGTAAAGGCCGGCAATGTGTTGTACCGCCAGAGGGGCACCAAGGTGCATCCCGGCACCAACGTAGGCCGGGGCGGCGATGACACCCTGTTCGCGCTGGTGGACGGCGTGCTGCGCTTTGAGAGAAAGGGCAGGGATAAGAAGAAGGCTTCCGTATATCCTGTGCAATAAGCGAGAGTGCTTGGGGCTTCAAACAGTGAATGTTTGAAGCCCTTTTTACCAAGTGGGATTATTGGGGAATAAGGATAAACATATGTTTGCAGATAGAGCGAAAATCTTTGTCCGCAGCGGCAAGGGTGGCGACGGCCATATTTCCTTCCGGAGGGAAAAGTATGTGCCCAACGGCGGTCCGGACGGCGGCGACGGCGGCGACGGCGGTGATGTGATCCTGGAGGTGGATACGGGATTGAACACGCTGATAGATTACCGCCATGTGCGCAAATATGCAGCCCAGGATGGCGAGAGGGGCGGCAAGAAGAACTGCCGGGGCGCCAATGGCAAAAATATTGTTCTGCGTATGCCTCCCGGCACGGTGGTCAAGGAGGAGAGCAGCGGCCAGGTCATAGTGGATATGTCCGGAGAGAATACCCGGGTGGTATTGCTCAAGGGAGGCAAGGGGGGCAATGGCAACCAGCATTATGCCACCAGCCGTATGCAGGCGCCCAAATACGCCCAGCCCGGAGAGCCGGCCCAGGAATTGAATCTGCTGCTGGAATTGAAGGTTATAGCCGATGTGGGCCTGGTGGGATTTCCCAATGTGGGCAAGTCCACACTTCTTAGCCGGGTGTCCAATGCCAGACCCAAGGTGGCCAACTACCATTTCACCACATTGAACCCCCATTTGGGCGTGGTGGATTTGGAGGATGGGGGCTTTGTCATGGCGGATATACCCGGTTTGATAGAGGGGGCATCCGAGGGCGTGGGCCTGGGCCATGAATTTCTCCGGCATATCGAGAGGACAAAGGTATTGGTGCATGTGGTGGATGCCGCCTCTGTGGAGGGCAGGGATCCGGTGTCAGACATATATGCCATACACAGGGAGTTGGAGAAATACAACGAGAGGCTGGCATCCCTGCCCAGAGTTATAGCCGCCAACAAATTGGATGTGCTGTACGAGGAGGAGAGGGAGGCCGCTCTGGAGTCCATACGCAGCGAGTTTGCGCCCCAGGGCATACAGGTCTTTGCCATATCGGCGGCCACCGGAGAGGGAGTGGAGTCCCTTCTCTATGCCGTTCGGGAGCTGTTGCAGGGAGTGGAAGAGGAGCCTACGGTATTTGCCCAGGAGTACTTCCCGCATCTGCGGGCAGGGGAGCAGGATGCCCCGGAGGAGGTGTATTATGATCCGGACCGGGAGGAATATGTGGTGGAGGGTCCCCGCATTGACAAAATGCTGGGCTATACCAATCTAGAGAGCGAAAAGGGCTTTGTTTTCTTTCAGAAATTTATGAAAGAAAACGGAATATTAGACAAGCTGGAGGCTTTGGGCATACAAGAAGGGGATACAGTCCGCATGTACGGCCAGAGCTTTGATTATTACAAGTAGGAGGCGAGATGACGAGCAAGCAAAGGGCTTATTTGCGATCCCTGGCGGCCAATACGCCGGTGCGTGTGCATATAGGCAAAGGCGGCCTGGTCCCCGGGGTGACCGAGGCTGTTTTGGAGGCCTTTAACACCAATGAACTGGTCAAGATAGGCGTCTTGCAAAATTGCATGGAGGATATAGACCAGATGGCACAGGCCTTGTCCGAGCGCAGCCGCTCCGTATTGGTGCAGGTCATAGGCAAGAAAATAGTTCTATATAAGGCGGATAAGGACAAGCCCCGCATCGTCCTGCCCAAGGCATGAGCTGTGGCGGCAGGCCCCGGCTGGGCATACTGGGCGGCACCTTTGACCCTATACATAAGGGGCATATAGCCCTGGCCCAGGCCGCCTTGGACTGGGGGTTGCCCAGGGTATTTCTGGTTCCCAGCTGCCTATCCTACCAAAAGGATGTGGGCCGCATAGCGGCGGCCTCCCATAGGCTGTCAATGGCCGCGCTGGCCATAGAGGGCCTGCCTGGTCTGGAGATCTCGGATGCGGATGTGCGCAGGGGGGGCAATAGTTATACATATCAATCTCTGGAGGATTTTGGGCGAAAATATCCCGATGAGGAATTGGTCTTGATTGTGGGCGGGGACAGCCTTTTTCATATGGAGAGTTGGGCCAGGCCGGAAAGGGTGTTCGCCGGCTGCCGGCTGTTGGCCTCGCTGAGACCTCCGGTGGACAGGCAGGCATTGGAGGACCAGAGGGAGAGGCTGGCTTCCAAGTACGGAGCCCGCATAGATTTTCTGGAGGCGGATATGCCGGAGTATTCCTCGACCGGGCTGCGCGCCGCCTTGGCGGCGGGGAAAGAGGCCGAAGGCCTGGCACCGGCGGTATTGGCTTATATCAGGGAGCAGGGTTTGTATGGAGTGGAAAAAGATCCGCAAGGCGTTAAAGAAGAGTCTGACTCCAGAGCGGTACAGGCATAGCAAGGATGTGGCCTTTTGTGCCAAGGCCCTGGCCTTTGCCCATGGGCAGCCCATGGATGCGGCATGGCGGGCAGGCTGGCTGCACGACTGCGCCAAATGTCTGCCGGATGCCAAGAAAATCCGCCTGTGCCAGGAGCAGGGTGTGGAGATACGGCCGGTGGAAAGGGCCAACCCCTATCTGCTGCACGCCAAGGCAGGGGCAGTTTTGGCCCAGAGCCTCTATGGGGAACAGGATGCGGGGGTGCTGGATGCCATACGCAGCCATACCACGGGACGGCCGGGCATGAGCGCTCTTGAGAAGATAGTTTATATAGCGGATTACATAGAGCCGGGACGGCGCCCCACACCGGCCATGGATGGCATACGCAGCCTGGCTTTTCGGGATTTGGATGCCTGTATGTGGGCAATATTGGAGGAGAGCCTGGCCCATCTGTCCGCCCAGGGGAGGGAGATAGATCCGCTTAGCCGTGAGGCTTATGCGGAGTATGGGGCAGGATTGCAAAAAGGAGGAGAATATGGAAAAGCTTAGAGCAAAGGAGTGGGCGAGGCTGGCGGTTGAGGCCTTAGAGGATAAAAAGGCGCTGGATATACGCATATTGGACATATCCAATGTATCCCTGTTGGCAGATTATTTCCTTATAGCCGGCGGAGCAAACCGCTCCCAGATGCAGGCCATGTGTGATGAGGTGGAGGATAAGCTTCTGCAGGCCGGCGCCAAGCTGCGGCAGATAGAGGGATATGACCATGCGGCATGGATATTGCTGGATTTTGGCGATGTGGTCATCCATCTCTTTGATAAGGAAAACCGGCTGCTCTATGATTTGGAGCAGGTATGGCGTGAGGGCGCTCTGATAGAGCCGGGAGATTTAACAGATTAAAATTATCATTATCAAAATTATAGACACAATTTGGTTTGTTGCGTTGGGGTATTCGCTTTTTTGGGTTATTACTTCAACGCAATAAATTTTTTGTCGCAGAACGGCTTGACAAAGCCTGCCTCAGCTTGTATTATGGGAAAACGTAGCAGTTGTATCATTGTATGCAATAGCAAGGAGGAGGTTCTATGATGAAGATGGGCGAATGGGGAAAACGCCTGGTGGCCGGCTCGCTGGCCATGAGTCTGCTTGTTGGATGCGCATCCGGTGCAGGCAGCGCTTCTGACAGCGGAGCCAGCCAGGGAGAGGCGGCCGGCGCAGAAGCAGTATTCAAGATAGGCAGTATAGGTCCTATAACGGGCGCGGCAGCCATATATGGCCAGGCAGTGATGAATGCCGCACAGCTGGCTGTGGATGAGATCAATGCAGCCGGCGGCGTAAACGGATATCAGCTGGAGTTGAATTTCCAGGATGACGAGGCCAATCCCGAGAAGTCGGTCAATGCCTACAATACCCTAAAGGACTGGGGTATGCAGATGCTGATGGGCACGGTTACCAGCGGCGCCTGCATCGCTGTGGCGGAAAAGACCAAGGATGACAATATGTTCCAGCTCACGCCCTCCGGCTCCGCTGTGGAGTGTGTTCAGTATCCCAACGCTTTCCGCATATGCTTTTCGGATCCCGCGCAGGGAGCTGCTTCCGCCCAGTATATAGGCGAGAACCAGCTGGCCAAGAAAGTGGCTGTGATTTATGACAGCTCCGAGGTATATTCCTCCGGCATATACGAGTCCTTTATGGAGGGGGCGCAGGGCCAGAGCTTTGAGGTGGTGGCCCAGGAGTCCTTTACGGCTGACAACAAGACGGATTTCTCTGTGCAATTGCAAAAGGCCAAGGATGCAGGCGCTGACATGGTGTTCCTGCCCATATATTACAGCGAGGCCGCTCTGATCCTGACCCAGGCCGATGCCATGGGATACGATCCGGTATTCTTTGGCTGTGATGGTCTGGACGGCCTGCTCAGCGTGGAGAATTTTGATGCAAAGCTGGCTGAGGGCGTGATGCTTCTGACTCCCTTTGCCGCCGATGCCCAGGATGAGCTGACTGTGAACTTTGTAAAGGAGTACGAGAGTCGTTTTGGCGGCATTCCCAACCAGTTTGCCGCAGATGCTTATGATGCCATTTACACCATCAAGGCAGCCATAGAAAAAAGCCAGGTGACTCCTGATATGTCCGTCGGCGATACCTGTGAGGCCATGAAGAAAGCCATGGTGGAGATCTCTGTAGACGGTTTGACCAGCCAGGATATGACCTGGAATGAGAATGGCGAGCCGGACAAGCAGCCCAAGGCTGTGGTAATCCAAGACGGCAAATATGTGGCCATGTAAGTTTTTTTGATATGGAGGACCGTCCCAAAGTGGCCAACATGCCCTTTGGGGCGGTTTTTTTCCTGTTTCATGGGTTTGCATTCTTCCTCCTGTGTGCTATAATAATAAAATATTTGTAAAATTATCGAAATTTCCTTTCGTTTTTCAGTGAGGGCCAAAGCATGAGTTTTGTTACCTATTTGATCAATGGAATCAGCCTGGGCAGTGTCTATGCCTTAATAGCGCTGGGTTATACCATGGTCTATGGCATAGCCAAGATGTTGAATTTCGCCCATGGGGATGTCATTATGATAGGCGCCTTTGCCGTGTATACCATTTGCTCCACCTTGGGTATGCCACCGCTGGCGGGCATAGCGGCAGCTGTAGTAATATGCACAGCGCTGGGCGTGTTGATAGAGAGGGTGGCATACAAGCCTCTGCGAGGTGCCGGCTCCCCGCTGGCTGTTTTGATCACAGCCATAGGCGTCAGCTACCTGCTGCAGAATACAGCTCTGCTGGCCTTTGGCGCCAATGTAAAATCCTTTACTTCGGTTGTGCCTCTAAAGGCGGTAAAGCTGGCCGGCGGCGCGCTGTCCATCTCGGGGGAAACCATAGTCACCATAGGCATCAGCTTAGTGATTATGGTCTGTCTGATGGCCTTTATCAAACATTCCAAGGCAGGACAGGCCATGGTGGCCGTATCGGAGGACAAGGGGGCGGCGCTGCTGATGGGCATACAGGTGGATAGGACCATAGCTATGACCTTTGCCATAGGCTCGGCCCTGGCGGCCATAGCAGGCGTACTGCTCTGCTCTGCCTATCCCAATCTCACGCCTTACACCGGCTCCATGCCCGGCATCAAGGCCTTTGTGGCCGCTGTGTTTGGCGGCATAGGATCCATACCCGGCGCATTTGTGGGCGGCATACTGCTGGGCGTTATAGAGATATTTGCCAAGGCATATATCTCCTCCCAGCTGGCGGATGCCATTGTCTTTGGCATACTGATATTGGTGCTTTTGATCAAGCCTACCGGATTGTTGGGCAAAAATTTGCAAGAGAAGGTATAACAGGTGTTAGTATGGCAAACAAAAATGGAGAACAAAATCCCAGGCAATCCTGGTTGTCGATGATATCGGTATTTCGACACTCTTCTGGCTCTTCTTACCAAAATCCCTGGCTGGGTATAGCCGGTATAGCATTGGTTTATGCCGTAGTGCAGATCCTGCTGGCTACAGGCAATCTCTCTTCCCTTATGCAGGGTCTGCTGGTTCCGCTGTGTATCTACGGCATACTGGCTGTATCATTAAACCTGACTGTGGGCATACTGGGTGAGCTCAGCCTGGGCCATGCCGGCTTTATGTGCGTGGGTGCCTTTTCCAGCGCCTTTTTTTCCAAGCTGGTCCAGGACAGCCTGCCCTCAGCTTGGATACGTTTTCCAATAGCCATCTTGTTGGGTATGGCCATGGCGGGAATTTCCGGCATATTGATAGGCATACCGGTGCTCAGGCTGAGAGGGGATTACCTGGCCATTGTAACCCTGGCCTTTGGTGAGATTATCAAAAATATCATGAATATACTCTATGTGGGCAAGGACAGTCGTGGCCTGCATTTCTCTATGAACAATGTGATGGAAATGGGCCTGGAGGCTGACGGCATAGTATTGATCAAGGGCGCCCAGGGCATAACCGGAGCTCCCCAAGACTCCAGTTTTACCATAGGCGTTCTGATGCTGATTTTGACCCTGGTCATAGTGCTAAATCTGGTCAACTCCCGCAGCGGCCGTGCCATTATGGCGATAAGAGATAATATTATTGCGGCCCAGTCTTTGGGCATACCTGTCACCCGATTCAAATTGCTGGCCTTTTCTCTGTCGGCGGCGCTGGCCGGGGGCGCAGGCGCCCTGTATGCGCACAACCTCTCCACGCTGTCCGCAACGCCGGGGAATTTTGGATACAATATGTCCATCATGATACTGGTATTTGTGGTTCTTGGCGGTATTGGAAACATCCAGGGTTCCATAGTGGCGGCTGCGCTGCTGACCCTGTTGCCGGAGCTTCTGAGGGGGCTTAATAACTACCGTATGCTGATTTACGCCGTGGTGTTGATACTGCTCATGCTTTACAACTGGGCGCCTGCCTGGGTGAAATGGCGTAAGGAGCATAGGATATTTGCAAGGGCAAAGAAGTAGGGAGGGAGGCTGGCCATGGGCTTATTGGAAGTGCAAAATTTGGGCATATCCTTTGGCGGCTTGCGCGCCGTGGACGATTTTGCCATTGATATACCAAAGTCCTGTCTGTATGGGCTGATAGGGCCTAATGGGGCCGGAAAGACCACGGTATTCAACCTGCTGACAGGCGTATATAAGCCGGATTTGGGTATAGTAAAGCTCGATGGCAATAATATAACAGGCAAAAAGCCGGAGGAGATCAACCGGGAGGGCGTAGCCCGTACTTTTCAGAACATACGGCTTTTTAAGGCGCTGAGCGTATTGGAGAATGTCATGGTGGGATTGCACAACCACTATGGGTACAGCACGGCGGCCGGCATACTGCGCCTGCCCATCTATTCCAGGGTGGAAAAGGAAATGACGTCTAAGGCCATGGAACTGCTGGAGGTATTTGGCCTGGAAAATGACAGCCGGCAACTGGCCTCCAATCTCCCCTATGGAAAGCAGAGAAAATTGGAGATAGCCAGAGCCCTGGCTACTTTCCCCAAATTGCTGCTGTTGGATGAGCCTGCCGCCGGCATGAACCCCAATGAAACCCAAGAATTGATGGATACCATACGCCTGGTCAGGGATAAGTTTTCCATGACCATTTTGTTGATAGAACATGATATGCGGCTGGTATCCGGCATTTGTGAGCAATTGACAGTGCTCAATTTTGGCAGGGTGCTGTGCCAGGGGGAAACAGCCAAGGTTCTCAGCGATCCGGAAGTGGTGAAAGCCTACTTGGGAGAGGAGTAAAGCAGCATATGGCTATATTAGAGGTAAATGATATATCCGTATCCTACGGCGTGATACAGGCTCTGCATAGTATACGCTTTTATGTCAATCCTGGAGAGATCATAGCCCTGATAGGCGCAAACGGCGCAGGCAAAACCACTACCTTGCACGCCATATCCGGACTCTTGCCCCTAAAAGAGGGACAAATTCTATTCCAAGGTCAGGATTTGGGCAGGGTGCCAGGGCATAAAATTGTATCCATGGGCATGGCCCATGTGCCGGAGGGGCGCAGGGTATTTACGGGTCTTTCTGTATTGGAAAATCTGCGGCTGGGGGCTTATACCCGCAGAGATAAAAAGGAAATAGAGGAGAGTCTGGAGGGTGTCTTTGCCCGTTTTCCCCGTCTGAAAGAAAGACAGGGCCAAATGGCCGGAACCTTGAGCGGCGGTGAGCAGCAAATGTTGGCTATAGGCCGGGCGCTGATGAGCAAGCCCAGTTTGATTTTGATGGATGAGCCGTCCATGGGCCTATCGCCTATATTTGTCAACGAGATTTTTCATATTATCCAGGAGGTAAATGCCGCTGGAACTACGGTGTTGCTGGTGGAGCAAAATGCCAAAAAAGCTTTGTCTATATCCCATAGGGCCTATGTGTTGGAAACAGGCTCTATCGTAATGGAGGGCAGGGCAGCGGATTTGCTGGAGGATGAGAGGATACAAAAAGCATATTTAGGAGAGGCTTAGTATGGAAAAGGTAGTTATTACCATAGCCAGGCAATATGGCAGCGGTGGCAAGACCATAGGGGAAATGTTGGCCAAAAAACTCCAAATCCATTTTTACGATAAGGAGCTGCTGAGACTGGCCAGTGATGAAAGCGGCATCAATGAGGCCCTGTTTGCCAATGCGGATGAGAGGGAGGTTTCCTTTATCAAAATGAACCCTTTTTCCCAGTGGCTGCGGGGGGGAAAGGGGCCGGATGGACCGGCCTCTCCGGACAGTGAAGAATTTACCTCCATGGACAATCTCTTCCAATACCAGGCCAAGATTATTCAGGAGCTGGCAGCAAGGGAGTCTTGCATTATTATGGGCCGCTGTGCAGATTATGTACTGCGGGATTATCCCAATGTGTTGAGCATATTTGTCCATGCGCCCAAGGATTTTTGTATGGAGATGGCGGCCAAGAAGCACAGCATGGGCGAAAAGGAACTGGAGAAATATATACAAACCATGGATAAGCGCAGGGCCGGTTACTATAAGTACCACACCGGCCGTGAGTGGACAGATGCGCGGAATTATGACCTGTGTCTAAACAGTTCCAAACTGGGTTTTGAACGTTGCGTGGAAGAGATTATTGCCTATATGCAGGTCCGCTTTGGGGGCAAAGAAGGGCAAGAAGATTAGAGGAGGCCGCAGGCGATGGCCAGCTTTTTGAGTTAATTCGGTATATTATGCCTTGTCTGGCAAAATTGTATTCTGGCCGGCATATGGGAGAAAGCACCTATATGCCGGCTTTTTTGTGTGTTAATAAGCAGGGATTTACCGGAAGATACGCATTACGCCAAAGACCTTGCCCAGGATTTCACAATTATCCACGATAATGGGATCCATGGTATCATTCTCCGGCTGCAAGCGTATATGTCCGTCCTCTTTGTAATAGGTTTTTACGGTGGCGGAATCCTCGATCAGCGCAACCACCATATCACCATTGTTGGCAGTGTGCTTTATATTGACGAAGATTTTGTCCCCGTTCAATATGCCTTTGTTGATCATGGAATCTCCCTTTACATTTAAGATAAAGGACTCGCCGGCAGGTACAAGTTCAGCCGGTATGGCAAAATAATCCTCTATATTCTCATCTGCCAGTATGGGCAGACCGGCAGCCACCTGCCCCAGTATAGGCAGGCTGACCATCTCCGTGCGCAGCATTTGAAAGCTGTCATCACAAATCTCTATAGCGCGGGGTTTGGTGGCATCTCTTCGGATATAACCATGCTTTTCCAAGCTTTCCAGATGGGAATGTACAGAGGAGGTGGATTTAAGGGCCACTTTTTCACAGATCTCTCTAACAGTAGGCGGATATCCTTTTTTGATAATATTTTCTTTTATATACTCCAAAATTTCTTGCTGTTTCTCAGACAATTTTCCCTTAGCCATAAAACCCTCCTATAAATAAGAAACGGATATTGATTTCCTCCAAACGCTCGATTTTGTTTGGTTTTTTTCATTGTAGCACAGTCGAACAATAAAAGCAAACATATATTCAGAAAAAACGTTCGATTTTTCTGTTGACAAACAAATGTCTGTTCGCTATAATTACAAACAAACGTTCCAAACATATTTTCCGAACATATGTTGACCAAAGTAAAACAAGTGGAAGGGGGCAGAGGGTATGGGTTGTAGGCAGAACAAGAATCGGTTTCGGACTGAGGTTTTTCTTCTCTCTCCGGGAACAAGGGTTTTGACTTTGGCAATTTTGGCTTTGATTTTGGCCTCCGCGCTTTTCTTGGCCGGAGGCATACATTCTATGGCTAAGGAAGAAGGCATATACAAATATTACACTTCATATCAGGTGAAGAGGGGGGATAGCCTCTGGAGCATAGCTAGGGATTTTCCCTCTGAAGGGGGATATGACAGCGTAGAGGAACGCATGGAGGAGATAGTGCATCTCAACCATCTCACCCATGCGAAGATAGAGGAGGGGCAGTACCTGCAAATTCCATATTTCGATCTGGATTACAAGCGCTAGTCGGCATCTCTGCGCAGGCGTATCTTTCCGGCGGCCATACGCCGTCGCGCATCCTCCTGGGCGGCATAGTGTTTCCTGGTAGTATTTACATCTTTATGGCCTAAGACGTCTGCCACGAGATATATATCGTTGGTTTCCTGGTATAGGGCAGTGCCGTAGGTGCTGCGCAGCTTGTGGGGGGTGATTTTTTTTAAGCCTGTCAATTTGGAGGCGTATTTTTTTACCAAATTCTCTACGGAGCGGACGGTAATACGGCGGTTTTGCAAGGAGAGAAATAAGGCGCTTTCATGGCCGCTTTGGGGTATGATTTTTTTTCTCTCTTCTATATATGCTTTAAGGCAGCCCTCTACCTCATCGCCAAAGTAAATAATGGCTTCAGATCCTCCCTTGCGCAGTATGCGTATGCCATTTACCATGAAATCCACATCCTGTATATCCAAACCCACACATTCGGATACCCGTATGCCTGTTCCCAGGAATAGGCTTAGCATGGCCAAATCCCGGACCTTGGTCTTTTCGTGGAAAGCTCTTTCCTTGGGTGTGAGATTTTCTCCATACTCTATGATATCCAGGAGGTCGGCCACCTCATTGGCTTCTAGGCGTATGATTTCCCTGTCATGCTGCTTGGGCAGGGGAACTAGTGCGGCAGGATTGCTGCTGATCTTTTCGTTTTGATAGAAATAGTTATAAAAACTGCGAAGGGAGGCCAGTTTGCGGGATTTTCCCCTTTCTTCATTGGTGGTATCCCGGCCTTCCCTCTGGTACAATCCCAAAAATTCTAAATAGCTTTCTATATGCCTGCGGTTTAGTGTATCCAGTATATCTAGCTGCATGTCTTTCCATCGGCCTTTATATTCCGGAAAACATTCCAAAGCCACGTATCCAAAAAAGGTGCGAAGATCCTGGGCATAGGCCAGTCGGGTTCTCGCAGAGGTATACTCGCTTATGCCTCGAAAAAAATCCTGGCAAAAATCCGGTAGTTCTGTAATTATCTGCCGCATTTTTAATATATATTCCTTCTTTTTTTCTTCGTGGTAATCATGGCCAGTCATAGATGCTTCCTCCTTATGGATGATTATATCACAAAAGCGCCATACAGCGGGAATATAAGGAATGTTGCAGATTTGGCCAAAGCATAGTAGTATGAATATGTTGTGTTCATACCTAGGTGTTAGGGAAAGGGGGGCGCATATGCGCTTCAAAATTCAAAACAAATATGTGCTGTGGGGGTTGACTGCTTTTATAGTGATTTTGGCCAGCATTTTGTTTGTCTATGCACTTTTTAATGGTTCTGCCTTTCAAACAGGGGCAAAAAAACTTGGCGGGGTCTTGACGCCTTTAGCCCTGGCTATGATCAGCGCTTACCTGTTGGCCCCTATTTTGAATGGAATAGAATATAGAATTTTGGTGCCGTTATGCGATTCGGTCTTTGGTATACCGGACTCCATAAAGAGGAAGAGGGTATTGCGGCTTGCCAGCACCACCCTGACTATGATCTTCTTCTTTCTGATGCTATACGGCCTGGTAGCCATGCTGCTGTCGCAGATTATTCCCAGTATCCAAAGCATTGTAGTCAATATGGATACATACTATAACAATTTTATTCTCTGGCTGAACCAAGTGCTGGAGGATAATCAATCCATCCAGGCCTATGCCCTGAAGTATATTGAAAAATATTCATCGGATTTTGAAACATGGTTGGATGCCAATGTCTTGTCCAGAACCAGCGAGATTATCAAAACCGTTTCCCAGAGTGTTTTAAGCGTAATTAAGGGTTTTTGGAATTTTCTCCTGGGCGTGATGATTTCCGTCTACCTGCTGGCGAGAAAAGAGGAGTTTGCCTCCCAGGCAAAAAAGGTGGTATTTGCCGTTTTTGAAAGGGAATTTGCCAATCAGGTATTGGCCGGTGGCCGTTTCGTCCATAGAACCTTTATAGGTTTTATAGGCGGCAAGATAGTGGATTCCATCATTATTGGCCTGCTCTGTTTCGTTGGCACGAGTTTGCTGGGAACACCCTATGCGGCTCTGGTGAGTCTGGTTGTGGGAGCCACCAATGTCATACCCTTTTTTGGTCCCTTTATAGGTGCTATACCCTGCGCCCTGCTGATTCTGGTGGTGGATCCTCTAAATCCCTTGCATTGTCTGAAATTTATCATTTTTATCTTTGTTTTGCAGCAATTTGATGGGAATGTGCTTGGGCCAAAGATCTTGGGTGATTCCACCGGCATCACCGGTTTCTGGGTGATTTTTGCCATCACTTTCTTTGGCGGGATAATGGGAGTTCCCGGCATGATAGTGGGCGTACCTATATTTGCCATAATTTATGCCGCCATCAAATCGCTGACGAACCGCTCCCTGGCCAACAAAGGCATGCCGCAGGCTACTCAGGAATACCTTTTTGCCGGGGCTGTTGATGCGGATGGCAAGTTGGCGGAGATGCCGCCCAAGCATTTACAGCGTTCAGAGCAAAAACAAGCCGTACGGGCACAGGACGAAAAAAAGGAGAGCTGATAATATGCGCGCTTTATTGCAGAGGGTTACTCATGCCGAGGTGTCCGTGCTAAGAGAGGACGGGTGGTGCAGTAATGGACGTATAGGCGCAGGTTTAGTCGTTTTTCTTGGAGTGGGGGAATCGGACAATGCGCAGACCTGTGAAAAGCTGGTGGACAAAATAATGCGCCTGCGTATGTTTGCCGATGATCAGGGCAAGACCAATCTAAGCCTATCCGATGTGGGCGGAGGCCTGCTATTGGTATCGCAATTTACCCTGTATGCGGACTGCCGCAGAGGCAACAGGCCCTCCTTTACCCAGGCGGGACCGGCCTCCCTGGGAGAGGCTTTATTTTCCCAATGTAAAAAGCTCTTTCAAGAGAGGGTGGTGGAAATGGCCTGGGGGGAGTTCGGCGCAGAAATGCGTGTGGATCTGTGCAATGATGGCCCCTTCACGCTTTGGCTGGATACGGATGCCGGATAAACTATTCGTTAAACTTGCCTTTAGCGAATAGTTACATCCCTGCCCCCAGGCTGAAAAAATATGCCGCCATCTGGGCCCGGGAGCTAAATTCTTCGGTTTCCAGCATTTTCTGTATTTCCTCCCGGGAATAAAAACCGGCCTCTATGGATTCGTTTTCCGAACTATTGTCCTGAAATGTGCCATCTGCTTCCACAAATGCTATATAAGTCATGGTGTCAGATATGGCCACAGCGGCATAAGACGGAGGCAGTATATGCTTTATGCGCTTGACCTCCAGGCCGGTTTCCTCATACAACTCCCGGCGTATGCAGTCCACTATATCTTCGCCCTCGTCCATCATGCCGGCACATAAATTGTATATGCGGCGGTTGACGCCCATGCGAAATTCCCGCAAAAGCAGCATCTTATCCCCTTTGGTGGCCACTATGGACACTCCGCTGGCTTGGCGGCCTATATCCTCCACCGTTTGCAGCTCCTTGCGGCTGACTATCTCATACTTCTTGATCTTTCCAGCCTTGTTCTCATAAGTGATTTCGTAGTTTTTCAGGTATTTTCCATCCTTTACTTTTTCCAGTTGCAAAAATTTCATATTTTTACTCCTTCTTTCAATACCACAGGCGGCTGGCTAAGAGCGAATTTATACCCTATCTTGGAAAAACCACAGTACTTCCGTTATGCCATAGTCTGTATACAGGTTTCCATCTCCTCTGCCAGGACGGCATATTCTTTGGCGCTGCGGCTTCTGGGCTTGTACCAGACCACTGGCAGGCTTTGATCCTGGGACCATTCAATAGCGCTGTCCATATGGATAAATTGTTCAAATACGTGTATATCTTCTAAATCTTGTAAGGATGCTCTGGTCTGTTTGAAATAGCTTTTTCTCTCATCTACTTTGGTGATAATGGATCCCAGCAGACGAAGCTTTGGAGAGATTTCCCGTACTTTCTGCAAAAATTCAAACATATTTCCCAACCCGAACAATCCCCAGGGACTGGCCTCTACAGGTATGGCCAGGTAGTCTGAGGCGCAGAGCAGATTCATTACCCAGCAACCCAGCGTAGGCGGCGCATCCAGAAAAATATAATCATACTTTCTGCTCTCCTGAATGGCCAGCAATTTTTTCTGCAATACCACCTCCCTCTGCCACATGGGAAACAACTCAAATTCTATGGAACTCATCAAGGCTGAAGATGGCAGTATGTGAGGCAGTGTTCCATACTCCGCTCTCCTATCTGCCCATTTTGCCAAATGCTCCTCGGCGGAGAGGTCGTGAATAAAGGAGGATAAGTCCTCTTGGCTCTTTAGGGCCATATACATATTCGGGCCATGCATGGCCATATCCAATACCCTTTCTTCGGGCAGAAAGGCTAGGCTTAGATTCATTTGCATATCACCGTCCAGCAACAAAACCCTCTTGCCCTTATTTGCCAGGGCGCAGGCCAGATTGGAGCAGGTTGTTGACTTGCCGCTGCCGCCTTTATTGTTGGCAAAACAAATGGTAACAGACATAATTCCTCCTCTAGCTTTCACTGTGCTTCCAGTATGTCCTCAAGGGATTGAATATGCGTTTTCTGGTCATCTCCACCAGCCCTAGATGGCTAAGGCCGGCCACATAGCAAGGCGTGGGGTCTTTTTTGGCTAATGCTCCCAAAAAATCCAGCAACTCCTTTTTTTGAGTTTCATCAGGCATATTGATAAAATCAATCAGGATAATACCGCTCAGATTGCGTATGCGCCATTGACGCCCACACTCTTTGGCAGCCTCCAGATTGATATCCAAAAAAGCCCTCTCGCCCCCCTTTTTTGATATATTTCTTCCAGAATTTACATCTATAACCGTCAAGGCCTCGGTGTGCTCTATCAGCAGGTAGGCGCCGGATGGCAGCCACACTCGTTTCTCCACGGCCCGGTCCAGAGCCAGCCGAAGGCTATACAATTTTTCCAAGGCATAGGTTTCGTCATTGTAGAGTCTGCGCTTTGCCATGCCTGAGGCAGTCTGCCCCAGGTAATCATATATGGAGGGCAGATCTGTGACTATCTCCGTGTATTCATCAGGGGAAAATCCGGCCAACAGGCTGTCCACAGGCAGTGGAGCCGGCCGCAGACACCCGGGGCAGAGGCGAGTTTTGGCCCATAGCAACAACTGATCCATCTCTGCCAGCAGCTCCTCCCATTGGGCAGTTAACAATAGCAGTATTTCTTCCTTTTGCCTTTCCTGCAAGGAAGTGCGGAATATCAACTCAGCCTGCGGCCGGCCGGAGGCCGCTCCTTGGTAGAGGGTTGTCAATGGGGCTTCCATATGGATTTTTAGCCAGGCCTTGAACTCCTTGGGCAATTTGGCTGAATAGGAGAATCGCAATTCTCCCCGGTCAGATTCCCGACCCAGGGGAAAGAAATTCAAAGCCAGATGGCTTTTGACCAGACTGATACCGCTTTTGACTACGCAATGCTTGTCCTTGGAGGCCTCTTTAGCCACCTGTACCAGCAGTAGCTCCTGTCCTTTGGGCATATACGCCGCCCCGCCCCTCTCTGCCAGAGGCAGATAGGCCGACTCCTCCGGTCCCATTTCCACAAAAGCGGCCTGGAGGTTGGGCAAAACCCTCTGTATGCGGGCCAGATAAATGCCCTCTATTCTCTCCCGGGCGGATAGGGCCCGTATAGCCTGGGGTCTCCGGTGGCTGTCTGTCAACATGGCCACATACAAGCTGTCTACCTGGGTAATGACCAAAGGCTGCATAATCACTCCGTTTCCAATACACACATAGGCGCAAGCCCGCCAGAGCGCAAACGGTGGAAGAGATCCAGCCGCCAAAGCGCATACTCCGAGTGGTGAATGGAAAAATGGCAATGATCTGCCAGAGCCTCCATAACATGGGCAGGCTTGATATTCCCCCCGCTGGAGGCATCTACCTGCATATATAGCACAGGCTTAGGCCCCTCCCCGACTTCCAAGGCATAAATTCCCTGCCGCAAATCCACCAGCCTATGGCTTTTCTTGCTCTTTTTTTCAAACAATATGTTATCAAGAGATAAAAAATTTGATATATTTCCTTTGATACTCTCCCACTTTTCTCCATTCCCCCTCCATATCAGAGCATAGGAGGCCGCAGCCACAGAGGCCATGGCATTGGGCGCGGCATCTGGCAGAGCTATGGCATGGCAAAGCCTTATTCCCTCTACACTGGCCTGATTGAACCGGAGCAGGATCTCCTCCATAGTCAGATTTTCAGTCTGGGTAAATTCCATATCCACATACTCTCCCAGACTTTCTAAACCTACGCCTAGAGGGGAGGCAAAGCTGAGCAGTGGGTGGGGGGAATATCCGCCGCTAAAGGCTATGGGTAGGCCCGCCCTCCGCAGAGTTTTTTGGAAGAAACGCATAATATCCAAATGCCCCAAAAAACGGACTATGCCGTATTTTTGAAATTTTGCCCTGATACGCATTATTCTCTACACACCCCCACACCGTATTTTGCCGCCCCGCAGCCTGTGCATTGCAGGCGGCAATGGGGGCTTTGAAGGCTGTCCTGGGCATTTTTCCACTCCCGGGCCAAAAATGCCTTGCTCACGCCGCAGTCTATAAAATCCCAGGGCAGCAATTCTTCTACATCCCTCTCCCTGTGGCAATAAAAATCCAAATCCAAACCGGCTTCTCCCAAGGCCTCCAGCCATAATGCATTGTGAAAATGCTCGCTCCATGCATCATATATGCAGCCTTTGCCATAGGCCAGCAGTATGGCCTTGGCCAAACGCCTGTCACCTCTGGCCAAGGCGCCCTCTATAACGCTGGTATCCGCTTCGTGCCAATTGTATTTTATGCTTTTTTTGTTTAATTGATTGTTAATATTTTGCCTAACTATATACGCCTTGTCCAAAAATTCCTGCTTGGTGCATTGGCGGGCCCATTGAAAGGGTGTAAAAGGCTTGGGTATGAAGAAGGAGGTGCTGGAAACAATTTGCACTCTCTGCCCCTTTCGGCTTTCCTTGGGCAGGAGCTCATAGTACAATGCGGCTATCTTGTTGGACAAATCGCCTATGCCCTCCATATCCTCACGGCTTTCTAAGGGCAAGCCCAGCATAAAATACAATTTTACCCGGCTCCAGCCCCCTTGAAAGGCCAGCGCCGCGCCATGGAGTATCATTTCCTCCGTCAATCCCTTATTGATAACATCCCGCAACCTTTGGCTTCCGGCCTCAGGGGCAAAGGTCAGGCTGGATTTGCGCACATCCTGCACCTTGCCCATGACATCTAGGGAAAAAGCGTCTATGCGCAGGGAAGGCAGGGATATATTGATATGCCTCTCCCGGCAATAGGGCAGCAAAAATTCCAACAAGGCATTGAGCTGGCTATAGTCGCTGGAACTTAGGGAGCTGAGGGATATCTCTTCGGCTCCGGAGCTCTCCAGCATGGATATGGCATATTCCTGGAGCTTCTCCACATCCCTTTCCCTTACCGGCTTATACAGCTGTCCGGCCTGGCAAAAACGGCAGCCCCTTATACAGCCTCTCTGTAATTCCAGTACTACCCGGTCTTGGGTGGTTTTGATAAAGGGCACTATGGGCTTTTGGGGATAGGGAGCCTGATCCATGTTCAACACCAGCTCCTTATGTACCACAGCAGGAGCCTCCGGAACCAGGGGAACAAAGCTTTCCAGCCGGCCGTCCTCATAATAGTTGGCTTGGTATAAGCAGGGGACATAGATGCCGGGCAGTCCGGCTGCCCTGCGCAGAAAATCCCGTCGGGAATATCCTTCCCTGCGGCAATCCCTATACAGTGCCACCAGATCCTTGTACCTTGTTTCCCCCTCGCCTATATAAAAGAGGTCAAAAAAATCTGCCAAAGGTTCCGGATTGTACGCGCAGGGGCCGCCGCCTATGACTATGGGATGCGCCTCTCCCCTATCCCTGGACAACAGGGGGATCTGCGACAAATCCAACACTTGCAGTATATTGGTATAACACATTTCATATTGTATGGTAATGCCCAGAAAATCAAATTCCCCAATGGGATCCTGGGATTCCAGCGCAAACAAGGGTATGGAATTCTCCCGCATGATTTTGTCCAGATCCACCCAAGGGGAGTACACCCGCTCGCACCACACGCCCTCCATGGCATTGAGCATGGCATAGAGGATTTGTATGCCCAGGTGGGACATGCCTATCTCATAGACATCGGGAAAACACATGGCAAAACGTACATCCACCTGCGACAAATCCTTATTTACGCTATTGTATTCCCCGCCTATATATCTGGCCGGTTTTTCCACGGCCATCAGTATCTCCTCCGACAGGGCAAGCTTCTGGGCCGCCCCCGGCTGCAAATCTGTAAAACCCCAATCCATAGGGCAAATATCCTCCCTTTTGCAAATGTAAGCTACAGCCAATATCATAGCGCAATCACAGGGCCTTTGTCCAAATAAAGCCTAGATTTGCCTGTCCAAGAGATCCTTTTGCAGCAACTCCAAATAAGGTATGGGCAGGCCTCCTCCGGAGCGAAAGAAAAAGGCCTCCTCCAGCTCTTCCATACGAAAGCTCTTTCTTCCGCCTTGTCTGGCCCTGGACCAGAAAAAATCCATTTTTTGAAAAGGAACATAGGCAAAAACCTGCATGGATGCGAACCAGATCAAGAAAAAGGATATGCCGCCTTGCTTTTCAAAATCCCGCATAAAAACCATCTGGTGATCATGAATTTTGTCCAGGGAAAATCGCTGCCCGGCACATTCCTTGGCGTCAAAACATACGGCCCAGCCCTGCACAACGCCCATATAATCCACTGTGCTTTTTTTGTCGAAATAAGCCAGGCGTATCTGGCCCTTTTCCTTATCCATTTCCAGAGGCACAATAGGCGTTGGAATTTTTTGGACTAGGGCAAGACCGGCCTTGGCATATTTTTCATTGCTTTGGTTGATCAAATCCTCCAGAACCGAACCCCGCAATCCTCTAGACGTCCAAGCTGCCATATATCTCCTCCATCAAGGGGTAATGTCTGTGGCAAAACACTCTTCCATACCAAGCCTCTGCCCATTCCTCACCATATGTATCCTGCTTGGGAAAACAAATCTTATAGGCGAACAAGGCTTGATGCGTCAGGGAAAATTGCCGCTCTAAAAGGGCATTGCCCTGTCTTTCTCTGCCGCTTGCAGCATACTTTTTATCCCCGCAAATCCCATGGCCTATACCCGCCATATGGGCGCGCAGCTGATGGCTTTTTCCTGTGATCAAAGATAGGTGCACCAGGGATATGGAGAGGCGGTTTCCGGATATTTCTATGCTTTGGCAAGAGAGAGGGCGGCACAGGCTTACGGCCCCCGCCGGGTCAAGGGAATGATTACTGATTGACCAGGCCAGATCGAAAAACCGACCCGGACGGACAGGTTGACCGACCTGGTCAATCAAGGACTTGTTAGCCTCCTTATCCTTATGCAGCGCCAGCCGTATCTCCCCCTGATGCTCTACTTTCCCCCAGGCCAGGGCCAGATATTCCTTTCTCAGCAGACCCTGCCGTATCCATGAGGACAGCAATTGGGAAGCCCTCAGACTTTTGCCGGCCAGCACAAGTCCGGCCGTATTTCTATCCAATCTATGGGCCGGCGCCGGGCGAAAATACCGCAGGCTCTCTCTGGTGCAATGGCCGGTTTGCAGCAGATATCCCACTGTCCATTCGGCCAGGGAGGGATGTCCGCTCTTATCCTTTTGGCTGAGTACGCCTGGAGGTTTGAATAGCACCAAAAGATCTGCATCCTCCCACAGCACCTCTATGCCCTTTAGAATTTGATAGGCGTTTTGATATTCCTCCAAGCCAGACAAGGGCGGTCTTTCTATAGTCTTTGGGGCGGGGCTTGCCTCTGATTTTATGGCCCCCATTTTGGCCAGGGTTTCCTCTGAGAGAAACAGGTCTACTATATCTCCCTCGGTCAGTATTTCTGTTCCCTGAGCTTTTTTGCCGTTTAGGGTTATATTCTTTTTTCTCAGCATTTTATAAAAAAAAGATTGGGGCGCCAAAGGCATATATCTGCCCAGAAAACGCACCAATCTTTGGTTTTGCTGATAGGATTGTATGATGATTTTTTCCATGTTCTTTCCTTTATAGGCTCACATCCCTAAGACATCGGATGAGATCCAAATCCCCTTTTTCCAAGGCTTTTTTTTCTTTATTTTGGAATCTGACCTGGAATTTTTCCAGGGATTTTCTATAGGATTCCCCTTGTTCATATATGCGTATAAAGGTCTTGCCGCAGGAGGTCTGGCCGCATCCGGCCTGGTTTAGCATATGCTGTATATGTGACTGGGCTGCCTGGATTTTATCCGTATTTCCAGGAAATAGCCCTTTCCAAAGCGGAGCCGAAAGGCATAGAAGCCCGTGGATTTCCCCGTCTTGAACTAGCATATGGTCAAAGGCAAAATAGCCTTTCTCTGCCGTAAACACCATATGAAACAAGCCGCCATCCCCCTGGTAGGCCTCTGCCAACTCTTCTGCCCGCTCCTCCGGACATCCGGCATACATATGGTACAAAAAAGCGGTAATGGCCTGTCTGGCTGCCGGTAAAACGCCCAGCACAGCCACTATGGTCAGCAGGTTGTTTCGGCTGCCTGTGGATATCACTCCCAGGAGAAATACGGCCAGAACCAGGAGGAAATAGAATAGCGCCAGGGTCGTGGACTGTATTTTCTTTTCCTGCCAATATCCCCTGCTCCCCTTGGAGGCACGGGAGAATACCGAGGCTGGGCCGGCTTTTTTTTGCGTTTTTTCCATGATCACTCCTTGGCCATGCCATCCATAATGGCGAAGAATACTTCCTTGGGCAGACAGCGGCTAAGCGCATAAAAGGCCCGCATCCAGGGACCGTAGATGGACATGGTCCTGCCTTTTCTGGCATCGTGTATGGCCTGTCTGACTACAACCTGTGGTTGTGCCATGGCCCATTTTTTGATAGGCAGTATATGTCCATCCT
>JBGYPP010000085.1:0-26294 GCA_041838515.1 Acetatifactor sp. | reverse complement strand
TCCTTTGCAGAGCATGTCCTTTGCAGAGCATGTCCTTTGCAGAGCATGTCCTTTGCAGAGCATGTCCTTTGCAGAGCATGTCCTTTGCAGAGCATGTCCTTCGCTCTCTCCTACACCCCCCAGCCTTTGCCGGGAGGTACAGGAGAAGGCAAAGAACCCGGGCCATGGACGGCACAGCCGCCATGACCCAAATTCACCCCAGCCTAATCCCGCAAAAAGCCCTTATAATTGCGTACCAGCATCATGGATTCCACCTGCTTCACCGTTTCCAGCACCACGCTGACTACGATGATCAAGCTGGTTCCGCCAAAAGATACCTCTGCGTTAAACAGACCGTTAAACAGATAGGGCAGCACGGCCACAATGATCAGGCCCACGGCGCCTATAAATACGATATAGTTCAACACCTTGTTGAGATAATCGCTGGTGGGCTTGCCCGGGCGTATGCCGGGTATAAAGCCGCCCTGCTTCTTCATATTGTCCGCCACCAGCATGGGATTGAATGTGATGGAGGTGTAGAAGTAGGCAAAGAATACCACCAGTACCACATAGAGCAGCAAGCCCCAGCTATACCAAATCTGGCTGGGCGAGCACCAGTATGCGGAGTTTAGTCCTTTAAGCACCTCTCCCCACCAGCCTGTGCCCTGAGTTCCAAAAAAGGAGGTGACCAGTATGGGCACCTGCATCAATGAGGAGGCGAAGATAATGGGTATAACGCCGGAGGTATTGACTTTCAGCGGAATGGAGGACGTCTGTCCTCCCACCATCTTGCGACCCACCTGCTTCTTGGCATATTGTACGGGTATCTTTCTGGTGCCGGCATTGAGTATGATTACCAGGATCACCATGCCGATGATAACGGCAAAAATAACCAGGGCTGCCAGTACGGCAGTGGCGGGCGGCTTGCCTATGACGAACTTTTGGAACAAAGCCGATATGTCCTGGGGCATGCGGGAGATAATGTTAATGACCAGGACTATGGATATGCCATTGCCTATGCCCTTTTCTGTTATCCTCTCTCCCAGCCACATCAGGAATGTGGAACCGGCCGTCATGGCCATAATAGCCGTAATCACATTGAGCGCATTAAATTCCACCAGCAGGCCCTGGCGGCCAAAGCCTATGGACATGGCCGTCGCCTGTATCAGCGCAAAGGCCACGGTAACAAATCGGGTGATGGAGGCGATCTTCTTCCTGCCGTCCTCCCCGTCCTTTTGCATCTCCTCCAGCTTGGGTATGGCTATGGTCAGCAGCTGCATGATAATGGAGGAGGTGATGTACGGGTTGATATTGAGCGCCAGTATGGACATATTGAGGAAGGAGCCGCCTGTAATGGCATCAAAGAAGCTAAATGCATCTCCAGTCTGCTGGGCAAACCAGGATGCAAAATAGTTTCTGTCCACCCCGGGCACGGGCAGCTGGGATCCTATGCGGATCACCAGCAGCATAGCCAGGGTAAACAAGAGTTTGGTCCTGATTTCCTTGATTTTGAATGCATTCTTTATGGTTGTAAGCATTACATCACCTCAGCTGTTCCCCCAAGCGCCTCGATTTTCTCCTTCGCGCTAGCGCTAAAAGCCCGCGCCCTTACATTGAGTTTCTTGGTCAGTTGGCCATCGCCCAGGATCTTTATGCCATCCCTGGGGTTCTTTACTATGCCGGAGGCCAGCAATGCTTCCAGATCCACAGTCGTTCCGTCCTCAAAGCACTCCAGTGTGCCTACATTGACGGGCATCATCTCCTTGTGGTTGTAATTCTTAAATCCCCTCTTGGGTATGCGGCGGTACAAGGGCATCTGGCCGCCCTCAAAACCTGCCCTGGGAGCGCCGGACCTTGCCTTTTGGCCCTTGTGTCCCTTGCCTGCCGTCTTGCCGTTGCCGGATCCATGGCCGCGGCCCTTGCGGAAGCAATCCTTTCTAGACCCTTTGGTAGGGCTCAGATTTGACAAATCCATACCGCACCTCCTTATTCTTCCACTTGCACTTCTTCCACCTTGATCAGATGGTTGATCTGCTGAATCTGCCCCTTGGTAGAATCGTTGTTGGGCAATACCACCGAGCGGCCTATTTTGCGCAATCCCATAGAGATTGCCGTCTTTTTATTCCTGGGCACAGCGCCGATCAGGGAGCGCACCAGTGTGATTTTTAACTTGTTCTCCGACATGATCATACCTTCCCTTTCCTAATACACCGAGGCTTGGCCAAAACCGGCATAGCCGATTAGGCCAGGATCTCCTCTACAGTCTTGCCCCTCTTCCTAGCAACCTCTTCTGGGGACATCAACAGGGACAATCCCTTCAAAGTGGCCTGTACTACGTTTTGCTTGTTGTTGGAGCCAAGGGATTTGGTACGGATATTCTTGATGCCGGCCAACTCACAAACGATACGGGCAGGGCCGCCGGCGATGATACCGGTACCCTCAGGCGCCCTCTTCAGCAACACATTGGATGCGCCGAATTTTCCAACATAGTCATGGGGTATGGAGTTGTTCTCGTCCAGAGCCACCTTGATCAGGTGCTTAGAGGCATCCTCCTTTCCCTTGCGTATGGCCTCGGGAATTTCCGTAGCCTTGCCCAGGCCCATGCCCACATGGCCATTGCCGTCGCCCACAACCACCAAAGCGGTGAAGCGGAAGTTGCGGCCGCCCTTAACGACCTTTGTTACCCTCTTGATGGTAACCACTTTTTCGGACAGCTCCAAGCCGCTTGCATCTATAATCTGCTTCATGCTCTCTCCTTCCTCTTAGAACACCAGGCCGGCTTCCCTGGCGCCATCAGCCAGAGCTGCCACCTTGCCGTGGTACAAATAACCGCCCCTGTCAAAAACCACCTCTGTGATGCCCTTCTCCACAGCCCTCTTGCCTATAATGCGGCCGAGGGCGGCAGCGGCTTCCACATTGCTGGTCTTTTCCAGATCCTTGGCTATGTCCTTTTCCAAGGTGGAGGCGGAGCAAAGGGTGTGGCCTATGGTATCGTCGATGATCTGAGCATACATATGCAAGTTGCTTCTAAAAACCGCCAGACGGGGCCTCGCAGCTGTGCCGCTGAAACGGTTGCGGATTCTCTTGTGCTTCTTCACCCGTACAGCCTGTCTTGAAACCTTACGAATCATATCCTCTCTCCTTAATTTTTACTTCTTACCGGTTTTACCCACCTTGCGGCGTATTACCTCATCCGCATACTTGATTCCCTTGCCCTTATAAGGCTCCGGCCTCCTCTTATCTCGGATGTTGGCAGCATACTGGCCCACCTTTTCCTTATCAATGCCACGGATGATAATGACGTTCTGGCCCTCGACGACGCTCTCTACGCCCTCGGGATCCTCCATCTCCACGGGATGGGAATATCCCAGGGACAGGGTCAGCTTCTTGCCGGCCTTGGCCGCCTTGTAACCCACACCATGGACTTCCAGCTTCTTCTCATATCCAGCCGTAACGCCCACAACCATATTGTTCAGCAAGGTTCTGGTAAGACCGTGGAGAGCGCGGTTCTTCTTGAGGTCGTTGGGCCTCTTTACCAGAATGGTATCCCCTTCCCTGGCCAGCTCCATCTCCATGGGCAGCACACGCTCCAGTACGCCCTTGGGACCCTTTACGCTGACCTTGTTATTTTCTGCAATATCCACGGTTACACCCGCCGGAACTGCGATTGGCATTCTACCTATACGTGACATGCCCGTACCTCCTTGCGATTGACTCGCCCACAATCATATACTGAAAAATTTTACCAAACAAAGGCCAACACTTCTCCGCCAACGCCCAGGCTGCGCGCTTTTTTGTCCGTGACTATGCCCTGGTTGGTGGACAGTATGGCTATACCCAGGCCGCCCAATACCTTGGGCATGGTTTCCATATTGGCATAAACCCTCAGGCCGGGCTTAGATATCCTCTTGATGCCGGCTATCACCCTCTCCTGCTTGTCTGCGCTGTACTTGAGGGCAATGCGCAGGGTGTCAAAACTTCCGGTCCGGACGGTTTCGTAACCCTTGATATATCCCTCCTCCACCAGGATATCGGCTATGGCCTTTTTCATTTTGGAAGAAGGCACATCCACCGTATCATGTTTGGAAGTATTCGCATTGCGAATTCTTGTAAGCATATCTGCGATAGGATCGCTCATGGTCATGTTCGTACCTCCTCTTTCTTACCAGCTAGCTTTACGCACGCCGGGAATCTGCCCCTTATATGCCAATTCACGGAAGCAAATCCTGCAAATGCCATACTTGCGCATATATGCATGAGGACGTCCGCACAAACGGCAGCGGTTATACGCCTGGGTGGAAAATTTGGGTTTGCGCTGCTGCTTCAACTTCATAGCTGTTTTTGCCATAAAACACTTCCTCCTATTTTGTAAACGGCATATTGAACAAGCGCAGCAGCTCCCTGCCTTCCTCATCGGTGTTTGCCGTGGTGACAAAGATGATATCCATACCCCTGGTCTTGTCTATCTTGTCATACTCGATCTCGGGGAATATGATCTGCTCCTTCAAGCCCAGCGCATAGTTGCCCCTGCCGTCAAAGGAGTTGGGGTTTACGCCCCTAAAATCCCTTACACGGGGCAGAGCCAGATTTACCAGGCGATCCAGGAACTCGTACATCCTCTCGCCACGCAGGGTCACCTTACAGCCTATGTTCATGCCCTCACGGATTTTAAAGTTGGCTATGGACTTCTTCGCCTTGGTGATGACGGGCTTCTGGCCGGAGATGATCTCCAGATCCTTGATGGCATTCTCCAGAATCTTGGCGTTGTCCTTGGCCTCACCTATGCCCATGTTGATGACAATCTTCTCCAGCTTGGGCACCTCCATGGGGTTCTTGTATCCAAACTTCTTGGTCAAAGCCTGGCATATTTCCGCATTATATTGCTCTTTCAACCTGTTCACGGACTTCCTCCCTTTCTAAGGCTTAATCAATCAGCTCGCCGGTGGACTTGGCGTAGCGCTTCTTCTTGCCGTCCTCTATCCTGTATCCCAGGCGGGTGCCTTTGCCCTTGTGGAGATACATTACATTGGAGGCATCCAAGGAAGCTTCTTTCTGGATGATACCGCCATTGGGATTTTGCTGGGAGGGCTTGGTATGCTTGGATACCATATTCACGCCCTCTACCAGTACGCGGCCATTCTTCCTGTCCACAGAAAGAATTTTGCCCTCTTTATTCAAATCCTTGCCGGTAATAACAATTACCGGATCTCCCTTTTTCAGCTTCATAGTCGCCCTTTCCCTCCTTACAAAACTTCGGGAGCCAGGGAAACAATTTTCATAAACTGTTTCTCACGCAGCTCTCTTGCCACAGGCCCAAAAATACGGGTCCCCCTGGGGGTCTTGTCGTCCTTGATGATCACGGCTGCGTTCTCATCAAAGCGGATATAGGAGCCGTCCTTGCGGCGGGTGGTGTTGACCGTGCGTACGATAACCGCCTTGACCACATCGCCCTTCTTCACTATGCCGCCGGGAGTGGCGTCCTTGACAGCTGCTACAATCACATCCCCTATATAGCCATATCTCCTGGTGGAACCGCCCAATACGCGTATGCACAAAATCTCTTTTGCGCCGGTATTGTCGGCCACCCGCAATCTGCTTTCCTGTTGAATCATGGGAACCTCCTCACCTTTACAAGCTTCTTACTTCGCTCTCTCCAGGATTTCCACCAGCCTCCAGCGCTTTTCCTTGGACAGCGGCCTGGTTTCCATCACCTTTACGGTATCGCCTATGTTGCAGTCGTTGTTCTCATCATGGGCTTTCAGCTTATAAGTGGTCTTTACAACCTTGCCATACAAGGGATGCTTCACATGATCCTCCACCGCCACCACGATGGTTTTTTGCATCTTATTGCTGGTAACCTTGCCCACACGGGTTTTTCTCAAATTTCTTTCCACTGCTATTCTCTCCTTCCCCAGCCGCTACGCCTTGGACTTTTCCGTGATGATGGTAAGTATACGGGCAATGTTCTTACGCACCTCTTTGATGCGGGCGGTATTTTCAAGCTGGTTGGTGGCATTTTGGAATCGCAGGTTGAACAGCTCCTTCTTGGCGGCTACCAGCTCTGCGCCCAGCTCTTCCACACTCTTTGCCCTCAAATCCTCAAGCAATTGTACCGTTCTTTTCATTCTCATTGTACACCGCCTTCCAGGTCTGCCTTGGACACAATCTTGCACTTGCAGGGAAGCTTGTGCATGGCCAGACGGAGAGCCTCCCTGGCCTGCTCCTCACTAACTCCGGCTATCTCGAACAACACGCGGCCGGGCTTGACTACAGCTACCCAATACTCCAGAGTACCCTTTCCGGAACCCATTCGAGTCTCGGCGGGCTTGCTGGTCACGGGCTTGTCAGGGAATATCTTGATCCAAACCTTACCGGTACGCTTCGTATAACGGGTCAGGGCCACACGGGCCGCCTCTATCTGATTGGATTTGATCCAGCAGGGGTCAAGAGATACCAAACCGAACTCGCCATAGGTAATGGTATTTCCCCTCATGGCGCGGCCTTTTATGCTTCCGCGGAATTGCTTGCGGTGCTTTACTCTCTTCGGCATTAACATTAGTTGTCGCCTCCTTCCGTCTTATTTCCCTTTACAGGAAGAATCTCGCCCTTGTAAATCCACACCTTCACGCCTACCTTGCCATAGGTGGTGTCTGCCTCGGCGAAACCGTAATCGATATCGGCGCGCAGGGTCTGCAAAGGTATGGTGCCCTCGCTGTAATGCTCGCTCCTGGCGATATCCGCACCGCCCAGACGGCCGGAACAGCAGGTCTTGATGCCCAGTATGCCATTCTTCATGGCGCGGCCCATGCAGGACTTCATGGCGCGGCGGAAGGACACGCGGCCCTCCAGCTGCTGGGCTATATTCTCGGCCACCAGCTGCGCCTCCCTGTCCGGCCTCTTGATCTCCTTGATATCGATGGAAACCTTCTTGTCAGTCAGTTTGGACACTTCCTTCTTGGTCAGCTCTATCTCAGCGCCTCCCTTGCCTATTACCACGCCGGGCTTGGCAGTATACAGTATTACCTTAAGCCTGTCGCCAGTTCTCTCTATCTCTATCTTAGACACGCCGGCGCCATACAGCTTCTTCTTCAGGTACTCACGGATCTTGTAATCCTCCACCAGGTAGTCGGCAAAGTCAGACTCTGCATACCAGCGGGAATCCCAATCCTTGATTACGCCCACCCTAAGGCCATGAGGGTTTACTTTCTGTCCCATATTTTCCGCTTTGCTCCTTTCTACTTCTTCTCATCCAAAACTATGGTGATGTGGCTGGTGCGGTGCTCAATGCGGTATGCGCGGCCTTGGGCCCTGGGGCGCACCCTCTTCATGGTAGGCCCCTTGTTTGCATAGCACTCCGCCACACGGAGCTTGTCGGGGTTGAGCCCGTTATTATTCTCCGCATTGGCCACAGCGGAGTCCAGGAGCTTTTTGATCAAAGCGGAAGCATAACGGGGGCTGTAGGCCAGTATGGCCTTGGCCGTGGCCACATCCTTGCCCCGGATAGCGTCCAATACAAAGCACGCTTTCTGGACGGAAACCCTGGCGTAGGACAGCTTGGCGCTGGGCCTCTGGTCCTTCTGGGCGTTCCTCTCCCTCTTTATTTGACTTCTATGTCCTTTAGCCATAGATGCTTTTCCTCCTTCCAAACCCTAGACCGCCACATTCCTGTATAACGGTCCTCGGGATACCCTAGGCCATCTTACCTAACCTTTGACTTCTTCTCGTCCTTGCCATGGCCACGGAACGTCCTGGTGGGAACAAACTCGCCCAGCTTGTGGCCTACCATATCTTCGGTCACATACACAGGCACGTGCTTCCTGCCATCGTGCACGGCAAAGGTATGTCCCACAAAAGAGGGGAAGATGGTGGAGCGGCGGGACCAGGTCTTGATGACCTGCTTCTGGCCCGCATTGTTCATGGCATCTACTTTTTTCAACAGGCTCTCGTCTGCGAAAGGCCCTTTCTTCAAAGATCTACTAGACATCGTCTATCCTCCTCCACTATTTAATGGCTCTGCCGTCTCTTCTCCTCACAATCAACTTGTTGGAAGCCTTTTTCTTCTTACGGGTCTTCAGGCCGAGAGCCGGCTTGCCCCAAGGAGTGCTGGGACCGGGCCTACCGATACCGGTCTTACCCTCACCACCGCCATGAGGGTGGTCGCAGGGGTTCATGGCAGATCCGCGGACGGTGGGACGTATGCCCATATTCCTCTTGCGGCCGGCCTTACCGATCACTACCAGGTTGTGCTCCGAATTGCCCACAGTGCCTATGGTGGCGCGGCAGGTCAGGGGAACCATGCGCATCTCACCGGAGGGCAGGCGCAGGGTGGCATACTTTCCCTCCTTGGCCATCAGCTGGGCGCCGCCGCCGGCGCTGCGCACCATCTGTCCTCCCTTGCCGGGATGCAGCTCTATATTATGAATCTGGGTACCCACAGGTATGTTGGCCAGAGGCAGGCAGTTGCCCACACGGATCTCGGCCTCAGGGCCGTTCATCACCCTCATGCCATCGGTCAGGCCCTCGGGAGCCAATATATAGGACTTCTCGCCGTCCATGTACATAATCAGGGCGATATTGGCAGAGCGGTTGGGATCGTACTCTATGCCCTTGACCACAGCAGGTACGCCGTCTTTGATGCGGCGGAAATCCACCAGACGGTACATCCTCTTATGTCCGCCGCCCCTGTGGCGAACGGTGATCTTGCCCTGGTTGTTGCGGCCGGCCTTTTTCTTTAAAGGCACCAGCAGGCTCTTCTCCGGACGCTGCTTGGTTATCTCGCTCTTGTCCAAGGAGGTCATGTGCCTCCTGGAGGGTGTATACGGTTTGTATGTCTTAATTCCCATGATAATCTCCTATTCTACTCAGATTGCTGCGCGGCCGGGCAGCCGCATACTCCAATCAGATCCGCAAGCGCATGCGCCTCTTACAGACCTCCGAACAGCTCTATGTCCTTGCTGTCCGCCGCCAACTGCACGATAGCCTTCTTGGTATTGGCCGTCCTGCCCACCACTGCGCCCCGGCGCTTCTTCTTGCCGGCCAGGTTCATGGTGTTGACCTTTTGCACTTTTACGCCCTCAAACATCTTCTCCACGGCCTCTTTGACCTGGCACTTGTTGGCCTGGGGATGAACCAAGAAAGTATATTTCTTCTCGGCCATGCCCGCCATGCTCCTCTCGGTGATAACCGGCTTGAGGATAATGTCATAATATTTGATATCAGCCATTAGATATATACCTCCTCAATCTTGGCCACAGCGTCCCTGGTCAGAACCAAGGTCTTGGCATTCATAATATCGTATACATTGATTGCGTTGGCCGGGGATATCTTCACATTTGGCAGGTTTCTTCCGCTGCGGTATACGTTCTCATCCGAAACAGCCGTCACCACCAGGCCCTTTTCCACCTTGAGATTTTCCATCACCTTACGGAAATGCTTGGTTTTGGCCTCCTCAAAGTGCAGGGAGTCCAGCACTACCAGGCCGCCGTTTTGGAACTTATTGCTCAGAGCGGACTTCAGAGCAAAGCGCTTCTCCTTCTTGTTCATCTTGAAGGAATAATCTCTAGGTATGGGAGCGAATACCATACCGCCGCCCTTCCACTGGGGAGAGCGGATGGAACCCTGCCTGGCGCGGCCGGTGCCCTTTTGCTTCCAGGGCTTGCGTCCACCTCCGGATACCTCGCCCCTGGTCTTGGCTTTCTGGGTGCCCTGCCTCTTGTTTGCCAGGTGCAGCACCACGGCCATATGCACCAGATGCTCATTGATTTCTACGTTAAAGACTGCGTCGTTCAGCTCCATGCTGCCCACTTCGCCGCCTTCCATATTGTAAATTGCGATATTTGCCACGACAACTTCCTCCTTCCGTCCGGTATTTTACTTGGATTGCGCAAACTTCACTGCGCTCTTTACCATAACCAGGCCCTTCCTGGGACCGGGCACGGAACCCTTTACCAGCAACAAGTTCTTCTCGGCGTCCACGCCTACGATTTCCAGGTTCTGCACGGTAACCCGCACACCGCCCATGCGGCCGGGCATGCCCTTGCCCTTGAATACGCGGCTGGGCGTGGAGCAGGCGCCGTTGGAGCCCTGGTGCCTGTGGAATTTGGAACCGTGGGTCATGGGGCCCCTGTGCTGGCCATGCCTCTTGATGGCGCCCTGGAATCCCTTACCCTTGGAGGTAGCCGTTGCGTCCACCTTGTCCCCGGCCTCAAACACATCGGCCTTGATCTCGCTGCCCAGGGCGAAATCCTCAGCCCCATCCAAGTCAAACTCCCGCAGATATCTCTTGGAAGTCGTTCCCGCCTTTTTGAAATGGCCCTGCAGGGCCTTGTTCACGCCGTGCCTGTGCACTATGCTGCGCTGTCCCTTACCATCCTTATTGACTATCTTGTCCTTCTTCTCCACGAAACCCAGCTGTACAGCGCTGTATCCGTCATTCTCCACGGTGCGCACCTGCGTAACCACACAGGGGCCGGCCTGCAGCACGGTTACAGGCACCAGCGTGCCGTCCTGGGAGAAAATTTGGGTCATGCCCAGCTTGATGCCCATAATGCCTTTCTTCATATCTTCCAACTACCTCCTTTGTGTTCTACATAGCGGAACCCTGCTGCCCAGGGTTCATACGTCTGTAGAGGTTGCTTGCTTCCTTGCTTATTTGGTTTTCATCTTGATGTCTATATAGACGCCTGCGGGCATTTCCAGCCTCTGCAGGGAATCTACCACTTTCTGGTTGGGAGCGATGATGTCTATCAGCCTCTTGTGGGTCCTCTGCTCGAACTGCTCCCTGGAGTCTTTGTACTTATGTACGGCGCGGAGTATGGTGATAATCTCCTTCTTGGTGGGAAGGGGAACGGGGCCGCTTACGGTCGCGCCGTTCTTCTTCACCGTTTCAATGATCTTCTTGGCGGATACGTCCACCAGCTGATGCTCGTACGCCTTCAATGTGATACGCATTACTTGAGTTGCCATAAAAAAAGTCGCCTCCTTTTCGCACTTTTTGATGAAGTACGACAAGCGGTGACTGTACACTCTCCCGTGCGTGTCGCTTGGAAATTTTTATCAAATCGCCAAACGGCCATTCACACGTCGTTTCTGCCCGCAGCAGACTGTCTGGTACAGTGACTTGTCGTCAGTTTCCTAACTTGACATTCGCTCCACGGAAAACCCGCCATGGCTAAGCGGCAACCTCACGCTTCACAGCTATCATGTCACAGCAAGAGTTAGTATAACTGGATTTTCCGGCCTGCGCAAGCTTTTTTTCCTTTTTTTTGTATTTTTTTTCGCGCACAATTCCCGCCCCCTATGCCTGGGTTTTCTGCTATAATGATAGAAATTTTCTATGCAGTCCGCCAGCCCTTGCGCCGGCGGCACAGCAGAGCATGGATGAGGAAAGGACGGATAGGCAAATATGATGTGGATGGCTGACCGCTGGGAGGAGTACCAGGTCTTGGACGCCTCCAAGGGCCAAAAATTGGAGCGCTGGGGCAAATATATACTGGTGCGCCCTGATCCCCAGGTACTATGGGAAACGGACATGGCCCATCCGGGCTGGAAAAAACCTCATGCCCGCTACCACCGCTCCTCCAAGGGCGGCGGAGAATGGGAATTTTTGGATTTGCCCGAGCAATGGGAGCTGCGCTACCACGGCCTGGCTTTCCACCTCAAACCCTTTGCCTTTAAGCACACGGGCATATTTCCGGAGCAGGCGGCCAACTGGGATTGGTTCGGCCCATTGCTCTCCTCCCAAGCCCACTCCTCCCCCAGGCCAAGAGTTCTAAACCTTTTTGCCTACACAGGCGCAGCCAGCCTGCAGGCCGCAGCCGCCGGCGCCCAGGTCACCCATGTGGATGCCTCCAAGGGCATGGTACATTGGGCCAGGGAAAACGCCCTCCTCTCCGGACTGGGACAAGCGCCCATACGCTGGATAGTGGACGACTGCGTCAAATTTGTAGAGAGGGAAATACGCCGGGGCAGCCAATATGAGGCCATACTGCTGGATCCCCCCTCCTATGGGAGGGGCCCCAAGGGGGAGATCTGGAAGCTGGAGGATCAGGTCTTTACTCTGCTGGCCAAGTGCTCCCGCCTGCTCTCCCCCCATGCGCGGTTTTTCCTGATCAACTCTTATACCACCGGCCTCCAGGCCGGGGTCTTAGAGGCCATGCTGCGGCTGGCCATAGGCAACAGGCCTGGGGGAAAGTACGCCTCCGGGGAATTGGGTCTGCCCATAAGCTCCAGGCCCCATCCTCCCCGGCCCGCTCTTGACTTTGCCCCCTTCCCTTCTGAGGGGCATGGTTTTGCCCTACCCTGCGGAGCCTGCTGCCGCTGGTGGCGGGAGGACTAAGCGCCTGCCCGTGCAAAACAACGCTTCAAATAGAAAGTATCCCAAAAATAGAATATACGCATCCAGGAGGCATCTATGGATATCAAAACAGTGCTTTGCTTTGGCGACTCCAACACCTATGGCTTTAACGGCGTATGCCTGAACCGCTTCCCCCGCAGCCAGCGCTGGCCCTATTTACTGGGGCAGCTGCTGGGGCAGGGCTACGAGGTCATCAGCGAGGGTCTGCCCGGCCGTACCACCGTATTTGACGATCCCCTGCACGAAGGCCTCAGGGGCCTGGACCAAATCGCCTCAGCCATGTCCTCCCACGGCCCTATAGACCTGCTGCTGATCATGCTGGGCACAAATGACACAAAGCAGCGCTACGGCGCCACGCCTTTCAATATAGCCGAGGGTCTGGGGCGGCTCTCCCGCAAGGCTCTGGGCCTGACGGAGTACTGGACTGGCAAGCCCAATCTGCTGATCATCGCCCCGCCTCCCATAGCCGAGGGATATATAGTCGGTTCCGCCTCCGGCCATATGGGCGAGGGATGCGCAGCCAAATCCAGGGCTTTGGCTTCCCATTACGCCGATCTGGCCGCCCAACTGGGCTGCCACTTCCTCAACGCCGGCGATCTGTCGGACATGGCCATGAACACCGTGGATTATATGCACCTCACCTCCCAGAGCCACCATATACTGGCTGGGGAGCTGGCACAGCGCATCCCCCATATACTGACCTGGGAGGACTAAATCCTCCCTACACAGCAAAAAATAAGGCCGCAGTCCGGTGTTTCCGCCGGGACTGGGGCCTTATCTATTGTGCAAAATATTCTGAAAACTTTCCGCAGTTTAGCCGTTTTGGGCGGCTTTCTCCTCCTTGATCTTGGCGATCAGGCCGGGCAGTATCTTATGGAGATCTCCCACTATGCCATACTCAGCCACATCAAAGATGGGCGCATTGGGATCTTTGTTGATGGCTATGATGACATCAGACTCCTCCATGCCGGATACATGCTGTATGGCACCGGATATGCCCACGGCAAAATAGAGATTGGGGCGCACAGTCTTGCCGGTCTGGCCCACCTGCTCCTCCTTGCTCCTCCAGCCGGCGTCTACTACAGCCCTGGAACAGCTCACCATACCTCCCAAAGCCTCGGCCAGTTCCTCCAGCAGTGCAAAGCCCTCCTGGCTGCCCACGCCTCGGCCGCCGGATACCAGTATGCTGGCATCCATAATATCCGCCTTGTCGGAATGGGATTTTACTATCTCCAATATCTCCACATACTTGTGGTCGGGAGTAAAGCCGGGATTGAAAGAGATCACCTCCGCCTTGCGTCCCTCCTCCTTGGGCAGACGCTTCATAACGCCGGGCCGCACAGTGGCCATCTGGGGACGGAATTCCGGGCAGGCTATGGTGGCTATGGTGTTGCCGCCAAATGCAGGGCGGGTCATTAGCAGCTGGTTGTGCTTCTGCTCCTTGCCCGGCAGTGCCACCATAGGATAATCGCCTATCTCCAATACGGTACAGTCAGCGGTCAGACCCGTGTGTACCCTGGCGGATACCCTGGGGCCCAGATCCCGGCCTATGGCCGTTGCGCCCACCAGAAAGATGTCCGGCTTGTACTCATTGATCACGCTGGCCAGGGCATGGGCATAAGGCTCCGTCCTGTACTCTTTCAGTTCCGGATCGTCCACAACGATGACCCTGTCAGCGCCATAGGCGGCCAGCTTGTCAGCCAGGGGTGTCACACCGCTGCCCACCAGCACAGCCGTCACCTGGGTATCCAGGGTGGCGGCCAGCTCCTTGCCCTTGCCTATCAGCTCATAGGAAATACCGTTGATTTTGTTGTCTTCCTGCTGGGCGAAGACAAAAACTCCCTTGTATTGTTCCAAACTCATTGCACTCTCCATTTCCGCACCTTTGTGCCTACGATTTGCCGGCCGCCCTTAGAGCAGGTGTTTTTCCTTCATCTTGCCCAGTATATAATCCGCACTCTCGGCAGGATCCAGGGCCACCTTTTCACCAGCGCCCTTGCGCACCTTATCCGATGCTTTGGCAATCTGGGTGGGAGATCCTTTCAGACCCAGGTTGGAGTCCTCCACATCCACCAAATTGGCGCGGCCCCATACGGTGATCTCCGCCTTGAAAGCATCGAAGATGCCTCCGGGAGTCATATACCTGGGCTCATTCAGCTCAGCCAGCGCCGTCACCAGGCAGGGCATTTTTGCCTTCAGCACATGGTAACGGTCGTCAAACTGCCTCTCCACCACTACGCTGTCGCCCTCTATCTTGATATCCTGGGCATAGGAGATCACCGGTATGTCCAAATGCTCGGAGATCTGCGGGCCTACCTGGGCCGTATCTCCGTCTATAGCCTGACGGCCGGTGATGATCAAATCGTAGTCCAGATTGCGTATGGCTCCGGCCAGAGTCTGGCTGGTAGCCCAGGTATCTGCGCCGCCCAGCACCCTGTCAGTCACCAGTATGGCCTTGTCAGCTCCCATGGCCAGCGCCTCCCGCAGCACGTCCTCAGCCTTGGGCAGACCCATGGTAATGGCCGTAACCTCTGCCCCATGCTCGTCCTTGAGGCGCAGAGCCGCCTCCAGACCCGCCTTGTCATCCGGATTCATTATGGACATCATAGAAGCCCTGTCCAGGGTTCCATCCGGATTGAACCGTACACCGCCCTGGGTGTCGGGTACTTGCTTGATGCAAACTACTATCTTCATGCTTCCACTCCTTATCTAAGGGATATGCCCTATCTACGAAATTGTGCCAGAGTATTGGACGGCTGTCCCTTCACCTCTCCCACCTCTCCGACCGGACCCATGTCCCGCCGCCAGCCGAGCTGCAGGCAACCGCCCCATCTTGCCTGTATTAGCGCAACAAGCTTCCGCTGATTACCATCCTCTGCACTTCGCTGGTACCCTCATAAATCTCCGTAATCTTGGCATCGCGCATCATGCGCTCCACACCGTATTCCCTGGTATAACCATAGCCGCCGTGCAGCTGTACAGCCTTGGACGCCACCTCTACAGCCACCTCTGCCGCATACAGCTTGGCCGTAGCAGCCTCCAGAGAGTAGTTCTTCTGTGTGGCCTTAGCCATAGCGGCCTTGTACACCAGCAGACGGGCTGCCTCTACCTTTGTGGCCATGTCTGCGATCTGGAACTGGGTATTCTGGAAGGCGCCTATGGCACGGCCAAACTGCTTACGCTCCTTTACATACTGTATGGTGGACTCCAGCGCGCCGGCAGCTATGCCCAGCGCCTGAGCAGCTATGCCTATGCGGCCGCCGTCCAGCGTGTGCATGGCTATGGCAAACCCCTTGCCCAGCTGGCCCAGCAGATTTTCCTTGGGTATGCGGCAGTCGGTAAAAATCAGCTCGTAGGTGGAAGAACCCCGGATACCCATCTTTTTCTCCTTAGTGCCGAAAGTAAAGCCGGGCGTACCTTTCTCTATGATAAAGGCGGATATCTCCTTCACCTGGCGGCCCCTCTTCTCAACCACGCCGGTCACAGCGAAAATCACATAGATGTCCGCCTCCTTGCCGTTGGTGATAAAAATCTTGGAACCGTTGACCACATACTCATCCCCGTCCAATACAGCCTTGGTCTGCTGGCCCTGGGCATCGGTGCCGGCTCCAGGCTCGGTCAGACCAAAGGCGCCCAGCTTCTCACCCTTGGCAAGGGGCACCAGATACTTCTCCTTCTGGGCAGGCGTGCCATAGGTCATGATGGGATCACAGCAAAGGGAGGTATGGGCGGAAACGATAACGCCGGTGGTGCCGCAGACCTTGGACAGTTCCTCCACGCACATGGCATAGGTAAGAGGATCTGCACCCTGACCGCCGTACTCCTTGGGTACGGGTATGCCCAGAAAGCCGCACTTGGCCATTTTGGCCACGGTTTCCTTGGGGAAACGCTCCATCTCGTCCACCTCATGCGCCAGAGGCTTTGCCTCCTTTTGGGCGAACTCCCGAAATAGGCTTCTAGCCATTTCATGCTCTTTACGCAGACTAAAATCCATTGTTCTAACCTTCTTCCTTTCTATGTGGAAAAAACGGCCAGCCGCTCCAGGCCAGACCAAGACCCCATGTCCAGCCCCAGGTCGCCAGATACCCCAGGGCTAGTCATGGGGCCAGTTTGTTATTGCCAGATTGTACTTACTTGCTGTAATCGTAGAAGCCCTTTCCGGTCTTTTTGCCCAGCTTGCCGGCGCGAACCATCTTCTTCAGCAAGGGATGAGGACGATACTTGGGATCTCCGGTTTCGGTCTGCAACACTTCCATAATGGCCAATACGATGTCCAGTCCCACCAGATCGCCCAACGCCAGAGGCCCCATGGGATGCGCTGCACCCAGCTTCATAGCCTCGTCTATATCTGCCACGCTGGCTATGCCCTCGGCGTAAATGCCTATGGCCTCATTGATCATGGGTATGAGTATGCGGTTCACTACAAAGCCGGGAGCCTCCTTGACCTCTACAGGCGTCTTGCCTATCGCCTTGGATATCTCCTTTACCTTCTCCACCAGCTCAGCGGGCGTGTTTTCGCCGGCAATCACCTCCACCAGCTTCATGCGGTCTGCGGGATTGAAGAAGTGCATACCTACCATGGGACGGCCCAGGCCGGCGCCTATCTCCGTGATGGACAGAGAGGAGGTATTGGTGGCGAAAATGCAATCCGGGCCCACTATGGCCTCCAGCTCACGGAAAGTGTCCTTCTTGATCTGCATATTCTCCGGAGCCACCTCTATCACCAGGTCGCAGTCGGCACAGATGTCCTTGAGCCCCACGCTAACCTTGGCCAGTATGGCATCGGCGGCCTCACGGGTCATTTTCTCCTTGCTCACCAAAAAATTTAGGTTCTTTGCAATGCGGTTCTTGCCGGCCTCGGCAAACTCCACCTTGATATCACACAGGGCCACGGTATAACCCTCGGTTACGGCGAAAGCCTGGGCTATGCCAGAACCCATGGTACCTGCGCCTATGATGCCTACCTTCATCTCTTCTCCTCCTTCTATGCTCTAAGCCCCGGGATATCCCCTCCCGGAGCATTGCGCCCATATTTCCCCATCCCCTCCCATGCTTCACCGATGCAGAGCCAAAATACCGGCCGGCCATCGCCCGAGCAGGGGGGCGGGTATATATCTGCTACTTATTCAAGAACTGCTCCACCTTGCGCTTTTCCAGGAAAGCGGCCATGCCCTCTTTCTGGTCATAGGTTTCAAAGCAATCCCCAAAGATCCTCTCCTCCAGCTCTATGGCCCGGTCCATATCCAAATCCAGTCCCTCATTGATGGCCTTTTTGCAGCCCCTGACGGCTATGGGAGCATTCTTGGCTATGCCCTCCGCCATTTTGGCTGCAGCGGGCAACAGCTCCTCCTGGCTGTATATGGCATTGACCAAGCCTATGCGCAGAGCCTCATCCGCCTTGATATTGCGGCCGGTATACACCAACTGCTTGGCCATGCCGGGGCTTACCAGACGGGCCAGCCTCTGGGTGCCTCCAAAGCCGGGCGTGATGCCCAGACCCACCTCAGGCTGTCCAAATACGGCATTATCCGAACAGATGCGTATGTCGCAGCTCATGGCTATCTCACAGCCGCCGCCCAGCGCAAAGCCATTGACAGCCGCAATCACGGGCAGGGGAAAGGTTTCCAGCCTGCGGAATACATCATTGCCCTTCTTGCCGAAGGCCTCACCCTGGGCCTTGGTCAGATTGCTCATCTCTCCTATATCCGCACCGGCCACAAAGGACTTCTCCCCTGCGCCGGTCAGCACCAGACAGCGCACCGATTCCAAATCCACGCCGGAGAGCACGGCATCCAACTCCTCCAACACCTGGGAATTGAGCGCATTCAAGGCCTTAGACCTGTTGATGGTGATATAACCCACGGCATTTTTCACTTCATACAAGATAAAATCCATACTCTATCTCCTCTAACGGCTCTCTTGCCATAAGGCGGCATCCCCCAGCCCGGCCGGGGGATGTCCTCCTCTTGCTCTTCGCCTTTTATGCCTCTTCCCTGCGAACAATAGTGGAGCAACCCATACCGCCGCCTATGCACAGCGTGGCCAGGCCGGTCTTGGCATTCCTCGCCTCCATGGCATGCAGCAGCGTAACCAGTATGCGGCAGCCGGAAGCGCCTACGGGATGGCCCAAGGCTATAGCTCCGCCATTGACATTGAGCTGCTTCTCCACATCTATGCCCAAATCCTTGCCCACGGCAACAGACTGGGCGGCAAAGGCCTCATTGGCCTCTATCAGATCAAAATCCTCTATCTTCATGCCGGCCTTGGCCATCACCTTTTGGGTGGAGGCCACAGGGCCTATGCCCATCACCTCGGGCCGCACGCCGGCCAGAGCTCCAGCCACAAAGGTAGCCATGGGCTTCACGCCCAGCTCCTTGGCCTTTTCCTCGCTCATTACCACTATGGCGGCAGCGCCGTCATTGATGCTGGAAGCGTTGGCGGCTGTCACCAAGCCATCCTTGTTGATGGGGCGAAGCTTTGCCAATGCCTCCATGGTGGAACCGTGGCGGGGATTCTCATCCGTGTCAAATACCACCACCTCTTTTTTCTTCTTCACTTCCACAGGCACTATCTCCGCCTTAAAGGCGCCGGCTTTCTGGGCCGCCTCGGCCTTTTGCTGGCTGGCCAGGGCAAAGGCATCCAACTCCTCACGGGTCAGGCCCCACTCATTGCAGATATTGTCCGCCGTCTGTATCATATGGTAATCATTAAAAGCATCCCAAAGCGCATCCTTGATCATGGTATCCACCATGGTGGCATGGCCCAGGCGATAACCATAGCGGGCCTGGGGTACGGCATAGGGAGCCAGGGACATATTCTCCATGCCGCCGGCCACTACGATGTCCGCGTCCCCAGCCATAATCATCTGGGCAGCCTGATTCACACAGTTAAGGCCGGAACCGCAAACTACATTCATGGTGACAGCAGGCACCTCTATAGGCAGCCCGGCCTTTATGGAAGCCTGCCTGGCCACGTTCTGGCCCAGACCGGCCTGGATGACACAGCCCATATATACCTGATCCACCGCTTCCGGAGCCACGCCTGCCCTCTTCAGGGCCTCACGGATCACGATGGCGCCCAAGTCCGCCGCCGGCACAGTACTCAAACTGCCGCCCATGGTGCCTATGGCTGTGCGGCATGCGCCTGCCAAAACCACTTTCTTTGCCATTTGCTCTTCCTCCTGTTGTAGGTTTATTGTTATTTTATTGACAAATTGCTAAGCAAATTCTATCATATCCAGGGCTTTTTTGCAATGGTTTTTTACTCCCTCTCCAGGGCAAGGATAAAGGCCCGGAGAAATCCGTCCGGGCCTTAAAAACATGACTAAATCTGCACTATGCCCGCATCCCCGGGGCATTTTTTTTTAACAATCCGGCTCAATCAAGCCGTAGGTATCATGCTTGCGCTTATAGACCACATTGGTCTGATTGGTGTCGGCATTGATAAAAACAAAGAAATTGTGCCCCAGCAGCTCCATCTGCACACAGGCATCCTCGGGATACATGGGTTTTACGTCAAAGCGCTTGCTGCGCACTATGCGCACCTCCTCCTCGGGAGCCTCTGCCTCCTCCAGGAAGTACCGGCTGAAATCCCCGGCCTCCCTGTGCTTCTCCACAATCTTGGCCTTGTATTTTTTCAGCTGCCTCTCGATAATCTCCTCCACCAGGTCTATGGACACATACATATCGCTGCTGACCTGCTCCGAACGTATAATGCTGCCCTTTACCGGGATGGTGACCTCTATCTTCTGCCTCTCCTTTTCCACGCTCAAGGTCACATGCACTTCCGTGTCTGCATGGAAATACTTCTCCAGCTTGCCTATCTTGTCTTCCACCGTTGCGCGCAGACCGGGAGTCACTTCCAAATTCCTGCCCACTATCACAAATTTCATAAGCCCACCCCTTTCTAGCGAATATTTGTAGACCCATTATAGCACAATCCGTCTATTTTTTCAATTTCTTTCCCCATACCCCTCCTCTATGTGAATAATTTTTTGTCAAGCATACAATACCCCTTTTCTTTGTTTTCCTCCATTTTCCCTACTTTTCACAAAACGATTGTTTGCGGCTTTCAATTTGCTTTTGGAGCTATATGGAGGCGAAAATGTGGATACTGTGGATAAAAACGTGAATAAGTCCTTTTTCCTGGTTTTTATTGCCAAAAAAATGTGGATAAGACTCCATACTTATCCACAAGGCCATGGAAGATTTTTCGCTTTTTTTTGCACTTTCATTGTTCTTTCATTTTTTTGTACAATATGCCCATAGCCGCCCCCATACCCCCCGGCTGGAGGGCAGCCGGAATTGTCTGTACAATACTCTATTTGAAAGACTATATCACCCTATAGGACAAACAAAAAAGCGGCTGAGCATCCAGCCGCTTCCCTGTTCACATGATTTAGATCAACTGCCCGCAATTCGAAATACACTGCCCATATCGCCAACTGTACTCAACCGTATCCGATATTCGATATTAGAATATCCTGCGCACGGCCAGAACTTTTTTGTAATCTGCCCTGGATACGATGATACCCGTCTTGGAGGTAGATGCGTGCACTATCTGATTGTCGCCTATATATAGACCCACATGGCCGGAATAGCAAACCAAATCACCAGGCTGGGCGTTAGCCAAACCGTCCACAGCAGAGCCCTGGCTCCGATCCGCAGAAGAGGAATGTGGCAGGCTCACGCCGAAGTTGGCGTATACGCTCATTACAAAGCCGGAACAATCGGCGCCATTGGTCAGGGAAGTGCCGCCGTATACATAGGGATTGCCCACAAATTGCAGGGCGTAATCCGCCACAGCCCTGCCCATGGTGCCGTCGCCTCCGCTGGCTGCCGCCGGCTGGCTCTGTCCGGAACCTGTGCTGCCGGAGCTGGCCCTGGCCGACTTAGCCGCCTTGGCCGCCGCAGCCGCCCTGGCCGCCGCCCTGGCCGCAGCCTCCTTGGCAAGACGGGCCTCCTCCTCAGCCTTGGACTCAGCTGTCACAAACTCCCAGCGCAACTCCACATAATCCGTGGATACCCAGCCCAGACCCTCTTCCACATCCACCTCTACCCAGCCCTCTATCTCTTGGCTGACCACCAGCTGGTCCTCTATGGGCACAAGACCCAACACCTCTGCCTCCAGGCTGGCCTCCTTGCGTACCTTGAGGGTGGTGGTGGTGACAGTGGCTATCCGGGTGGCCACTTCCTTTGCAAGCTCCACAGCCGCCTCCCCGGTCACACAGTACTCAGCCTTGACGAAGCCTGTCACCGACCCGGAAGTGATCTCATACCATCCATCCTGCTGGGAAACCAGCGTTCCCACAGACTTATTATACAGCTTACCCAGGATCTCGCCCTCTTCACTGGGCAGGCTGCGAACGTTTACATAGTCATTGACCTGGGCTATAACCAGATTCTCCAGCATGGCGCGCTCCTGGGCCTCCTTGGCCTGGGCCTCCTTGGCCGCCTTATCCTGCTGTACCTTATCATACTCCACCTTGCTGAGTATGCTCTCTATCTTCAACTGCTGTGCGCCCTTGTCCGCCCGCAGACTTTCCAGCGTGGCTCCCTGCTGGCTCAGGCTCACCTGTATGCCGCCCTTGGCCAAAACGCTGCCCACACTGGCTGCCGCTGCGCCTATAGGGGAGATGGCCATAGACAACATCGCCGCCGCTCCCAATCCGTATGCCCACTTGCCAAATCTCATCATGTCCATATCCTCCAGAGCACCGCCCCTCTCATCAATTGGGGAAATGCGCCCCTGCGCTGCACTCTCTATTTATTACAAATTTATTACATCTGTTACAAACTATAGCACGGCTTTTCTTGGCTGTCAAGCTTCCTTTGTTGTCTTAATCCGAAAAAATTACCTGTTTTTTTGTGGGTTTTCCCCCTTCACCCGGCTTTTCTCCACAAAAAAACAACCACAGTCAGGCTTGTGGCTGTTTTGAAGGCTTTTTTCTTTCCTATTTTCTGCGGAATTTCTTAATATTTTCCACATAATTGATCATCTAGCAGCAGTCCCAGATATCCTGCCTGTTTTCCATATCCTCCCAGCCATATCCCAGGAGAATCAATCCCCTAGCCGGCGCTGTGGGACCGGCCAGGCGGCGGTCCCGGGATTCCAGCAGAGCTTGCATATCCTCGGGCTTTCTGCGGCCCCAGCCCACCTCCATCAACGTGCCAGCCATAATGCGTACCATATTGTACAGGAAGCCATTGCCCCAGACGGCCATGGCCCAATATGGGCCGCTTTCTGCCATACGTATGCCCTCTACCCGCCTCACCGTGCTTCTGACCTGGGCGCCGGCCGCGCAAAAGGCAGCGAAATCCCTCTCCCCTATCAAATGGACCGCAGCCGCCTCCATGGCGGGTATGTCCAGAGGCCGGCGTAAGCCCTGCGCATACAGCCTCTTGGTGGGCGGCAGAGGGTCCAGACCCCATCTGTACATATACGCCTTGCTGTCATAATCATAGCGGGGATGCCATGCCGCCGGCGCCTCCCAGGACTGCCGTATGCGTATGTCCTCCGGCAGACGGCGATTGAGGGCGGGTGCAAAAGCCCGGGCAGGTATGGGGCTTTCGGTGTAAAACACCGCCTCATTGCCCAGCGCATGTACGCCGGCATCCGTGCGGCTGGCCCCCTCCACCGCAATCGCCTCTCCGGTCAGATTCTCCAGAGCCTCTTCCAGGGCCTGTTGTATGCTCATGCCGTTATTCTGCCGCTGCCACCCAACGTAGGCTGTGCCATCGTAGGATACGCGCAATGCCACTTTCTTCATCCTGACCCTCTGTCCAATACGCCCCGTCCGTCTCCAATGCCCAAATCTCCGGAATGGGTAGCGGGATGCGCTCGCAGCCTCTAGGCCGCAGCCGGGGAACCCCCTCTACAGGGACTGTCCCATCCCGCTTCCTCTCCAGCCTAGCCCCAGGGCCAGAACCGGTTCAAGCCAATGATCAAGGCCAGGTACAGGGCCAGGCTTACATATCCCACCCAATCCCCAGGGCCATAGGCCAAGGGCTTCATCTTGCCCCGGCCCTCCCCCCCCTTATAGCAGCGGGCCTCCATGGCCATAGCCAGATCATTGGCCCGGCGAAAGGCAGAGATAAACAGCGGCACCAGCAGGGGAAGCAGGGCGCGGGCTTTTTTTATAAGGCCTCCGCTCTCGAAATCCGCCCCCCGGGCCATCTGCGCTTTCATGATTTTATCCGTTTCCTCCAGCAAAATGGGTATAAATCTCAGGGCTATGGCCATCATCATGGCCACCTCATGGACAGGCACCCGGAACCATTTCAAAGGCGACATCCATTTCTCCATGCCTTCTGTCAGATGGTTGGGCGTCGTGGTCAGCGTCATCATGGAGGAACCCATAATCAACATCGTAAGCCTCAGAGCCATCACACCGGCCAGTTCCACGCCCTCCCAGGTAATGGATACCGGCCCCCAGCGAAATACCGCCTCGCCAGGGGTGAGGAAAATGTTGAACACCACGGTCAGCAGCAGCAACAGCCATATGGAACGCATCCCCCTGAGCATATAGGACAGAGGGACCTTGGATACCGCTATCACCAGCGCCAAAAAAGCCGCCGCTGCCAAATACGCCCCCAGATTTTCACATATAAACAGGGAAATGATATATATCAGAGTACCCATCAGTTTTACCCGGGGATCCAGGCCGTGTATGGGCGACTCCTGTCTATAATACTGCCCTAGAGTAATATCCCGAAACATAAGCACCTTCTATTTTTCTGCCGTCTGTATGCCGGCGGCCCGGATTTCCATAAAAGCAAAAAGGCTGCCTGTATGGAAGATACTGCCTCCCCATCCGGCTAACGCCCATGGACCCGCCTGCGCCTATAGGCGATTGCTATCTCCTCTGCGGCCTCCTCCAGCGTTGTTCCCCGGGCCGGCAGATCCCATCCCTTCTTCTTCAGCGCCTGCAGCGCATAATATACGGCAGGAGCGGCCAGACCCATGGACTCCAATCTCTCCGCCTGGGAAAACACCTCCTTAGGGCTGCCATCCATTACCATCCTGCCCTGGTGCATGACCAATATCCTGTCCACATACCCGGCTATATCTTCCATACTATGGCTGATCAATAAAATGCTCATGCCCAGATTTTTTTGCAAGGCCTTGATCATACCCAGGATCTCCTCACGGCCTTTGGGATCCAGGCCGGCTGTAGGCTCATCCAGAAGCAGTATCCTGGGCTTCATAGCCAATACCCCGGCTATGGCCACCCTGCGCTTTTGCCCACCGGACAATTCAAAGGGGGAGAGCTGGTAACAGTCCTTGGGCAGGCCCACCTGCTCCAAGGCCCAATATGCCCTCTCCGCCACCTCCTCCTGATTGAGTCCCATATTCTTTGGCCCAAAGCAGACATCCAAAAAAACCTCGGACTCAAACAACTGATGCTCGGGATACTGAAAAACCAGGCCCACCTGGCTGCGCAGCGCCCGCCTGTCAAAGCCCTTTTGGTGTATATCCTCCCCGGCAAAGAGCACCCGTCCCCTGCTGGGAGCCAGCAGGCCGTTGAAATGCTGAGCCAGCGTAGATTTGCCCGAGCCCGTATGCCCGATCAGCCCCACAAACTGCCCCATGGGTATTTCCAGATCTATATCCCGCAGCACCTGCTTGGCCATGGCCGTGCCTGGCTCATACTCGTAGCAAACCCCCTCTAGCCTTATGGACATCGCTCCAGCTCCTCCACCAATTCCTCCAGGGTCAAAATGCTCTCAGGCAGTGGCATCCCCTGTTTCCTCAACCTGTGGGCCAGCAGGGTGATTTGGGGAACTCCCAGCCGAAAAGCCTCCAGCTCCTCCACCCTGGCGAATATCTCCTTGGGGCCGCCCTCCATCACTACCCGGCCCTCCTCCATGACATAGACATAATCCGCATGGACGATTTCTTCCATATAATGGGTAATCAGAATAATGCTAATCTTCTCCACCTGGTTCAGACCCCGCAAAGCCCGGATCACCTCCCGCCTCCCCTGGGGATCCAGCATAGCCGTGGGTTCATCCAGGATAATACAATCCGGATGCATGGCCAGCACTCCGGCTATAGAAACCCTCTGCTTCTGACCGCCGGAGAGTTTGTTGGGGGATTCCTTTCTGTAGGCGTACATTCCTACAGCCCTCAGGCTCTCCTCCACCCTCTCCCAAATCTGTGCAGTGGAAAGGCCCAGATTCTCCGGTCCAAAGCCTACATCCTCCTCTACCACCAGGCCTATAATCTGATTGTCGGGATTTTGAAATACCATGCCGGCCTTTTGGCGTATATCCCATAGCTTGGATCTGTCCTGGGTATTCATACCCTCCACCCAAACCGTACCCTCCTCCGGATGCAGTATGGCATTGATATGCTTTGCCAGCGTGGACTTGCCCGATCCGTTATGGCCCAGTACAGCCACGAAATCCCCTTTTTTTACGGCAAAATCCACCTGGTCCAGCGCCCTGGATATGCCGGATACATTGCCCTCATCATCCCTGCGTATATAATCAAAGCTGATTTGCTTACATTCTACTATATTGGTTTCCACTTGCCCTGCCTTTCCCTGCTGATATAGCCATGGGGAACTTATTCTACCTATATTACTAGAGGAGGGGAGAAAATGCAAGATTAACACCAGTCCGGAGGGTCTGGCTCTATTTTGCCTGTGGCAGATGCACAGAAATTTTGGCAATAAAAAAATGCCCAGAGCCGGAATCGAACCAGCGACACGAGGATTTTCAGTCCTCTGCTCTACCAACTGAGCTATCTGGGCATTAGCCTAAGGCTAAATAGCGGGGACAGGATTTGAACCTATGACCTTCGGGTTATGAGCCCGACGAGCTGCCTGACTGCTCTACCCCGCGTTATGCAATTCTTCTGCCTTACGGCAGTGGGTGGAGGTGGATTCGAACCACCGAAGCAATTTGCAGCAGATTTACAGTCTGTCCCCTTTGGCCACTCGGGAATCCACCCATAT
>JBGYPP010000084.1:0-4081 GCA_041838515.1 Acetatifactor sp. | reverse complement strand
GTCTTTTTGGGCAGGTACGCTATGACCGTCTCCTCCACGCAGTGCAACACAGTACGCATCTGCGCCTTGGCCAGCAGATTGTATATGCCAAAGCATTGGCCGGCACACAGGGTGTTTAAGTGGATGTCGCTTCCGTCCGCCGCTACCGAATAGACATCCAGACTGCCGGAAACGATTAAGCCCACACAGGGTTCACCGTTAGGCGTATCGTCTATCATGCGGTTTTTCTTGTAATGACGGATGGAAAACAGTTTGGCATCCACGGCACAGCCCTGAAACAAGGCCGATACAGACAGCGCATTTTGCAATCCGGCACCCCCTTCCCCTAAGCCTAACCAGTACAGCCCATAAAAGTTAGCAAAAACTAACCAATGCGAAATTATACTGGAAAGCCCTAGGCTAGTCAAGTGTATCTGCCCTGGCTGGCAGTCTTAGATGAGATAGACAGAGGGAGGACGGAGAGGATAAGCTATGACTAACTTTTTTTGGTGTAGGGAGGTGTGGAGTGTTGTTAAAGCAAACCGTCGTATTGTCCGGATCCTCGGCTGTGGGAAAGACAGCTGTGCTGCGGGCGCTACTGCCTTTGCTGCGCCGGACTGGGAGGGGATTGGCCCTTTGTAAAATGGATTGCCTGCATACGGAGGATGGACAGGTCTATAGGCAGATGGGACTGCCCTGTGTGGTGGGCCTTAGCGGTGATATCTGTCCGGACCACTTTCTGGTGTCCAATCTGCCGGAGTTATGGCAGTGGGCCGGCGGATTGGAAGCGGAGTATCTTTTTATAGAAACGGCGGGATTGTGCCACCGCTGTTCCCCGGCCACAGCCTCTATGACAGCCGGTTGTGTCTTGGATTGCACAGCCAGCTGCAGGGCGGCTAAGAAGCTGGGGCCCATGCTCAGTCAGGCGGATTTTGTGGTGCTGACCAAGATAGATATGGTTTCTCAGGCCGAATTGGAGATTATCTGCTGGCAGATACGGCAGATGAATGGACGGGCTGAACTGTTTCCCATTGACGGCTTGGCCGGCTATGGTGTGGATTTGCTGGCACAGTGGATTTTGGATAGACCGGATTGCCCGCCCTTGGATGAGGATGTGCTGCGGCATGCCATGCCCAGCGGCGTATGCTCCTATTGTGTAGGAGAGCAGAGGGTGGGATCGGCTTATCAGCAGGGAGTGGTGGGCAAGATGGATTTTGGAGGGGGGCAGCCATGAGGGAGATTACCCTGTTCAGCGGATGGGGCAGAGGCGGAGAGGCCGAGGCTTTTGCCGCTATCAACCTGCGCCCAGGGGAAATATGGACCATAGTGGGAAATACCGGCTCGGGCAAAAGCCGACTGATTAAGGATATAGAGCAGCTGGCGGATGGGGATTCGGTGACCGGCCGACGCATATGGCTGGATGGGGAGGCCGTTCCCCTGGGCCGGAGGAGGGAGGCGGCCGGCCGCCTCATATCCCACCTGGGGCAGAATATGCGCTTTGTGCTGGATGCTGCGGTGGAGGAATTTGTCCAATTGCACGCCCGATGCCGGGGCCGGAGCATATCCACAGAAGAGGTGTTGGAGCTGGCCAATGACATCACACCGGAACCCATAGTGGCCGGACAGAGCCTAAATCAGCTAAGCGGGGGGCAGACCAGGGCTTTGATGATAGCTGATACGGCGCTGATAGGCGACAGCCCAATAGTGCTGATAGACGAGATAGAAAATGCGGGCATAGACAAGGAAAAAGCCTTTGGTTACCTGCAAAAACAGGAAAAACTGGTACTGGTGGTCACTCATGACCCCCATACCGCATTGATGGCTCCCAGGCGCATAGTATTGCAGGGAGGAGCCGTAAGAGCCGTGGTAGAGCGCTCTGTGGAGGAACGCCGGCTGTATGAAGAACTCACCCGCGCTTATCACCTGCAGAGAGGGTATCAGAGTCTTTTGAGAAAGGGGGAGCATTTGCTATGACCAGGGTTTTGCTCTATTGGAATCATATCTGCGTACTGCAAAAGGGGGAAAGGCAGTTTTTGGATGGGTTGGCGGCCTCCTTGATCTCGGAGGGCATATGCCTGGAGGTACGGTATTTTGGGCTGGGGTATCCGGAGCATATGTCGGAATATCTGGCCAAGCCGGAGGCCCAATTGCCGGATATTCTGGTGTCCTCGGATTTGGAGGTATTTGAGGACAAACGGATTTATACAAAAATGCAAGATGCCCTCTATCCGGCGGCCGGATGGCTGCGGTTGCGGCAGGGGGCTGCTCTGGATGCCGTATGGCGGAACGGGGAGATGCTGCCATTTTTGGCCATTCCTCTGGTGTATTATACCCGAGAGCCGGAGCTGTGCCGGCAAACTCCCTTGCCGGAGTGGGAGGGGCTGGCCTTTGGGGGCATAGACAATTCGGCGGTGAAAACGGTGGTCAAGGCGGTATGGAGCCGTTGGGGTGAGGACGCCGCAGGCCGCCTGCTGGAGCGCAGCCGGGTCAGCCCCATGCCCATTGCCGCATTTCAGATGGCCAGAAGCGGGCAATGCCATACGGCGCTGGTGCCCTCGCTGTATGCGCTGAGGGCGGATGGGAAGGAGAGCTTTCTGTGTATGCCTCAGGAGGGACCGGTGCTGATACCGACCTATTTTTGCGCCTGCAGATCCATACCAGAGGCAGTGGCCCGCAGGATTGCGGAGAAAGTACTCTGCCCGGAATTGTGCGCTTATTATAGGGAGCAGGGGGATTTGATCACGTATCCTGCCTATGGGGAGGCCTGGAGCCGGCAGGAGTGTGGAACATATTTGACATCCTCAGCCGCCTGGCTGGATACCCTGGATGCGGAGGCGTTTCATGCCTGGTACCGCAGCCATCTGCCCTAGGATCGGCGCACACCATGCCTCCTCCGCCGATGTAAGGGGGGATTGAGGAAGTTTTCTCCTTTCCGGCATTATCTGTGCCAGGGAAATGGCATATTTCCCTGTAAAAAAAGGATTGAAAGCAAAACTTTATGTGGGATACAATTCCGGCATTATCTGTGCCGGGGAAATGGCATATTTCTCTGTAAAAAAAGGATTGAAAGCAAAACTTTATGTGGGATACAATATAGGCATAGAAAGCCTGCCTTGGGAGGCTGGGAGGGGAGTTGCCTATGTTTTGTGAATCCTGTGGAGCAAAGATATTGGATGGAGCTGCATTCTGTCAAAGCTGCGGCGCGGCAGTAGATGGGTCATACATTGGAGGAGGAGTGCAGGAGGCGCCGGGAGGCATGTACCCGCCTCCCGTCGCGGATGCAGGGCAGGGAACGCCGGGCATATATGCGCAACAGGGAATGGCTACGGGTCAGGGGAACTATCCGGCGCGGGACCCCTTTTGGGGGGCTGTCGGCCAGTCCGGGATCCGTCCGGGGTATTCTGACAGGATACAGCATCCGGCCATACGCGCCGCCCTCAAAAAGAACAATAAGGCAGCCGGCGTATTCGGCGTACTGCTGGTTCTGGCCCCCATAGTGGTCACATTTTTTATGAGCCTGCAATCTGGGGAGTCAGAAACCCTGGGCATAGGATTTATTATCTCGGGCATATTCCTTGCGTTCAATCTGGTTTCATCGCTGAAAAAGAAGAGCGAAAGGCAGTGGGACGGGGTGGTGGTGGACAAGCGCATAGAGGAAAGGCGGAATCGAGAGGGAACCACAGAAACTTTCTATGTGGTAAAGATACAAAAAGATGGAGGCCGTGTCAAGAGCGAAGATGAGCGGGCATTTCATCATCCGCTCTTCGATTACCTTCAGGTGGGGGATAGGGTTCGGTACCATCCCCAGTTTAACTGTTTTTATGAAAAATTTGACAAGAGCCGGGATACCGCTGTTCCCTGCCCCATATGCGGATCCAACAACGATATAACCAGGGATGTATGTGGTCGCTGCGGTGTGCCGGTGATTAAGTGATGCTTGGATCTCGCTATGCAAAATTTCTAAAAGGGGCTGTCGCACTATGATATGTACCCAGTTCCCTGGACACATTGATTTATGATCGAGGCTCAACAGGTGGATGCCGTTCTGTACTTTGCAGGTGGCATCCACTTTGTTTTTGCCTGGATGCGCTCGTTATTGTAG